>DASXLX010000048.1:0-7314 GCA_036495935.1 Candidatus Aquirickettsiella sp.
TTCCGCATCGTTAATTAATTGTGATTCCCATTGTTGTTCTATCGCGGTTTGCGTAATGTGTCCTGCACCTTGACTTGCCTTTTTGCTTTGATGGTATTCGTCTGAAACTGGCCTTGCTTGCCGTTGTTGCATCCCTACTGCAGCTGCATCCGTAATCAATTGTGTCGCTAAGTTTTCTACATCAAAATGTCCACGCACCACGCTACTCATTCCCGCTACTGCAATATCTGATACCAAACGTCGCTCTAAAGGGTTATCTATTTTTATTTTAGTGCTTAACCCTGCGGATCCCATCGCCATTTCTCTCACTATATTATCAATCGGCCCAATACTTCTGAATTAATCTTAAGTCTTCTAATGCTGTCCCTTTAAGTTTTTTTCCGGCAAGCATAATGGCTGCACTACTATCAGTGATTATTTCTAAAACGCCTACAGTCAATAAATTTTGAACCTCTTCATCTGACGAATTACCCATCTCATTAAGAAACTCAAATATCTTATCTAACTCATTTTCATCATAAGTCCCTCGATCAATTACATCTCTAATGTAAATTCCAAAATCTCCAAAAAGCATGTACGGTTGAAAATCATCTGGCTTCATTTCATGAATAAAATTAGGAAAATCCTTTAATAATCTTTGGGTAAATTTTTCAATTTCTAAATTTTTCATGGCGTCATCCCTTGTCTTCCAATGTAAACTTTATCCCATGGTTGCTCAGTTAGTGCATTTTGTAAATCCTCTCTAACCCATAATGCAATTTGTTTATCACTAAGAGAAAGCCGTTGATCTGCATGAATTAACATTGAAAGGGCATTTCTAGATTCTATTGCTTTTTGTATATGACTGCTTTTTGATAAAAATTCCTTACCATTAAGCTCATGTCTGACTGCATCAGCCGTACTACCAGCTCCATACTTTGCATTTGGCCGATATAATCGATCTATTATTCTATAAAGTTTAGGATTTTCTATTTTCCTTAAATAAAAATCTCGCGGTGATGGTAACATTTTTACTTCTGATAAACTCTCTGCTCCATTGCGACCAAAAACTCCCCATCTATTCATCAAACTTGAAGCTTGCATTATTCCTTTAGCTACGGAGGGCAATGGTAGTTCGGTTGCTGCTATCCAGCCTGCTCGAGTCTCAGCAACACTGTCGGTATAACCTAAATCCAGATAGTATTGTTGATTAGCTGATACATGTCCTAAACTTTCACTCATTACTTCACTATTAGCGGCTGCTCTACCTTCGGCTATTAACGCGCGATGCTCAAAAACGTCTTCCACTGAATGCCAAGTTCGCTGCCAAAATCCACGTGGATTTCTTGCCGTAGGTGGTGGAGGTGTTGGATGATAAAAATGACTGACTTCTTCACCAACGCGTTGTCCGAGCTGTTGTGATACATAAGAATTGTTTACATCAAAAGTGACAGACGGTAATTGTCTATTCGCGGTAAATTCTGCATCATTAATTAACTGCGATTCCCACTGCTGTTCTATTGTAGTTTGTGTGATGTGTCCTGCACCTCGGCTCGCCTTTTGGCTTTGATGATAGTCATCTGAAATCGGTTTGATTTGTTGATGCGCAACATAACTAGCCGCATCCGTAATCAATTGTGTCGCTAAGTTTTCTACATCAAAATGTCCACGCACCACGCTACTCATTCCCGCTATAGCAATATCTGATACCAAACGTCGCTCTAAAGGATTATCTATTTTTATTTTAGTACTCAATCCTGATTTTAATAATCTTTATTTGGTCTAAACCATTCCTTCTTCTTGGTAAATAAGCATAGCCTCACGTCTATAAATTTTTAATGCCTCGGGATCTTGATCATAAAAAGCCTCCATGAGGCCAGGTTCACACCATGCACTAGGTAGAATTGAAAATAATGCAAACTTATCAGGTAATATTTTCCAATTGGATGGAACTTTTCCACTAATGATTTCGAATTGTGTAGCATATTGTAATATTGGCATTTGTTCTGAATCACTTGCAATAAGATAAGAAACTTCATGAGGTCGAATTTCAATTCCTAAAACAATATATTCTTTGCCTATCGTTATCCAACTACTTTCTTTTTCATATGTTTTTGTATGTTCATTGTAGATAGTTATACATTTAACTTTCATTATTATCATCTCCATATTTAAAGTGTAAAGCGAGGCGATTCATATTCAAAGTTTGGTGAGAGTGGAAGCTTCCATGAGCCCTCATGATTAAACACCGCTTTGTAATCCATACCATAATAGACATCACCAGTAATTGGATTATGATAAAAATGCATCCGAAAATTACCGGAAGGACTAGGAACAAGTTCTGTTATATATTTACGCCAATCAGATAAATTTCCAGCACGCAAAGATAATGCTTCGTTTAATTCCGTATTACCAAAGGGATGTATCTTTAACCGAGTTGAAGTTTGAATAACTTCGGGCAGTAATCCTCCAGCTTCATCAAAAATAGATTGAGCTTGCTCAATAGTAAATGATCGTTGCAAGCGTAGCGCATTAATGTGATTTCTTGCTTCATTTCCTAATAAATTTAGCGGCTCCTTTGCTCGACCAAAAACTCCCCATCTATTCATCAAGCTTGAAGTTTGCATTATTTCTTTAGCTACGGGAGGCAACGGTAGTTCAGTCGCTGCTGTCCATTCGGCTGCTCGAGTCTGAACAACACTCTCGCTATAACCTAAATCTAAATAGTTTTGTTGATTAGCCGCTGCATGTCCTAAACTTTCACGCATCACTTCACTATTAGCTGCGGTGATCTTTAACAGCCATACAAATATCAAACAGCTGATCTTTTAAAGCATCAAGATGATTATTCTCTTCTATTAATGGTTTTCCGTCTTTATGTAAAACAAAATCGTTGAGAGAACCCATTCCGCCTTGAAATGCCTTAAGTATTGAATTGCATAAGCATTTCTCATCTTGTCCTTTGTTAAGTTCTTCTAGAACATGATTAAAATAAGAAAGCCAAAATTTTTCTTCTGAAGACTTTAATAAAGATGCAATTTTATTAATAACAGCAATCATCTGAGACTTGGATTCCATAGTAACTCCTCTTTTAATGGGTATTTATTCAGAATTTCAACTCCAGAAATAAGCCAAGGCTTTTGAATGAAAATTTGTTGTGTTCCGCCTAAGAAAATATCTCCTTGAGGCGCAACTTCACCAATATGAACATTAACACCTTTCGGTATTTTGACTTGGTAAGTAGTATCAATTATTGATTTACCGCCATCAGGCCAAGAAGGGCGGACTGCTTTATCAATACGCAATTGCAGTTCACTATCTGGCCTATCCAATGAAAAATACTCACCAAGAGATTGATTATCCGACCCGGCACGATACAAAATTAAATCTTCATCAAGTCTGAAACTAGAATATCTTTGGCCTAAGAAAGACGAGGCAGGGCGTCTAGTTAACAACCCTGGATTATAAGCGTCAAAATCACCAAGCTTTGTAGCTTTAACGGGAAGTAATGAACTTTCCGCACCCTGACTAAACAATCCCCATCTATTCATCAAGCTTGAAGCTTGCATTATTCCTTTAGCTACGGATGGCAACGGTAGTTCGATCGCTGCTATCCAACCTGCTCGAGTCTGAGCAGCACTATCGGTATAACCTATATCTAAATAGTTTTGTTCGTTTGCAGCTGCATGTCCTATACTTTCATACATCACTTCACTGTATGCAGATGCTCGACCTTCGGCTATTAAAGCTTGACGTTCAAAATCATTTTTATACCGTTGCTCTACACGCTGCCAAAATCCACTGGGATTTCTTGGCGGTGGTGTTGGATGATAAAAGTGACTGACTTCTTCGCCAACTCGTTGTCCGAGCTGTCGTGCAACATAAGAATTGTTTACATCAAATGTTACTGAAGGTAACTGTGCATTCGCAGTAAATTCTGCATCGTTAATTAATTCCGATTCCCATTGTTGTTCTGTCTCTGTTTGCGTGATCTTTCCTGCACCTCGACTTGCCTTTTGGCTTTGATGATACGCATCATCTGAAGTAGATGGCGTACGCATTTGCTGTGCCGCTAAAGCAGCACTATCGGTAATCAATTGTGTCGCTAAGTTTTCGAATGTCGAATCGTCCACGTACAATTCCGTTCATACCCGCTATACTCAAATCCGCTACTATTCGTAAATTTAAAATTGTTCACAAGGTTATTTCATCATTTTTTTATTACACTCATCATATAATTCATTCAGCAGTTTTTCTAATTGATTATTTTCTTCAATTAATGGTTTCCTATCTTTATGCAATACAACGTCATTAAGCGTTCCAGCTCCTCCATACAATTTTTTTATTAAAGATGCGGCTTCTTGCTTATTATCACTTTTAATATAATGTCGCATCAGACACATTAAGCCTTCAGCCCATCTTTTTTGATTGTTTTTTGATAGTAACTTAATACTTTCTTCAAGTAGTAATATTATCTTGTCTTTTTTATCAGTATGTTCTTGCATAACTATTCCTCTGTATCTCTTTTTTCCGCCTATACCATCTTTCTTTAAAAATTATTTATCATACTTTTCTTTGCCATGAGATTAAATAGTAATTCCTCCGGCAAACTATATTCATCTATAATTTTAACACCCTGTATTAACCATGGATTATCAATATAAATTTGCTTAGTACCTCCCAAGAAAATACCACCCTGTTGTGCGGTATTGCCCATGTGGACAACACTACCTTTGGGAATTCTTATTGCATAGCCTGTATCAACCACTGAGTTACCACCATCAGACCAAACAGGAAGAACCGCTTTGTCTATTCTCACTTGTAGCTCACTAATAGGCTTGTCAAATGAAAAAAACCGGCCCATGGGATCTTCACTTGACCCTGCGCGATAAAAAACAAAATTTTCTTTTAATTGATATGATTTATAACGATATCCACTAAAGCTATTAGCGAATTTATTTGGTATAGAACCTGGGTGATAAAAATCATGTTCACTAATTAAGTTTGCTTTTGAATAAAACACTCTCTCGGCAGAATCAACTATGTTCTGATTCTCTATGCGGTTCCAAAATCCCCATCTATTCATCAAGCTTGAAGCTTGCATTATTCCTTTAGCTACGGGAGGCAACGGTAGTTCGGCTGCTGCTGTCCATTCGGCTGCTCTATACTGAGCAACACTGTCGGTATAACCTAAATCCAAATAGTTTTGTTGATTAGCCGATGCATGTCCTAAACTTTCACTCATTACTTCACTATTCGCTGCAGCTCTACCTTCGGCTATGAGTGCACGATGTTCAAATACATCTTCTACCGAATTCCAAGCACGCTGCCAAAATCCACTCGGATTTCTTGGCGGTGGTGGTGTTGGATGATAAAAATGACTTACCTCTTCGCCAACCCGTTGGCCGAGTTGTTGTGATACATAAGAATTGTTTACATCAAACGTTATTGATGATAACTGTGTATTCACAGTGAATTCTGCATTGTTAATTAAATATTTATTATTTTTACCGAACTGAAAACTCAAGAAGCCCAGCAGGTTTTATCTGGGTATTCTCCTTTTTTTCAATGCTTGATAATAGCTAAAATTGCCCTTTGTGAATGCAGCCCCTTATCACCTTCGGCAGTCTTTAGAATCTCTACATCTCCAGATTGCTTTGATAATTTTATCTCGCCATTTACAAGCTTAGAGCTACCCCGCAATTTACCTACTGCATTTTTAACAGCTCCAGTTGATAACCGGAATTCATATAAGTAAGTTACAAAATTTGTGTTTTCATTTAGTTTGCGAATTTCAATATAAAAAGCCATTAAACTTACTTAATCTAATACATGCTCATTAAGTCTTGCCAAAATCTATTGCTTATTTATTGATATAAATAACTAATTTAATTTCTTTATTACCCTTTGTTTTTAATTCGTCAGTAATGTCATCATCTGTTCTAACTGATCTCCTTCCGTGTTTTTTTTCTGGGTCTCCACCAGAAAAGCGATCCTCACCTATAATATTTATCGTTTTGACTTTTTGATCCCCTATATATAAATCTGCCCAGGTATTCGGGATAAATTTATCTACATCCGGTATTATTATTCCTACCAGTGCTATGTGTCCTACAGAAAGCTTAAAAAATTCACTTACAAACATTTCACATTTAGTAATCATATTAGTATCCTTGTCGATATATCATATTTAGACGTTCTATTTCTTCTATCTTAAGTTGCTGTAATAATCTCAAATCTGTTGGATTGTCTAAACCAAGTAACTTAGCGTGTCTAATCATAAAATCTTTTACATGAACCTCAGCACCTTGCGGGGTTAAGCGATCAACGATGCCCAGTTTATTTTGTGTTCCATGTAAAAATTCTTCTAATAACGTAGACTTGCTTGCATCTTCTCTAATTAATATATGATTAGGTGTTAGTGTATTGGTACTCCCTTCTGCTCCCATTGAACTTAAATATTTATAATCATCACTACCTTTAGATGCAATATCAATAGATCTTCCTTTGCTTCGCATTGAATTGACAAGATCTTTAGTTATCGGAGCTACACCTTCATTAAGCGCTGAACTTGTTGGCCTTGTTCTAAATAATAATGAACCAGATGCCTCTGCCCCATTTCTTCCAAAAACTCCCCATCTATTCATCAAGCTTGAAGCTTGCATTATTCCTTTAGCTACGGAGGGCAATGGTAGTTCGGTTGCTGCTATCCAGCCTGCTCGAGTCTCAGCAACACTGTCGGTATAACCTAAATCCAGATAGTGTTGTTGATTAGCTGATACATGTCCTAAACTTTCACTCATTACTTCACTATTCGCTGCAGCTCTACCTTCGGCTATGAGTGCACGATGTTCAAATACATCTTCTACCGAATTCCAAGCACGCTGCCAAAATCCACTCGGATTTCTTGGCGGTGGAGGTGTTTGATGTTGAAAACGACTGACTTCGATACCGACACGCTGTGCTAATCCTGCATCGTTAACATCCAAAGTAATAGACGGTAACGACATGTTGGCGATGAATTCTGCATCGTTAATTAATTGCGATTCCCATTGTTGTTCTATCGCGGTTTGCGTAATGTGTCCTGCACCACGACTCGCTCTTTGGCTTTCTTGATAGTCATCTGAAACGTGTTTTGTTTGTCTTTGTTGCATCCCTACTACAGCTGCATCTGAAATCAACTGTGTCGCTAAGCTTTCAACATCGAATCGACCTCGCACTACACTACTCATACCTGCTACCGCAATATCCGATACCATACGTTGTGCTAAAGGATTATCCAGTTTTATTTTAGGACTTAAGCCTGCTGATCCCATGGCTAAAGCAACACCCGCT
>DASXLX010000049.1:0-13838 GCA_036495935.1 Candidatus Aquirickettsiella sp.
CGTTATTTGTTTCTCTAGTACCAAATTAACCGCATTTAATTTAAATTCTTTATCATATTTTCTAGACATACTATACCTGCTTGCTTAGTAACTTAAGTTTACCTCGCTTCTCTGTGTCCGAAAAATCATAGCAAGATCAAAGCTTTCCAGAATAAGGGAATAGACAGTCCTTCATAGGCAATACCTAACACAAAAATATTAATTTTGGCTTTTCCCCAATACCAGTTTGTACGGTCTATAGTGATGTATACTGGCTTATCTACAGAAAAAAATAACTTAAAAATCCATTGCGCAATCAGCGCATAATCTAATGTAAACTGTTTGAAAAATCGTTGCAGGCGTATATAACGTGAACTCATTTTAGCGTTAAAGGCAAAGGCTACGGCTATCTCGCTTAAATTGACAGTACGTACTGAGAAAATAGCCAGTAACATTCTCGCAAAACAATCTAACCGGGCCTTGTTCCAAGCAAAACTTTCACCTAAAATACTTTTTAACTCGCTGATCTTATTCATATTCATAGTTTTTATTTTTCTTGATATAAAAAGTAATTATATGAATTTATTTTTTAATCAGCGAGTTTTTATTCCTCCTCAATTCATTTCTCGCTTGGGTGCAAGCAATTTTAAAATTGGCATCTTTTATCAAGTACTTATTTCTTATTTTTGATTTTTGATTTTTTGTACTGTGCACAGAATAACAAATACATTATTTAAAAACTATCGCGCTAATGACTTAAAACTAAGCTTGTGCCGATTTGTGCCAGAGGGTGTACTAAAAGAATAGTTAATAATTTTAAGCCGACGATTAGAATGAGTGGCGAAAAATCGATTCCTGAGATACTTGGCAAAATTCCACGAATGGGTTTGATTAAAGGCTCGCTGACGCGTACCAATATTTCAACGAGTGGACCATGCGCTAATGGACTGATCCAGCTTAAAATAGTTAAAGCGATAACAGCATAAAAGAAAATATTAATTAATTGATTAAGAAGCTCGGCAAATGCAAGTACAATTAATCCGATAAAATGCGGCGTTGTGTTAACTTGTAACCAAACAAGAAATGCAATTTTAAGCATTTCTAAGCCTAATAATAATATTATAGCCGCAAAATCGATGCCATGTAGGCTTGGGATCATACGACAAATAGGGCGTAGTGGCGGATTAGTTAATCTCGCTACTAGTATAAATAAAGGATTGTGACTGTCCGTATTAACCCATTGTAAAACGACGCGCAAAAGTAAAATGAAAATATAGAGATCAAAAATGGATTGAATCAGGAATATACCTGCATTACTGAAGGAATTAAGCATAGAAATTAACCTGTTATTTTAATCGTGAGCTGATTTTTATTTAAGTCTAATAGTGAGGGTGTTCCAAAAGGTAAACATCGATTCTTTTTTCCATGGCCAATATCGGGACAACGTAATACCGGAAAATTTTGTTTCTGGGCAAAGCGTTTTAGTACTTCTTGAATCTTTTTTTCTTCTTCAGGCTTTGCTGTAAAAGTGAAATCACCCAATAATAGAGCTTTTACATGAATTAGGATTCCCGATTGTTGTAAGTGTTCTAGTATTCTGTCGATACGATAAGCTGCTTCATTGACATCTTCTAAAAATAAAATTTTATCTTTGGTTTCAATTTGCCAATCTGTGCTCAAACTCGTTTGTACTAAGCTAAGACTCCCCCCTGTTATTGGACCTTCAATAAAATCTAAGGAATTAGTGGGTTGATGATAAGGTTTTAAAGAATATGCTAATTGATGCAATTGACCAAAAATAATTTCTTTTAATTCATGAATATTTTCTAGTCCAATTAAATGGTGGATCACTTGATTAAGTGTAGGGCCATGCAGTGTTTGCCAATGCCATTTTTGTTGAAGAAATAAATGTAAAGCGGTGATATCGCTAAAACCAATAAACAACTTGCATTTTTTAGAAATGGTTAATTTTAGTAAGGAAGGTATCAGCCGAGTAGAGCCATAGCCTCCACGTAAACACCAAATTGCATCGGAAGAAGAGTTAAATAAAGCGTCTTTTAACTGGTGAAAACGTTTTTCATCACTGTTTGCACATAGCAGATCAGGCCCAAATAAATCAGAAGAAATTCTTGGTATTAATTGCCAGTTTGTTAATAAAGTTTTTACTTTCTCTAGGATAAATTTATCTGTCACACCGCTAGCAGGTGCAATAATATCAACAATTGAATTTTTTTTTAAAGCTTGCCAAGGTTTAAAGCTTTCCATTTTTTCTGGATCCTAGTTATATAATTATCAACTTTAGTTTTTATTTCCAGAATAATTTTATATATCTAAATTATCAACTTCTAGAGCATTCTGTTGAATAAAATCACGACGAGGTTCAACTTGATCACCCATTAAAGTAGTAAAGATTTGATCGGTGGCGATAGCATCTTCAATCGTGACACGTAACAAACGTCTGGTATTCGGATCCATTGTTGTTTCCCATAATTGATCAGGATTCATCTCTCCTAAACCTTTATAACGTTGTATAGCTTGCCCGCGGCGTGCCTCAGCTAATAACCATTCATACACTTCTTTAAAATTTTTCACTACCAGTTTTTTGGTATCTCGCTGTACATAAGCGCCTGATCCAATTAGTCCATGTAGCTGTTTAGTCATATCAAATAAACATTGATATTCAAGTGTTTTAAAGAATTCATAAGAGATTTTATAGGTTGTTTCTAAACCATGTGTACTGATCGTTATTTCAGGTAAAAATACATGTCTTTCAGTATTTTCATAAATATTTACTTGATACCGAATAGCTTCATTATTTGTAGTTTGTTGCAATTGATCTTGCCAGTTTTTTGTCCATTCCAGCATTTTAGAAGAGTCCGTTAGTTCCTCAGAAGATAAGGGAGGAAGATCAAGAATAGCTTGTAGAGCGTCTATTGGATAACGTCGCGACAAATGTTGAACCATCATCTGTGCTTTGCGGTAATCCATAACTAATTTTTCTAAACCAATACCTTGAATAGAAAAACCTTCTGTATGAGGGTAAAAGGCAGCATCATGCAGCGCGGTTTGTGTGAGATAAGCTTGCAGTGCCGCATCGTCTTTTAAGTACTGTTCTTGCTTGCCTTTTTTAATTTTATATAAAGGAGGTTGAGCAATATAGATAGTGCCGCGTTGCAGCAATTCTGGCATCTGCCGATAGAAAAATGTCAGTAATAAAGTGCGGATATGCGAGCCATCGACATCCGCATCGGTCATTATAATAATACGGTGATAACGTAGTTTATCTGGATTGTATTCCTCTTTACCTATACCACAACCCAGCGCTGTGATTAATGTGCCAACTGCTTCCGAGGATAACATTTTGTCAAAGCGAGCTTTTTCCACGTTTAAGATTTTACCTGTAAGTGGCAGAATAGCTTGATAACGGCGATTGCGGCCTTGTTTGGCAGAACCACCTGCAGAATCTCCTTCGACAATAAATAATTCACAAAGAGCTGGATCGGTTTCTTGGCAATCCGCTAATTTTCCAGGTAAGTCAGCAATATCTAATGCAGTTTTGCGCCGTGTCATTTCACGCGCTTTACGCGCCGCTTCACGTGCTCGTGCCGCATCGATGATTTTCATCATGATAGCTCGCGCATCTTGTGGCGTTTCTAATAGAAATTCTTCAAGTTTTTCTGATGTTAAAGCTTCAACAATTCCTTTTACTTCAGAAGAAACTAATTTATCTTTGGTTTGCGAAGAGAACTTAGGATCAGGCACCTTAACCGATAAAACAGCTGTTAAGCCTTCACGCGTGTCATCACCAGTGGTGGTGATTTTTAGCTTTTTGCTAGTCGCTTCGCGATCGATATAAGTATTTAAGGTTCGAGTTAACGCAGCACGAAAACCAGCCAGATGGGTTCCTCCATCACGTTGGGAAATGTTATTGGTGAAACATAAAATATTTTCCTGAAAGCTATCATTCCATTGTAAAGCAACTTCAACAGTAATTTCATCGCGTTCAGCGGTAAAATAAAAAGGCTGTTTATGGATTAGGGTTTTGTTTTGATTAAGATATTCGACAAAGGCTTTAATGCCTCCCACATATTTAAGCCGAGTTTCTTCATTGCTTCGTTCATCGATAAGGTTGATCGCTACACCAGAATTTAAAAAAGATAACTCACGCAAACGCTTTAACAAAATATCGAAATGAAACTCATTGTTATGTTGAAAAATGAGTTTGCTGGGGTAAAAACGAATTTCAGTCCCTCTTTCTTGCGTTTCTCCAGTGATATGTAATGGTGCTACGGGTTCACCTAGCAGATAAGTTTGTTCATAGACCTTGTTATTACGCCGGATAGTAAGCTGTAATTTTTCAGATAAGGCGTTAACTACGGAAACACCTACACCATGCAAGCCACCTGAGACTTTATAGGAATTATTATCGAATTTTCCACCTGCATGTAAAACGGTCATGATGACTTCGGCAGCTGATCGACCTTCTTCAGTATGGATATCAACCGGAATACCACGGCCATTGTCTTTAACAGTGACTGAGTCATCGCTATGCAGTGTGATATCAATCTGAGAACAGTAGCCCGCTAAAGATTCGTCTATGGAGTTATCCACGACCTCAAAGACCATATGGTGGAGACCTGTCCCATCATCCGTATCACCGATATACATACCAGGACGTTTCCGAACAGCATCAAGGCCTTTTAAGACTTTTATGTTAGAAGAGTCATACTTCGGCATACCTAGTCCACCCTGTTGGCTAGCATTGTCTTTAAGGCCTAATTCTGGCTCAAGAGAGCTTTCCGTGTTCGAAACGATAGGCTCACACTCCGTTATTGATGGGTTTTTCTCCGCCAAAATCTCATTTTTAATCGACATACATGATAAGGGTTTAAAACTGAAAATTATACCATAAATTGCCCTTTAAATTCGAATATTAATAAGAAAATACAAAGGCTTAAAAGTAGGATAATTGATTTTTGCGCTGTTTAGCCTGTAATCAAAAAAGAATAATAGGCTCAGTTTAAAAATGGGGGTAAAACCTAACTATAGATAATAATAGGGGCTAATCGGCTTATATTGCTTTTAAATTGGCTAAGTCATTCTTAATTTATTGACACAAAAATCTCTTGCCGTGATACTCTTCGCTTTTGCATTGAAGAGCCCTACATGAATAGCAATGCCCTACGCGAACTATTTCTTAACTATTTTAAAAGTCAGGGTCATACGATTGTTCCCTCCGCTTCCTTAATTCCTGCCCATGATCCGAGTTTGTTATTTACTAATGCCGGCATGGTGCCCTTTAAAGATGTTTTTTTGGGTCTAGAAACGAGACCTTATTCTCGGGCAGTGAGTATACAGCGATGTATGCGGGCTGGCGGCAAACATAATGACCTTGAAAATGTAGGTTATACCGCTAGACATCATACCTTTTTTGAGATGTTAGGAAATTTCAGCTTCGGGGATTATTTTAAGCGCGAGGCTATCTTTTATAGTTGGAAGTTTTTGACTGAGGAGTTAAATCTTTCCCCGGAAAAATTATGGATTACGGTATTTGTCGAAGATGAAGAAGCTGCATCGATTTGGTTAAACGAGATTAAAATCGATCCTAAACGTTTTTCTCGTTGTGGTAAACAAGATAATTTTTGGTCTATGGGAGATACTGGCCCTTGTGGTCCATGCTCTGAGATCTTTTTTGACCATGGACCCAATATCTCTGGTGGGCCTCCAGGTACACCAACCGCAGATGGGGATAGATATGTTGAAATCTGGAACTTAGTCTTTATGCAATTTCAACGCTCCTTAGATGGAGAACTTAATCTTTTACCAAAGCCTTCAGTGGATACCGGTATGGGCCTAGAAAGGTTAGCGGCAGTTATGCAGGGAGTCACAAATAATTATGATACGGATCTGTTTCAACCTTTGATAAAGGTAGTTGCTAAGCAAGCATCAATAACTGATTTTACCAATACCTCACTACGCGTTATCGCAGATCATATTCGTGCTTGTGCTTTCTTAGTCAGTGATGGGATTAATCCTAGTAATGAAGGACGTTCTTATGTACTACGTCGAATTATTCGTAGGGCTATTCGACATGGTCATAAAATAGGTCTAGATCGCCCTTTTTTTTACCAACTAGTTAAACCTTTAGCGGCGCAAATGTTGCAAGCATATCCGCAAATAGCAAAAAAACAAAAATTTATTGAAAAGATTTTGCTTCATGAAGAGCAGCAATTTGCTCGCACCTTAAACCATGGTATTAAGCTATTTGAACAAGAAATAACTAAGTTGCAGGGCAAAAAACAATTGCCAGGATCGGCAGTTTTTCGCTTGTATGATACTTATGGATTTCCCATGGATTTAACAGCAGATATGGCTCGAGAACAGGGCCTAACCGTAGACATAGCAGGTTTTGAGAAGGAAATGCAACGTCAAAGAAGTCAATCTAAGTTGGCAAGTCGTTTTGCATCTGCACTGAGTTTATCATTAACTGAAAAAAACGCTACTGAGTTTATTGGTTATAAAGCATTAAAACAAGCAGCTGTTCCTATTTTGGATTTATTTGATGCCAAGCAATCTATAAAAGAATTATCCGAAAATGAAGAAGGTTTTGTTATCTTAACTAAGACCCCTTTCTATGCAGAGGGTGGTGGACAAGTAGGTGATACGGGATATTTAGTTAATGCAACGAGTCGTTTTTTAGTGACTGAAACCTTTAAAGAGGGAACATCCATTCTTCATAAAGGTAAGTTAATTAAAGGTCATTTGAAAAAAGGTGATAAATTGAAGGCGGAAGTTGATGCTGAAAAACGTCTTGCAATTACCTTAAATCATTCCGCAACTCATCTATTACACGCAGCATTAAGAGAAGTTTTAGGAGAGCATGTGACGCAGAAAGGTTCTTTAGTAGAACCAGAACGCTTACGTTTTGATTTTTCACATACCCATCCATTAAATATAGAACAACTGAAGTTGATAGAAGATCGCGTTAACCAACAAATTCGAGCTAATTTATCGGTTGTTACCGAAGAGATGTCGACGGAAGATGCAAAAAATGCCGGCGCTTTAGCGATGTTTGACGAAAAGTATGCAGATAAAGTACGCGTGTTGACGATGGGTTCTTTTTCCAAGGAATTATGTGGAGGGACACATGTTTCGCGTACCGGTAATATTGGTTTATTTAAAATAACTGCAGAAATAGGAATTTCAGCAGGGATACGTCGCATTCAAGCCGTGACTGGACAATATGCTATAGATTGGATTGCGGCCTTAGAGGAACAAACTAATCAACTTGCTAAGCTCTTTAAAAGCTCTAAGGATAATTTATTAGAAAAAGCGCGTATGGACATGGAAGCTAAGCAAGCTCTGCAAAAACAGATTATCGCTTTACAACAGTCTATAGTCGCTATGATGGGAGAAGAGCTTATTTCTCAAGCGATCGAAATCCAAGGAATTAAGTTATTAATCAGTGAAATTAATGGAATTGATATAGCAGGATTACGACATTTATTAGACCAACTTAAAAATAAATTAAAACCCGTAGTCATTGTTTTGGCGAGTATTGAACAACAGCGTGTTCAATTAGTGGTTGGTGTCAGCAAAGAGTTGACCAACAAAATAAAAGCGGGTGAATTGGCTAATAATATAGCGCTTGCGATAGGAGGTAGTGGCGGTGGGCGTTCAGATTTTGCTCAAGCAGGAGGGGGGAAACCTGAAGTCTTAGATGCGGCTTTAAAAAATGTAAAACATTGGGTTGAGACCCGCTTAAATGGCAACTATGCTTAGAATTGAATAATTAATTAATAGAACATCACAATGGCTTTAATTGTACAAAAATTTGGCGGCAGCTCGGTTGGAAGTATCGACAAAATTCAACAGGTTGCAAATAAAATTATTGAAACTCGCGCACAAGGACATCAATTGGTGGTGGTTGTTTCTGCGATGGAAGGTGAAACCAATCGTTTGATTTCTCTCGCTAAAATATTGAACGAAGAACCTGATTCGAGAGAGTACGATTTATTATTAGCTACCGGAGAGCAAGCAGCAACTGCTTTATTAGCGATGGCTTTACTAGCACAAGGTTGCCCAGCACGGTCTTATAATAGTTTTCATGTTCCAATTTATACTGATAGTCATCATAAAAAAGCTCGTATTTTAAGTATTAAGGAAGAAGTATTACGAAATGATATTGGCGCAGGTAGAGTGCCTATCGTTGCTGGTTTCCAAGGAATCTCAGATTCTGGTGATATGACTACTTTAGGACGAGGGGGTTCGGATACCACTGCAGCAGCTTTGGCCGCTGTTTTAAAAGCTGATGAATGTCAAATTTATACGGATGTAGATGGTATCTACACGGCTGATCCTCATCTTGTACCTCAGGCTAAACGCTTAGATCAGATTGGTTTCATCGAAATGACAGAGTTCGCCCGTGCTGGCGCGAAAGTTATTCAACATCGAGCCGTCGAACTGGCCAGTAAATATCGGATTCCATTACGCGTTTTATCAAGCTCTGAAACTGGCAAAGGCACATTAATCCAGGGTGATAAAGAAGAATCTTCAGTAGAAGGAGCCAAGATCACGGGGATAACTGCGAGCCATCACGAGGCAAAATTGACTATCCATGGCTTAACAGCTGAAAAAGAAGCCATGTCGCATTTTTTTTCCTTGCTGAATGATGCGCGTATTGAAATTGACATGTTAACCCAACAACAAATCTCTGCAAAACAAATGGATATAACATTTACCTTGGCCAGAGCAGACTATCATCAAGCAAAACAATTACTCCAAATCTTAGTAAACGAGAAATTCGCACTATCCATAGTTGGTGATAATAAATTGGCAAAGCTTTCTGTGGTTGGGACAGGTTTACATTCTCATCCTGGAATCATTCATACTTTATTTCAAGCGCTTGAATCTGCAGGAATCAATGTTATTTTAACTTTATCCTCAGCGTTAAGAGTCTCTTTGATGGTTAATGATGCCCAGATAGTGCGAGGGGTCCAGATTTTGCATCATGTTTTTGGTTTAGGCGAAGAATAATTAGCTTTGCTATCTTATTTTTACGAAATTTTACGTATTTTTAAATAGTATTAAGCTTTCCTTAAGGTTTTGTTAGTAGACTAATTTCGCAAAATGTCTGTATGTGAATTTTTCTATCTTTTTTTGTTAAATAGATTGAAATTGATTAGGTGTTGCATATGGTCGATTAATGAGTCAACTAAAGGAGAATCATAAAGATGCTTATTTTGACACGGCGTATTGCAGAAACACTTATTATTGGTGACGATGTGACAGTGACGGTACTGGGCATTAAAGGTCATCAAGTAAGATTAGGTATTAACGCACCTAAAGAAGTTTCTGTTCATCGAGAAGAAATTTATCAGCGTATTCAACAAGAAAAACAAAAACAGGAAGGACACTCTGACGAAGGAGAGTTAGAAGATGGTGAAGAATAACCAACTATTTTATAAAACTTAAGGTAGTGCTATACTCGCCAGCCTCTGCGTCGGAGAGGTGGCCGAGAGGCTGAAGGCGCTCCCCTGCTAAGGGAGTATGGCGTAAAAACCATCGAGGGTTCGAATCCCTCTCTCTCCGCCATGTCTTTGCTTAAGAATTGACATTAGCATTCTATTGCTTGAGTTCTGCATCAATTAAACTTGAATTTGCTATGCATTCCTGATTTTCTTCTATATTGCTGGCATTAATAATGCTGATTAAGCATATTGAGAGCCTGTAAACCGCTTTGTGTAAGTGAGCTGTTTTAGGAGAATCTGCCCTCGAATTCGATAGCGAATCGGTTCATAGCCACTCTCCAATCATGTAAAGACATGGTCCATTTTTGAGATGCCTTCTGTATAGCTAAATAGACTACTTTTAATGCGGATTGGTCACTAGGAAAAATTTTACGGTTATTAATTGATTTTCTAATAACACTATTGAGTGATTCAATAGCATTCGTCGTATAAATAATTTTACGTATTTCTAAAGATATTCAAATTATTAAACTATTCATGGAGAATAAGAAATAACACAAGTTATAAACACTATACGTAATAGCTAGTTACGTTCTCCATTATTTATTAAATATAACTGAAGCATTTTCCCCTTCTAGTTCTTCTTTTAACACAGATAACCTTTTTATGCTTAATTTGAAAAGTCTATGAGACTGATTGAATTTTTCTTCTCGTCTCTTTCTGTATAATGCTTGAATCATGACTTCATTATATTTTATTTTATTATCAAGTTCTTCCACTCCTTTCTTAATTTTTTCAATTTCTTCCCACATTTCAGCCCAAGAAAGCTGGTTATTTGGATTCCGTTTCTTATAGGATTCTCTTTGATTTTCAATTTTAAAAATATCGTGTTTACGATCTTCTAATTTCTTTTGGCAATGCTCTATAAAATTTTGATAGTGACAGGTCAGTTGATGGCAAAGCGTTTTGAACAGTTGGTTTGCTTTGGGTACATTGACGTTGTATTTGTCTGGATGGAACAGTGGGATGGCAGCACGATAAAGCTTCACTAGTTGATTTTCTAGTAATGAAATAAACTGTAGGGCATCCTGTATAGGAATGCGATCTGACCAGTGCGTTTGATAAATTAAGTCCTGAATCGGAGTAATTAAAGGTTCAATGAGATCAGTAAGTGAGGAAAAACTCTCTTGCAGCAAATACATGGCCTGCGTGACAGCAGTTGGTTCTTGCTGTTGTAAAACTGTTTTAATCTGTTTTTGTCTGGTATTTACCCATGAAGAGAAATTAAATGAACTGATGCCGGTTGACTCTACAGGCTGGTTAGTATGACTTGGAGATTTATTGACAGGAGGTGGTTTAGCTAACACAGCTGGGGAGGAAGAGCTAGCTAACATCAGTTGCATGTATTGGGGAGGTGAGGAAAAAAGTATTTTTACATAAGTATTGCGATAGTAGTCAAAAAAATATGGATATAATACTTCGATTGTTTTCTCAAAGACTTTTTTTACTGCGTCACGAGTACTTAGGAATTCGAATAAAGGTACTGCATGTAATTCTTCCCGTAGATCCCAAGAAAGTTCACTCGATAGTCGACGTTCATAGTCAGCCATTTTTTCCTGAAACAAGGGCAGATTCTTTCTCCAACGCCTAGCATGTCGATCGATATACCTCTCTAGTTTAAACATTTTTTTAATTATTCTTGCAGTAAACCTATTAATTATTTCACCTGCATATGGGGAAGAATGATTTATCGTTTCACTTTCCCATATTGACGCTTTCCAAGAGCGAAAAGTTATGCATTGCTGATAATAAGTCCAAACTTCTAACTGTTGTCGAATGGGTGTAAACCAGTACGATAGTCATCGTTGCCAAGCGGGTTTTTCCCAATAAACCCGCAATTTTGCCTGTAACTCGATGACGGTTAAGCCACATAAACGTGCGCAAGCCAAGCTTCTTCGTTATAAGACCATAAAGGGATATCCTTAGTTAAAAACGGAACAACCAGAATCAAAGAGCGCAAACGACGTGTTGACCACCAATGAAGGCGTTGCTGTGCTTTTTTTGCTAGTTGTTGCTCCTTAGCTTTCAAAACAGCCTGTAACAAATTGTTTAGTCTCCCCAACCGCTAGGAATGCTAATACTTATCCCACGAGAAGTTCCAGATTGTATGCTTTCAGAATCGCTTTCAAAAGGTGGTTTTACTGATGAAAATATCCCTACATAACTAGGCGTTGGCTTCTTCGGCGATGTCCTTTGTTCTAAACCTGAGATATCTCCATAGAATGTAAAGGGTTTTGAGTGATGTATATTTTTGGAACAGCCTGGAGACGCTCCATTCCCCAAGGTTTCAATATGCGCTTTTTGCGCTTTTATTATCTCATCTTTTTCCTTTAATGTGGCTTTCAAGGCGTTTATTTCTGCTTGCATGGCCGCTCTTTCTGGATCTTCTTGTATGGTGAGTTGTATCCTTAAATCTTCAGCAACCCGATCCACGCTTCTGACAAAACGGTAGTTTCCATCATTTAATTTAGAGGTATTGGTCCAACCTTTTTTTGTATTATTAGATCGATAAGCTAGAGGCAATATATATTGGCGTAGTTCTCTTATGCGTTCCGAAACTAATGGTTGTTCCGGATTAGTGCCTGCATCCACTGCCTTGGCTAAAGTTTTAAAGGCATGGTCCCACTCGTCCTTTCTTTCCGTAAGATGAGATTCGATACCCGTAATGAATTTGAAAAAAGCAGGCCACTCTGAACGTTCATCCATTGTTAATAAATAATTGGTTAAATGGTCTCTAAATTCCCGCAACAATGTATAGAGGGCTTTATGGGACGATAGTGTTTCAAATCTGGGCATTAAACAATCAAGATGTTGTTCTACATAGCTTTTAACGGGTTTTAACCATGATGGAGGCTTGTTATGTTTAGTATCAAATTTTGTAATAATCGCTAATGCACTTTTTTCTTCTCCTGCTCTTAAAAGCGTAGCGAAACCTTCTTCATCCTGCGCTTTTACCTCTTCTAAAATATCTATAATGGTTTTTCCATCTTTCATTTCTATAGCGATATTAATCAGATGGTGCGCCGCAGTTTTTTGGTGATCGAACTCAAGTGGCATCAGCCAATCAAGACGAAATGCGTGATGATTTTGATTGATATAAATAGGATATTTTTTATAAACTTGAGGTATATGGTTAGAGATTCCATCAAATTCTATCTTATCAGTCGTCATAGGCAAATTACTGCACAGTTTTAAAAAATCAGTGAGCTCTTTTTTTGTCGCAATACATTCTCTGCAATAATTAATAGTTTGCGTTGGGTAAGTTGCTCCTCCTGAAATCGCTCATGGTTTTCTTTTGCTGCACGCTGTACTAATTGTATATAGGCATCATATAGTAATTCCTCATCTTCATCTACCTCCTGGTCTTCATCAAATTTTCTTTCCTCATGCAACTCATCGTCTTCATCTAGCTCGTCATCTTCACGCAACTCTTTTTTTTCATGCGCGACGTCAGGTATTTTTAACCGCAAATAATAGTTATTATCCAACAGTAAATCGAGCGCGTGATAGGCATCTAAGTCTAAGGGCGTATTACCCAAATCGAGTTGTTTAATCTTTAAATTTACAATAGATGGTGTTAACTTCTCTATAAAACCTTTTGGTGCATAATCTAGATCAAGACGTAAAACCTCTAATTCGGGATTTGTTTTTAAAAATTGTATAAAATATTGTTCTAAACCGGCATTAGGAAGGTATAAATTTAATTTTTTTAAGTCATTATAATGAGAGAAACAAAGAAAGCGATGATAAAAATGATCAGAGAGACCTAAGTTTTCAATAACCTCTATTTTATTAAGCTGAATAACCTGCCATAGATTATGGTTTAACAAATTCAGTAATGTCTGTTCCAGCTTATTAATGATCCGAGTTAAAACACCGCTAGACACATCAATGTTTACTGCGAGTTGGGATACAAGTCGAATATCGCGTAAGTAAATATATAAGGGATCAGAACAACTTTTTACATAACCATGTAATTGATACAGTTCATTTAGACTTAATGTAGAATTATTAAGACTAAAATGACCCGTTTGAATAAATTCATTCCATGCATCGTCGAATGTTTGAAAGGTGGGAGCGGGCATAATACCTCCTTGTAATTGTTTTATTTTCCTAGTTATAAAATTATATTTTATTTTTTTAAATCACTGCTTCTCTTTACTAAATTTTTTTCTTTAAGGAAATATTACTGATCTTGCAACGAATTATTGGACACTAAGAATCGAGACGTTGATAAAATCGTCGTTCAAATTCAACGGGAGTTAAATATCCTAAAGTTGAATGACGCCGATGATTATTATAAAAGACCTCAATATATTCAAAAATACT
>DASXLX010000050.1:0-19469 GCA_036495935.1 Candidatus Aquirickettsiella sp.
ATAAAGGATGCTTGCTCTTTATTCATTTCCGGCCTCATTGTTTTTATAGACCGAAATTTTCTTACTTTCTTACAATACTTTCAAACTCTTTATTCTTTAATTCATAGGTTTCTTCGGGTTTTTAAGCGCGATTCCCCTGGAGAAAATACTAAATTTTATGTTGTTTTAATATAGTCTTAATTTTTAATCGGTATTATTCTTAATAGTATTTTTTCCAAAATAAACAATAAAAATTAATAATGAATACTATACCTTTGCATCTCACTGATCTGCATAAAATAGCATCCTTGAATCCTATCCTATCGAAGATAAAAGTGTCTGGAATAAAGATCCTTGGAGATAGTTTAAGTGACCCAGGCGGTGAAAATGGAATGTATGAGAAAAAAATTCTGGGGTGTATACCATTAAGTTTATTTTTATATAAATCTCCGCATGAACAATTTACTAATGGTTATGGCTGGGATTATGCTTTTGAAAAAGTCCTGGAATTTGCTAGAGAGTCTAATAATCCCTTAGAAAATCCACATTTATCCCCTCATGGGTTTTTCAAATTTGAAAATAGGGCGCAAGGAGGCGCGATGGCTTATAATTACATAGAAAAAATTTTTAATATAATTAAATTTTTTAGAGGTTTTCTTCTAAGTTTGGTATTGACTAATATACAAAATGAAGCAAAAAAATTACAAAAAAATATTAAGCTTAATCCCGATGATTTAGCTATTATTTTTGCCGGAGCTAATGATCTGGTTACTGCGGGTTATTGTAATAAAGGCGGAGCTGAACGAGCTATACAAGGAATTGCTAAAACTATAGACATATTAACGAGTTCTCAACAAAAAAATGATACAAATTATACAAAAAATGTATTAGTTTTTACGTTGCCTGATTTTAGCAAAACGCCAAGATTTTCTAAAAAGACAGAAATGGAAAGAAAACAAGCCAAAGAAGCTTGTGGTTCTTTTAATGAGGGACTAAGAGATTTGGCTAAAAACTATCAATATTTTGATTTTAGTTTATGTGATATTTATCAGGTAGCTAAAAAAGAGGACGTGGATCCAACTGAGATAAAAGAAAAAGGAATTGTTATAACTGGTTTGGGAAGTACTAAGAAAATTTACTTTGTTAACCATGGACAGTTTATTTTGAAGGATAATAAGGAAATATCTGTAGATATTAAGCTATCCCAAACGGAAAAGAAATTACTAGGTGATAAACTTGGAAAGATTTTAAAGGAAGGGAAAGTAATTGATCTGGAAAAGTTAATTCATAAATTATCGAGTAAAGCTAAATTAAATACAGATGTAAAAATATTTGATGCTGCTGCAGTGTTTGACAAGATAGATGAAGATCCTGAAGCTTACAGATTTACAAGTGGTTGTGCAGTTTATTATTTAGATAAAAATCAAGATAAAGAATGTATTTCTAAAAATATAACATCAGGCAATGCCATCATCATTAGAGAAATTAACCAAGAATATAATGAAGGGGAAGGATCTACTTCGCAATTTTGTTGTTATTATGTCAAAAATGGAAAATTGGCAGAATACGAGACTAATTCAACTAGGATTGCTAGTATTACGAGCTTTACTATTTCTAAGGAAGATAAAATAAAGCTGCAAGAAAAACTTAAGCAACACCCTTTACAGGATGGAATAAGCCACTTAATTGGCATGGAAGATAAACATGCTTCTTGGACGACTAATATAATTCAATCTGCTATACAAGCTTATGCAGAAAAATTTAAAGAAAAAATTCACCTTACCGATATTTATGCTTCGGTATTATTAGCAATAAAGAAAAATTTCCCCAATCAGCAAGATATATTTTGGGATGATTTACACCCTTCTGTAATGGTACATTTTTTGTTAGAAACAATGTTTGAACCTTTTTTTAAAAGTAACTATGCAATTAAACAACCTCGAGTTTGGCAAGATGACATGGCTATTTCTGATAGAGTCAGTCCTAAAATTGAACCTCCAGCTAAATCAGCAGAATCACCGGATGGCTTTCTCAGCTTGAAAAGACATTCTTTGCGTTAAAAACTTAGCTTTAAGTAGACAAATATTTTGACGAAACCAACCTAGCTGATTAGACTACGCGGATTATGTCACGAAAAGAATTTCATTTAATCCTCGAAACGAGTGAGCAGATTGCTCCAGATGTCAAGCATTTTACTTTTCGCTATGAAGAGGGGGAGAGTTTTGAGTTCATCCCAGGCCAATTTATTACTTTGCATATTCCTACAGCTGAAAAAGTACTGCGCCGTAGTTATAGTATCGCAAATAAAACACACCAAGCGACTAATAAAATTGAATTTGCAGCATCTTATGTCCCCGCAGGTACTGCAAGTGAGTTGTTATTCACATTAAAACCTGGAGATAGATTAACAGCGACGGGCCCTTTTGGTCGGCTTATTTTGCGCGAGGAGATGCCGGAGCGTTATATTTTAGTAGCAACGGGTACGGGTGTTACTCCTTACCGGACGATGTTAGCTGAATTAGCACAGCGATTTAAATTGCGACCCTGTTTTAAGGTTATATTGTTATTTGGTGTGCGTAGGCCTGAAGATTTGCTGTATCGTGATGAATTTATTGAATTTGCAGAAAAAAATCAATGGTTTGAATTTCATGCTTATTACAGTCGGGTTAAATTGCAAAAGGCATTAAATTTTGAACATACCGGTTATGTATTGAATGCTTTTAGTGAAATAAAACCGAACCCCAAACAAGATATTATCTATTTATGTGGCAATCCCAATATGGTGGATGAGGTTTTTACGCTATTAGTCAAAAGCTATGCCTTTCCTACAGAAATTATTCGGCGCGAAAAATATATTTCTTCTAATTGATCAGCAATTATAAAATAACTGCTGAATATAGAAGTGAATATATTTATTCTGCTTCGATTTGTTCAAGCACCGAGATCATTTCCATTGCCGCATCGACTGCATCTCGTCCCTTGTGACATCGCTTTCCGTCTATGCGTGCGAGCGCTTGTTCTTCACTGTCAGTGGTTAATACCCCAAAAATGACAGGTATAGATTCTTGTAAAGCAACTTTTTGGCAAGCATAACTCACTTGCCGACAAACATAATCATAGTGATCGGTTTCGCCTCGTATAACAGCTCCCAAACAAATAATAGCTAGACAATTTTCATCTGAAATGGCTATTTGTTGAGCAGTAAGGCCGATTTCTACTGCACCAGGAACTCTGACGATAGCGATGTGTTGTTCAGGAAAATTTAATTCTTTTAATCTTTGTAGGGCCCCATTTAGTAATTCTTCGGTGATACTTTGGTTAAAACGACTAACTATGATAGCAATATTAAATTCATCGGTGGGTTGATTGAAATATAAGGGTTTAGCAATAATTTCTTTTATTTTTTGCATGGGTTTGCTCCTTTTTTATAAATTGAGTAGATGTCCAAGTTTGGTTTGTTTAGTTTTTAAATAGGCAAGGTTTATTGAGTTAGGTTTTGCGATTAATGGAATGCGTTGAACGACTTCAATTCCATATTGTTCTAAATCAACAATTTTTTGTGGATTATTGGTGAGTAATCTTACTTGCAATATTTTGAGGTTTTGCAGCATTTGCGCCCCTATCCAATAATTACGATCATCACTGCCAAAACCTAATTTTTGATTTGCTTCGACAGTATCAAGACCTTGGTCTTGTAAAGCATAGGCTTTAAGTTTATTTAATAAACCAATACCACGACCTTCTTGGCGTAAATAAAGCAATACACCTCCTTGTTGACTGATTTGGGTTAAGGACTCATGTAACTGCCAACCACAATCACAGCGAATAGAACCAAATAGATCGCCAGTGAAGCATTCTGAATGAATACGTACTAAAGTGGGTTCAGAGGATGCATCCGACTTTTCCTTAATGATTGCTAAATGGTGATGTTTGTCCATACAACTCTCAAACAGTTTAATAGTCAAATCCCCATATTCTTCGGTGGGTAGGTGAATAGAAGCGATTTCTTGTACTAAAGATTCAGTTTGTAAACGATATTGGATCAAATCTCGTATCGATAATAAGTTGAGTTGATGTTGTTTGGCGAATTTTTCTAAATCAGAGAATCGAGCCATGCTTCCATCAGGGTTCATGATTTCGCAGATAACTGCCGCGGATTTTAAGCCTGCTAAACGGGTTAAATCAGTACTTCCTTCAGTTTGCCCCATACGCTCTAGAACACCACCTTTTCGGGCACGTAACGGAAAAATATGCCCGGGCATGACAATATCATGAGGACCACTTTGTGGGTTAACAGCAACTTGTATGGTATGAGCTCGGTCTGCGGCGGAAATGCCGGTTGTAACGCCTTTTGCAGCTTCTATAGAGACAGTAAAGGCCGTATTAAAAGGGTTGGTAGACTGCTTTACCATCATTGGGATTTGTAAACGTTTGATATCTTCTTCAACTAAAGCTAAACAGATTAATCCACGGGCATATTGAGCCATGAAGTTAATGGCTTCTGGAGTTACCATTTCAGCTGCTAAGACCAAGTCACCTTCATTTTCACGATTTTCGTGATCGAATAGAACGATCATCTTACCTTGGCGCAAGTCTTCTAAAGCGCGTGTAATGGTGGGGAATGGTAATGTAGAGGTTTTCATCATCTATGTCTGTTTTGTTATATTGCTGATTGAGATAGTATTATACGCTTAATGTTCGATCCATTTAAACTCAAAGCAAGTATCCTTACCTAAAATAATTGAATCGGTCAATAGTGCCCCTTTTAAAGGTTCGGGTGAAGTAAAAGCTGATTGAGTGTTTTCCCCCAGCCATATTGGCGATACATAAATAAAAGCATGTTGTAATAAATTATTTTGGACAAAAGATTGAAAACTTTTACCCCCAGCTTCTATCCAAAGATCCATTATCCCATCTTGGCCGATTTGTTTAAATATTTCTAGTAAGTCAAGATCATTAGTATTATTTTTTATTGGAAAGAGACGAATATCATATTTTCGAAATCGATCTTGTTCTTTCTTATTTACTGAAATGTTATGAAAAATTGTTATTGGTTCTGCGGAATTAAAAACGTTTGCTGAAATAGATGTGCTGAGATGAGTATCTAAAATGTAAAGGGGTTTTTTGTAGGTAATACCATCGATGCGGCAATTTAGTAATGGGTTGTCTAATGAAATAGTTTTAGCTGTAGTTAAAATAGCATCTGTATGTTTACGTTGTTGGTGAGTAAATTGTTGAGCGATATCTCCGGTTAATTGAATTCTTTTTCCATTTTCTCCAGCAATTTTCCCATCTAAACTCATGGCTAATTTCGCGGTAGTAAACGGTCTTTTGTGTTTCCACCAAAAGGCATAGCTCACATAAAAATTATCGATAAGCGCAAGAGGATGGTGAATGCATTCAATCCCAGCATCCCGTAATATTTTATCAGCACAACTGTTTACAGCCGGATTAGGATCTCGAAAGCCATAAACAACTTTTAGAATGCCGCTTTTTATAATCAGATCCGTGCAAGGAGGAGTTTTTTTGGCAGTATGACAACAAGGTTGTAAAGTGACATATAATGTTGCGTTTTGGACGAGAGAAGCATCAACTTTATTGATAGCATCCACTTCAGCATGAGGAGAACCACTTGCTTGATGATAACCTTTAGCAATAATCCGATCATTTTTAACTAAGATAGCTCCAACACAAGGGTTTGGCGCGCAAAATCCTTTTCGTATTTCTGCTAATGTTAATGCTGTTTTGAGATAGTCAGTCGCAGAGCTATTCATATGTTTCTAATGCTCGAGCCAATTTTTCATGCACATTACCAAAACCTCTGTTACTCATAATAACAATATGATCAGATGCTCTAGCTTCTTTAACAACTTTTTGGATAATATCGGCTATGGAATCACAAATAAAAATAGGAATGGATGTCTTTTGTAGTACCTGCTCAAAATCCCAATCTTGTTTGGGCCGCAACAACCATACACTATCAGCATTCTCTAAGGAGGGAGCAAGGGTTTCTCTATGTATCCCAGAACGCATAGTATGCGTTCCTGCCTCTAAAATAACTAATATCCTTTTTTTGTGTCCAATTTTTTTACGTAAACCTGCTAGAGTCGCAGAAATTGCAGTTGGGTGATGAGCAAAATCATCATAAAGGATAATACCATTAATTTTTTTATAAATTTCTAAGCGACGTTTTACTCCCTGAAATTGATTTAAAGCAGCAATTGCGATTTTGGGATTAACACCAACATGATTTGCTGCTGCTATCGCGTTAATAGCATTGGCTGCATTATGATTACCAATTAATTGCCAATTTACATCACCTTGTTTAATATTTTTATAATGGACAGTAAATTGACTGGCATCTACTTTTAAAAGTGCAGTTCGCCAAATTACATCATTATTTTCTTTATTATCTGTGTATTCAATTGGTGTCCAACAGCCATATGAAATGACATTTTGTAAATTTTTATCATCTTTAGGACAGATAATTAACCCTTGGCTAGGTACTGTTCGGAGTAAATAAGAAAATTGTGTTTTAATTGCATCTAGATTCGGAAAAATATCTGCATGGTCAAATTCAAGGTTATTTAAAATTAAAGTTTTAGGATGATAATGAATAAATTTCGAACGTTTGTCAAAAAATGCGGTGTCATATTCGTCTGCTTCAATGACAAAAAAATCTTTGCCTAAGCGCGCAGAGCTTTTAAAATTATTGGAAATCCCTCCAATTAAAAATCCAGGATTTAACCCAGCATACTCTAATATCCAACTTAATAAACATGATACTGTAGTTTTGCCATGTGTTCCAGAAACCGCTAAAACATGATATTCGTGTAATACATTCTCCGTTAACCACTGTGGACCAGAAATATAGGGAATATTTTTATTTAAAACATATTCAACGCACGGGTTTCCACGTGTCATGGCATTGCCCATGATGACTAAATCGGGATGAGGTAACAGATTTTTTTCGTCATAGCCTTCAAAAATTGGAATGTTATGCTCGGTTAAATGATTACTCATTGGAGGATAGATATTTGCATCAGAGCCTGTAACAGCAAAATTTTTCTGCTTGGCTATTAAAGCAATACCAGCCATGAATGTACCGCAAATGCCTAAAATATGAAGTCGCATGCTACTCTAGAAAAAGTGTGAATGTTTCAAGTATATTATACTCCTTATATTTGAATTTTTGCCTGTGTGCCGCGCAACTCACAATCCTCTTCCCGACATTTGCCAAAAATTCAACTACTGTGAGTGTATTCAACTTTAAGTTACCTGGAGAATAAGCAGGATGTCAAAGAAAAATGTGTTTTATGCGCAATCAGGCGGCGTAACGGCAGTTATTAATGCCACAGCCTGTGGTCTAATCGAAACCGCTAGACAATATAAAAATAAAATTGGGAAGGTTTATGCTGGTTGTAACGGCATTATAGGTGCTTTAACAGAAGATTTAATTGATACTAGCAAAGAAAGCAGTAAAACAATTGCTGGTTTACGTTATACGCCCGGAGGAGCCTTTGGCTCATGTCGATATAAATTAAAAAATCTAGAGGACAATCGTGCGGAATATGAACGTTTATTAGAAGTTTTTAAGGCGCACGACATTGGCTATTTTTTTTATAATGGGGGCGGGGATTCACAGGATACAGCCCATAAAATTTATTTGCTTAGCCAAAAGCTAAATTACCCCTTAACTTGCATAGGTATTCCCAAAACTGTTGATAATGATCTGCCTATCACCGATAACTGTCCAGGTTTTGGTTCAGTTGCAAAATATGTAGCTATTTCTACATTAGAAGCGGGTTTAGATGTTGCTTCGATGTATGCGACATCGACCAAAGTATTCATCATGGAAGTCATGGGTCGACATACGGGTTGGATAGTGGCAGCAAGTGGATTGGCTATGCAAAAAAAAGGAGATGCACCGCATATTATTTTATTTCCTGAAATAATCTTTAACGAAACTTTATTTTTAGGGGAAGTAGATAAAACAGTAAAAAAATGGGGCTATTGCGTTATCGTTTTGTCAGAAGGTATTAGAGACTCTGCGCAAAAATTTTTAGCTGAAACGGGAACAATCGATGCATTTGGTCATAAGCAGTTAGGTGGCGCGGCTCCAGTTATCGCACAATTAATTAAAACGAAATTAGGTTATAAATATCACTGGGCTTTACCTGACTATTTGCAACGTTCTGCACGGCATATCGCTGCTGAAGTGGATGTCAAACAAGCCTATGCTTTAGGTAAAGCTGCGGTTGAATTTGCTATCAAAGGGAAAAATGCAGTCATGCCAACTATCGTTAGAGCAACCGGAAAGCGCTATCGATGGTTCATAGGTGAGACAACATTAGTTACTGTTGCCAATAAAGAGAAAAAATTACCAAGATCCTATATCACTAAAGATGGTTTTCATATTACTCAGCGTTGTCGTGATTATCTGCTGCCATTAATTCAGGGTGAGGGTTATCCTCCGTATCAAAAAGGTTTACCAAATTATATACAGCTGAAAAAGGTAAAAGTTAAGAAAAAGCTAGGGGATTTCGTTGTTTAATTAAAATAATTATGCTATCACTTATCTAAAAAGGTAATATGTATTACCATACATATTACTTTTTTTGACATTTATAGGACTTTAAACAAAGTATAAGTTTACTGTATGGGTCATAACACTAAAACTTTAATAAAGCTATGGCATGAATATAAAAGATATTAGACGGAAAAATTTACGGAAATTAGCTCGTTTAGTAGGTGGGATCACCGATCTATCTGAGCATTTGGATCGTTCACAAAGTCAAATTAGTCATTTAATTGGCAATAGTCCAATTAAAAATATTGGTGATAGATTGGCTAACCATATAGAGAAAGTTTTTAATAAACCACATGGATGGCTAGATCATGAGCATGCAGCTGAAGAGACTGAGGGGGCTTATCAGTATGAAAATAGCCAGCCTTACTATCAAGTTCCCTTATTGACACCCCAAGAGGCGAAAGAACGTTTTCTGCATTTTATAAAGATTTCACCAAAAACCTATTCTAAGTATTTAAGCACTAATATTCCGCTTAGTTCAGATGCTTTTGCGCTTCGCGTAGAAAATGATTGCATGGAAACCGCACAAGGTCCTAGTTTTCCTAAGAATTGTATTATTGTATTAGATACTGATTGCGTAGCACACAATGCTGCCTTTATTTTAGCTAAAATAAAGCAAGAGCCTGGCAATACCTTACTTTTTAGACAGTTAGTCATCGATGGTAATCGCCGTTATCTGAAAGCACTCAATCAGCATTATCCTTTGACAGAAATGCAACCTGACGATACGACATGTGGAGTAGTGCGTTTTATGCTGATGGAGTTTTAATAAAAAGGGAGTGATTTTTATTTCTTCTAAGCATTGAAGTCAAAGAAATATTTTCTACTTATTTAATTCTGACATTCTTTTAGTATATTTTTTAATAAGAACAGGTTTTTTATTTCCTTTTACGGCAATGGCGGCTGCAAAATCAGGATAAAGAGACAAATTTGAAATTGTATAAAAAGAATTTAAGTCTTTTTGTTTGTATTTTAAAGTACTTATTTGAGGATCTAAGGAAAGTTTATATCGAGAATATGGATGCGTCTGCAAAGTATTGCCCATGGCTTTTATTAACGCTTCATTTCTTACCCAAGCATTAAAAAATACTTTTATTTTTTTTATTCCATGCAGTAATTGTAATCGATCATATTCATCTGCAAGAAGAAAACGATAAGCGATTTTATCCAGGTGTATCCTTGGATTTATGTATTCAATATCTATACCTATGGGTGTATCGATAGTAAAAGCATAAACCAAGATATTTTTTGAATGGGAAAGATTAAATTCAAGGGACTGCTCAGAGTTTATTAATGAGGGTTTACCAGAAACTGAATAGCTTAATTTCAGCTTCTGTGGAGGTTGTTGCGAATAATAGGCTAACAAATCGCGAAGCACCGCTCTTGAAATAATAAAGTTTTGTCGATAAGGAATAGCTAATTTTTCAGCGCGTATTTTTTCTTCGGGAGCAAGCCAACTTTTAAAGAGCTTATATTTTTTAGTATGGTCATCAAATCTGGTATGCCAAATATGGATAATAGATTGGTTCAATAGACACATAGGTATTAAATCCTATATTTTTAAGAATTAACTGAAATTTAATTAATATACCTTAGGAGATTCGAAATGAGAAATTTAGGCTATATTCTAGACAAGAAACTACCAAGAATACTTGGCAAAATCTAAAAACCTTGCTGGATTTTCATACTTTCCAATATTGTAAAACTTAAAAATACATCAATGCAATAATACAAGCTTTGCATTTAATTTATTCCTAAACATTACCTACAAGAAAATAAGCAAGTTCCTAAAAATAGAAACTATTATTGTTTTTAAATATTTCTATTCTTAACCCCTAGAACTTCAACCAGCAAGGTATTCATTAACGGGTGATATTCATATAAACATTAAAGATAAAATGTGTCAATACATTTTATCTTTAATTTGCGTTATACTGATGAAAACAGAATATAGGAATATAATAAAATGGAAAAATTTGCCATCAATAATTTTCTTCAACATTTAATACACGACTGTGGATTAAAAAAAGAATTTGTTAATGAAATGATGGATAATGCTAGACAACAACAAATTTCATTTATAAGTTATTTAATTCAAACTCAAAAGATAGATTCTTCCTACTTAGCTCATTTTTTAGCAGAAGAATTTTTTCTGACATACATTGATTTAGATAGTATCGATATAATGCAAATACCAAACAGCCTAATTGATAAAAATTTACTACAAAAATATCAAATATTACCTTTAGCGCACGATAAGAAAAAATTGGTTTTAGCGTTAGTCGACCCCACTCAAAAACTTGTTTTAGACGATATTCGATTTTCGACTGGTTTAATGTTGGAATATAAACTTGCAGACGAAAAACAAATAGTAGAGTTATTAAAAAAAATAAAAGACACTTCCCTAATAAAACACGACATTACTAGTAAAATAGATTTAGGTCAGTATAAAGTAACGCAATTAAAGGATGATCATGATCTAGATATAATGTTAAACAATATCAGCAATGATGATTTAACTATTACAAATTATGTTCATAAACTTTTGATTGATGCAATTACGCGTAATGCTTCTGATGTTCATATAGAGCCTTATCAAGATCATTTACAAATACGTTTTCGGATTGATGGATTATTATATGTAATGGTAGTTCTGCCTAGACATTTAATTTCAAGAATTACCACTCGATTAAAAATTATATCGCAACTAGATATTGCCGAGCGAAGGATTCCACAAGATGGTCGTTTTCAATTAAAAGATATTAATGGTCGAAATGTGGATTGCCGATTAAGTACCTGCCCAACTATTCACGGTGAAAAATTAGTGATTAGAATTTTGGACAGTAACAAAATGTTGTTAGATGTAGATAAACTAGGTATGAACAAAATACAAAAAAAAGAATTCATCAAAGCTTTATCAAGTCCCCACGGCATGATTTTAGTCACAGGACCTACCGGGAGCGGAAAAACTATCACGCTTTATACAGGATTAAATTTTTTAAAAAAGTCTACAGTAAATATTTCTACTGTCGAAAATCCCATAGAAATTATTTTATCAGGAATTAATCAGGTTAATGTAAATCCTGTCATAGGTTTAAATTTTGCTTGTGTACTAAGAGCTTTTTTGCGCCAAGATCCAGATATTATTATGGTAGGAGAAATGCGTGATCAAGAAACAGCTGAAATAGGAATAAAAGCAGCTCAAACTGGACATCTAGTTTTATCCACTTTACATACAAACAGTGCTGCTGAGAGTTTGATCCGTTTAGAAAATATGAATATTCCTACTTACAATATTGCAACTTCTATACAGTTAATTATTGCACAGCGTTTAATAAGGCGCTTATGTGCGTCTTGTAAAGTAGAAGAGAAGTTACCGAAAAAAAATTTGTTAAAATTAAATTTCCCACCAGATATTAAAATATACACAGCAAAAGGATGTTCACTTTGTACGCAGGGTTATAGGGGTCGAACGGGTATTTTTGAGATTTTAAAACTTACAGAGAAAATAAAAAAAATAATTTTACGAAAGAATTCTGCATTCGAAATAAACCAATTTGCACAAGAACAAGGAATGCAAACTTTGTATTTATCGGCCCTAGAAAAGCTTAAACAAGGTGACATCAGTTTATTAGAAATGAAACGAGTAATAAAAGATTGAAATAATTATGTTAAGTATTATTAAAGTTTATAGTTGGAAAGGAATTACTAGCGAGAGAAAATCATGCAAAGGTAAAGACTTATTCCGAAATAAAGAGCAACTACGATTAGACTTACAACGCCAAAATATTTTTATAACTAATATTTATCCTCGTTGGATTATTAGATTTGTAAAACCTATTAAAATGCAGGATATTTTTCTGCTAAATCGCCAAATAGCACGTTTATTGCAAGCGGGAATTCCATTACTGCACATCTTGGAATTACTTGAAATCACACTTAGCAATACAATATTAAAAGAATATTTACAAAAAATAATTCGGGGTTTGGAAGATGGTTTTTCTTTAAGTGAAATATTGCAAGAAAACAAATCGTATTTTAATAAGTTTCATTGTAGCTTAATTGCATTAGGAGAAAAAACCGCTACATTAGGTTTAATGTTTGATCGCATTGCAGTGTATCAAGAAAAAAACATGAAACTAAAAGCAAAAATAATTAATGCATTAGTATATCCTATCGTAGTTTTAATAGTGGCGGGCCTGGTCTTTATCGCTTTATTAATGGGAGTAGTACCTCAGTTTGAACAATTTTTTTTAGACGCTGGATTACAATTACCTCTTATAACGCGAATAATTATTTATTTATCAAAACATATAGGATTTCTTAGTATCTATTGTGGATTAGCTTTATTGATATTAGGTATTTCTTTCATTTGCTTAAAGAAAAAATATCCAATAATCGAGAATAAACTAGATAGGTATTTTTTGAAAATTCCTATTGTCAATAAAATTCTCACAAAAATTATAATAGCTCGAATTACCCGTGCATTAGCTACCGCTCTTGCGGCGGGGTTGCCTTTAATCGATGCTTTACAGCTTACTGCTGAGATGTCTGGTAATTTTGTTTATAAATCGGCTATTTTATTAAGTTGTAAATACATACGTGACGGAGAATGTTTTTATCAAGCTTTTTCACAGCAAAAAATATTTCCATTAGATTTATTACAACTTATTAAAATTGGAGAAATTGCTAATTGTTTAAGTGAAATGTTAAACAATATTGCCGATCTCTACGAAGAAAAAATGAATGATTTTGCTGCTAACCTATCAGTGTTATTAGAACCAGTATTAATTATTATTTTAGGTTTGATGGTAGGTTGTTTGGTTATAGCAATGTATTTGCCGATATTTAAATTAGGAAGTGTTATTTAAATGGAATATTTTTTAATAGTTAATGTTGCTCTTTTTTGCGCTTTGTTAGGTAGTTTCCTTACTGTATTGATTTATCGTTTACCTTTAATTCTGCAGAAACAATGGAGAGAAGCTTCTAAACAATATTTAAACCAAGATAATTCGTTACAGATAAATGTTAAAACCTTTAATATATTTCTTCCTTTTTCTCATTGTCCCAATTGTTGTGAATATTTAACCGTTTTACAAAAAATACCTTTATTAAGTTATTTTTTTCTAAAAAGAAAATGTGCATATTGTCAGATAAGAATTTCTTTTTGTTATCCTCTAATCGAGAGTTTAACTTTAATAACATCATTTATAGTTATTGAGCGATTTGGAATAAGTTTACAAATCTTTCCGGCATTAATTTTGACTTGGGGCTTATTAGTTTTAGCGTTTATTGATTTTGAATATAGAATATTACCGGATATCATTATTTTCCCTTTATTATGGTGTGGGTTAATTTCGAGCCTATTTCATTTATTTGTCTCATCAGAAGAGGCTATTTTAGGAGCATTTTTTGCGTACCTTTTTCTTTATAGTTTAGCAAAATGCTATCAAATCCTGATAAAAGTCGAAGCAATGGGAGAAGGAGATTTTAAATGCTTTGCAGTATTAGGTGCTTGGTTAGGCATAAAAGCTTTACCTTATATTCTATTTATAGCTGCTGTTGCAGGGTCCATCGTTGGTATAGTCTTATATTTTACGAATAAAGATAACTTTCGAAAAGGGATAGCTTTCGGTCCCTATTTGGCTTTATCTGGTTGGTTAGTCTTAATAGTTCAGCCCACATTCGATTCTATATTTTGATTTTAAACTTTATTTCTCACACTTCTTTTTTAATTTTTTTGCTGATTTTTGATAATTATCTAAAACCATATATGTTAAACTTAAATCCATGAATATGAAGTTTAATAATGGAAAATCCGATGTCTGAAAAATCAACTGATAATCATCTGCCTATTTCTATTATAGGTGCAGGGGCTTGGGGAAGTGCTCTAGCTGTACATTTAGCACATGAACGACAAGAGGTGCGTTTATGGGCATACGAAAAACAACAGGTCTCTGAAATAAATACTAAAAGAACTAACGATCGCTATCTACCGGGTGTTGTTTTCCCTTCTAATATTACTTGTTCAGACGATTACCAAACTGTTCTTTCAGGAACACAAGATATTTTAATCGTCGTACCTAGTATCGCTTTTCTTACAACTTTAAAAAAAATATCCCCTTTTTTACAAGCTAATCAGCGTTTGTTATGGGCGAGTAAAGGTTTAGATTCTGAAAAACATCAATTACTAAATGAAGTCGTTAAAGACGTTTTAGGGCATAGAGAAGTGGCAGTGCTATCAGGTCCTAGTTTTGCTAAGGAAGTCGCTATGGGATTACCCACTGCTGTCTGCATTGCATCGGAAAGTTATAATTTTGCGCATGATCTATTACTAAGATTCCAGACAAAAAATTTTCGAGTGGAAATGACGCAAGATATTGTCGGTGTAGAACTTGGTGGTGCAATAAAAAATATACTGGCGATTGCCGTCGGCATGACCGAAGGTTTAGGTTTTGGTGCTAACGCAAAAGCTGCAGTGATTACTGCGGGATTATCAGAAATGATTGAACTAGGTATAGCATTGGGTGCAAAACAGGAGACTTTTTTGGGGTTATCGGGCCTTGGGGATCTGGTATTAACCTGTACTGACAATCAATCGCGGAATCGTCGTTTAGGTTTAGCTTTAGGACAAGGACGAAGCTTAGAGGAAACTAAAAAATTAATTGGAACTACAGAAGGTTATGAGACCGCCAAAAATATTTTCTTTTTATTAAAGAAAAATGGGGTCAAAGCGCCGTTTTGTGAAGGGGTGTATCGTATTTTGTATGAACAAAAGTCACCTCAAACTCTTTTTAAGGATTATTTTCATTAGAAGCTCTTTTTAATGTTTATTGTTTTAGCCAATTAATGAGTCCACCGGCTAATAGTACTTTTAGTTCTCTTGCACTTAGAGGGTGAGTAACGTTGTAGTTTTTATTTTTAGTTTTATTATGAACGGTTAGTTTCTCAGAAGTTTGGATAGTTTCACGAATATTTTTGATTAATAAAACATCACCTTGGTCAATGGTGTCATAATCCGCAGGATTAGTGAAAAGCAAAGGTAAAATTCCAAAATTAACTAAATTTTGTCTATGAATACGGGCAAATTGTTTAACTAGCACAGCTTGTACACCTAAATAACGCGGCGCAATGGCAGCATGTTCACGACTAGAACCCTGGCCATAGTTATTACCACCTACAATAATGGATCCCGTTTTCTGATATTCTAAAGCGCGTTTTGGATAAGATGGATCGATTTGATCAAAAACAAACTGACTAATTCCAGAAATATTGCTGCGAAAAGGAAGTACTTTAGCACCCGCAGGCAAAATTGTATCAGTAGAGATATCATCGCCTACTCTAATTAAAACTGGCCCTTCAATATTATCGGCTAAAGGATCAATAATAGGTAAAGGTTGGATATTTGGGCCTTTAGCTAATTTTATTTCGGTAGGATTTGTAGAGGGAGGAACCAACATCGTTTCATTAATAATAATTTTTTTGGGTTCTTTAAAACGGGGATAGGTTTTATCCTTTAGAGAACGAGGGTCGGTAATAACACCTGTTAAAGCCGAGGCAGCTGCAATCTCCGGGCTACATAGATAGACCTGATCTTCTTTGGTTCCAGATCGACCTGGAAAATTTCTAGGTACTGTACGTAAACTTATTTTGCCTGAAGCAGGAGCTTGACCCATACCAATACATCCATTACATCCCGTTTGATGAATACGACCGCCGGCACGAATTAATTTTTCTAATATTCCTAATTCAACCATGTTCTCTAAAATTTGTCGTGAGGTGGGGTTTATGTCAAATGAAACACCGGGAGCTATTTGTTTCCCAGCGACAATTTCTGCTGCAACAGCGAAATCTCTTAGTCCAGGATTGGCTGATGAACCGATCATCGTTTGATAAATAGGTCGACCAACTACTTCTTGGATAGGAACTACCTTCCCTGGGCTAGAAGGTAATGCAATTAAAGGCTCAAGTTTGGAAAGATCAATTTCATCATGTTCATCGTAGCTTGCATTATTGTCAGCCATAATTTCTTGCCAATCAGACTCACGTTGTTGCGATTTCAAAAATTCCAGTGTTATAGCGTCAGAGGGAAACACACTTGTGGTTGCTCCCAGTTCTGCACCCATGTTAGCAATGACATGACGATCCATTGCAGATAAATGCTGCAGTCCTGGTCCATAATATTCAATAACTTTCCCAATCCCACCATTAACATCGTGACGACGTAATAATTCTAAAATGATATCTTTAGCGCTGATCCAATCCGGTAAGGAGTTGGTTAATTTTATACCCCAAACTTTCGGCATGGTGACGTGGAAGGGATGACCCGCAATAGCCATGGCAACTTCTAATCCACCTGCCCCGATGGCTAACATGCCTATCGATCCTGCTGCACAGGTATGACTATCTGAACCCAATAAAGTTTTTCCCGGTTTTCCAAAGTATTCCATATGTACAGGATGACTTACGCCATTACCTGGCCCGCTATAGTAAAGACCGAATTTTTTACAAGCGCTGAGTAAAAATAAATGGTCATCTGCATTTTTGAAATCTGTTTGTAGAAGGTTATGATCAATATATTGCACTGAGACTTCAGCTTTAGTTTGATTTAGTCCCATTGCTTCACATTCCAGCATCACCATCGTACCTGTGGCGTCTTGGCATAATGTTTGATCAATTTTTAAGCCAATTTCTGTGCCTGGATGCATTTCACCTTCGACTTTATGTAAGTTAATTAATTTTTGCGTTACATTTTGTGGCATACTAGAATCCCCAATTATAATGTATAGTAGTTTACAGCAAGCCTTAATCTAACGGTAGGGATCCCCAATATGCATTTACCCGTTACTCGCTGGATCGATTTATTGACATTTTTTCTTTGCGTCTTGGTTTTAGCGATTGCGGTATTTTTGCAATATAAAGTCGGGATTATTCCCTGCCCGCTTTGCATCATACAACGGTTCATTATTACCTTGTTAGGACTGCTATTTTTAATGGGCGCGTTGTTTAATTTTGAAGCAGTAACGCGCTGTTTCTTGCATACTTTAACTTTTTTATTTGCAGTAGTGGGCGCGATGGTAGCGAGTCGTCAATTATGGTTAGAGCATTTTCCTTCAGATCAGTTAATTAGTTGCCAAGCAGCCATAGCTCAATATAGCACTTCTATCTATTTCCATAAAATTATTGAATTATTTTTTCAAGGGACAAGTAATTGCGGTAGTGGAACTTGGCGTTTTTTAAATTTAACTATCCCAGGATGGACATTAGTGATTTTTATCGTATTAGCCGCTATCTCTCTAAGGCAAGTATATATAAACCGGCGCAAACATAAACGACATTTTTTATCTTAAAATAAATACTATTGGGATATTTTCATATTCATAGTTGATTCAGAAACAACGATGTAGTTGTTTGTTTGTAGTAGAAAAATAGTTGGAAAATAATTATTATTTTTCCTTAGATGCTGCGAATAAAATATTTCTGACTCCTTATTAATAACAAAGTTAATGTTTTTCATAATATTTTCCAACTCTTTAGCATCAGGTCTGAAATCAATGGGTGCCAACATTAATAATGCTACATATTCCAGTAATTGTTTCTTTTGAAAAATAGTGGCTTGAGGATGTTTAGTTTTTTCTCCTAGTTCATGAATTATATTTTTCAATTTATTAGCTATGCCTTGTAAATCTATATTATGAGTCATAGATTGATGAGGTAAAAAGTCTTCCATTGTTCAATGTAGTTTTCAGCCCATTGCTGATAACTAAGCAATTGGTTAAATTCACAATCTGCTTTTTCTGAAGGAGGAATTATTTTTTCTGTTAATACATACATTAGAGTTGCGCCAAGTGACCAAATATCTGCTTTATCGATATTCTCAATTTTTTCATGACAAAATTCAGATTTATTCCATATTTCTGGAGCAGTATAGAAATAAGTGGCAAATTGAGGAGCAGGTTTATCTTTATAATAAGCACAGCCAAAATCGGCTAGTTCGAATCCAGTTTTCTTAAGTAAAATATTATCGGGTTTGATATCATTGTGAATAATACCGATATGATCGTTTTCTTCTTCATCTGTAAACTTAGAGTTATGTAAAAAGGATAAAGCAGTTATCATCTGAGAGAATCCTTGAAATAGGTAGCTTAGAGTGTATTTATTCTCTAGTTTTTCTTTTATATTCTTACAATTTATTTCAAGAGTGCCCGCTTCTCTATAGAGTGTGTAAAAAGAATCTAGTTGCTCATGTACAGGCAATGAAAATAAATGTAGCAAATTGTTGTCTATTTTTTTTGATAGTCTTATTAATCTGAATTTCATAAGCTATTTTAAATCCTCCCGATTTCCCAGATTTTTCAACCAATGAACGAGTTCGGTGTTCTTGATTTTTGAAATGAACCAAGCTTGTCTTTCCATTTTGTCCCTGATAGAGCGGCTGATTTGTATTTGGACTCATTAAGGCGAGATTTTCTTTAAGCTCAGGGGTTTGTAATGGTGTTTGTGGACTTTGATTAAAGCTTTGTTTTACATATTGTTCTCGCGGTGCTATATGATTTAATTGAAGGGTAGGAGGCCGTTTCCTTTTTTGGTGATTAAAAGTTAATGTAGTCGGAGGGATTTTAAGACTATTAGATTCTTTAGGCATAATAATTTTATTTATATAAGGATTTTAGTTACTAATTTTTAATGAAAAAATAAAAATGTACTATATCCATTCAATATTAAATAAATATTAATTTTGAACGCATAATTAATAACAAACCAGGGGAATCGCGCTTAAAAACCCGAAGAATTTAAGATTTTAGCAAGATATTGGGAGTCCCATCCGGCTTTACTACGTTTTATTTTAATGCCGACTTTAGCCGTTTTTTCGGCTTTGAGCAGATTAAGAGCAATGCGT
>DASXLX010000051.1:0-32248 GCA_036495935.1 Candidatus Aquirickettsiella sp.
GACGCATTGCTCTTAATCTGCTCAAAGCCGAAAAAACGGCTAAAGTCGGCATTAAAATAAAACGTAGTAAAGCCGGATGGGACTCCCAATATCTTGCTAAAATCTTAAATTCTTCGGGTTTTTAAGCGCGATTCCCCTGGTGGCGCCCCTTAGCTAATTATAAAAATTTGCTAGCAAAAATATTTTCATTAAAAATTTAATTGCTGTAACAGCATAGAATAAATTTTTTAATATCAATTTTTTAGTTTGCACAACTTTGATTGCTAACAACAATAATTTATAGAGATCTATAAATCCAAGTTACTAAAAATAATAAAGGCTCGATTTAATGATAAATGACTATAATATTCACTCTGCTATGTATGCTCATGATTCTCAATTTTTTCAAGAAATAAGTAGAATAGGGCATAGCATTTTTTGGTGGCGCGGAATTGGCGTAGTAACTTGTATCTACTACAATCCAGAACTCAATCGTTATTGGGCGGTAGATTATCGTCTATATGCTCCTGAGCAAGATGGAAAAGGGAAGCTCGAACATGTTGAAGACATGTTAAAATCGGCAATATATAGTAAAAATTAAGCGTTTAGTACAGTGTTGATGGATACCTGGTATGCTACCCAACCGACTCATGTTGTTTATTCATGATTTAGGCAAAATCTTTTATTGTGCTATTAAATCAAATCGCTTGTCAGCCGAGTCGATCAGAAATACCAGCCTATTCCATTAACTCAATTAACTTGCTCGAAGGGAGAAAAAAATCAGGGTATTCAAATTCATTTAAATAAAATTCGTCACACCTTTCATATGTAATTGTTTCGAATTATAGAAAAAATTATTAAAAATGGGGGGTACTCTTTTTTATTTTAAGTTTATGGGCTTTAATGTATTTCTCTCAACATTTATTTTGGGTGATGAGTACTTTTTGTTGTTCTGCATAGGACTCATTTTTTATTCATTGCATCGTAAAGCAATTGAGATACTAAAAGCACCGATGGGCACAATCATAGCGGTATTCTTACAACAATGAACCTATTTGGCTTTTTAGGTACTTAGGAGCTAGAAAATTGTATTTTTATTAAAAATTAATTATTTATTTTAATTATGTTAAAGTCTGCGCGTTTTATTTTAACTGAAAAAACTTACTAAGTATTTAACTAAATTATGCCTAAAATTATAAAAATAAATAAATTGTTCGAAAAACAAGCAGAATTATATCCAAATAAAATAGCAATAATTGATAAAGATAAAAAAATAACTTATGAAGAATTAAATGGAATGGCTAATCAGCTTGCCCATGTTATGAACAACCAAGGGGTAAAACCAGGAGATTTAGTTCCTTTATTTGTAGAAAAAAATATAGAAACGTTTATAGCAATTTTGGCAATATTAAAAACTGGCGCTGCTTTCTTCCTTTTTAACCCTGAACAATTAGAAAAATCTCCTTATCCAATTTTAGAAACTATTCAAGCAAAGCATATTGTTAGCCAATCTAGTCTATTAAATCATTTTAAAGATTATTCTGGGATTATCATTAATTTGAGTAATTTACACCTTATTTTGTCGGATATTTCAGAAAAATTAATGCCTTTGATAGAGGAAAACGGTAATGATTTGGCTTACGGAATATTAACTTCAGGTACTACTGGAAATCCTAAATATGTTGTTATCACTCATCAGAATCTTTTAGACACCTATTATTCATGGGAGTCAGTGTACCAATTAACTAAAAATGATGTTCATCTGCAAATGGCAGCACTTGGATTCGATGTTTTTGTGGGCGATTGGGTTCGTGCCTTATGTTCAGGTGCACAATTGGTGCTTTGCTCCAAAAAAACTTTATTACAGCCAAAAGAGTTATACAGCTTAATAAGGGATCATCAGATTACCTGTGCTGAATTTGTACCAGCAACGCTGAGAGGTTTGTTAAATTTTTCAGAAAAAGAACGACTTAAATTAGGAACATTTCGACTACTTCTTTGTGGTTCAGATCAGTGGTCGATGGATGAATACCGTCGTGTTAAATTACTTTGTTCTACTAATGCTCGAATTATTAATTCATATGGTTTAAGTGAAACAACTATTGATAGTACCTACTTTGAAGAAGACTCTGCATTGGTGTTACCATCGACTTCGATTGTGCCTGCAGGAAAACCTTTTCCTCATGTAAAAATTTATTTACTAGACGAACAAATGCAACAAGTTCCTGAAGGAGAAGAAGGCGAAATATATATTGGCGGAAGCGGAGTGGGTAACTATTTAAACCTACCGCAAATTTCGATCAAACGTTTTTTTCCTGATCCTTATATTCCTACCCAAAAAATTTATAAAACCGGAGATAAAGGGCGATTCTTATCTGATGGAAATTTAGAATTTTTAGGTCGAAATCAATTACATATTAAATATGATGGTAAACGAATAGAATTATCGATCATTGAGTCTTTACTTAACCAACACCAAGGCATTAATCAAGCGCTAGTTATCCCTGAAACTTATGCTAATAAAATTTTACTAAATTGTTTTATTGATTTAACCGATCAAACAATTACCTATAATGAATTAAGAAAATATTTGAATGATGGTGTATCAAATTTTACTGTGCCTACCAAATTTTATGTGGTAAAAAAAATAGCGCTCACCATAAATGGTAAACTTGATAGGAAGGTTGTTTCTCAAACAATTCTCAAAGAATTAACTCCTGAATTTATACGATCGAGTACTCCTTTAGAAACTGAATTGGTAAAAATATGGCAAGAAATTCTACAAATTGAAGAAATTGGACTTCAGAATAATTTTTATGATTTAGGTGGTTCATCTTTACAGTTTGTTCAAATGATAGAAGAAATTAATAAACGCTTAAAACTTTCTTTACACGTTTCATTACCAATAAAAACTATCAAAGAATTGTCAGCTGTTATCAAAAACTTAAGTGAAGAGTTATCGCAAAAAGAAATCAATCGGATTGTCATAATTGGCGGAGGACCTGCTGCAGTTTCTTTATGTTGGCAACTCCTGAATGAAATAAAATTCAGCACTTTAAATAAAACATTAGAAATCATTGTGATTGAAAAAAATAAAGACATAGGTATGGGACTACCTTATTCTCAAAAAGAAGAAGCTTATATTTTGAATCTTCCAAAAAATATAATGGAACCTATTCCAGATAAAAAAGGGGAATTTTCAGCTTGGATATGCTTAAATTACCCTAATTATGCTGACAAGAGTGAATTCCCGCCACGTTATATTTTTGGACAATACTTAAATTATCTTGCTAAAAAATTTCAATCAGAAGCTGAAAAATCGAATATCAAAGTATCCTATCTAACTTCTACTAAGGTACTTAATATAAGTAAATTTGATGCTAATCATTTCCTTATTCAGAACACAGAGGGAGATTTGAAGGCAGATTATGTTATTTTATGTACAGGACATATGCCATCCGATACCTATAGAGAATATATTGGAAAACAGGGGTACTCACATGACCCATGGAATAATGATGTTTTTTTAAAAATTCAAACGAATGAATCAGTGGGAATTCTAGGGACTCGATTAACTGCCATTGATGTTGCGGTCAAACTTATAAATCAAAACCACCGTGGTCCTATCACAATGATTTCGCACAATGGTTTATTACCTACGGTTTTAGCAAAAACTATTCTTCCATATCAATTGCAATATTTGAAATTAGATTCTTTGCCAGACTCAATTCAATTATCTTACATACTCAAAATGTTCTTTAAAGAAATCGGTTTAGCTTTAAATAAACCTTGTAGTTTTGATTCCATTGCAAAATCTTATCAGGATATTAAACCTTTGAGCTGGATAAATAAAGAAATTGATCAAGCTGAACGAGATGCCAAACCTTGGCAACAAGTCATGTTTTCTTTTTATCCCATGGTTCCAGATATTTGGCAAAGAATGAATTTAGAGAATCAAAGAAAATTTATATTGGAATATAGTTCTTTATTTATGACTTATTTAGCGGCTTTTCCCTTAGAAAATGCTTATAAAGTTAAAAATTTACTCGAATCAGGCCAATTAAAAGTATTAGGAGGTCTACAACTTATTAAGCATCAAGATGAAAAGTTTATCTTACAAGGAAAAACTGAGAGTGTTAAAACAAACTATCTCTTTAATGCCACCGGCCCAGGTTATAATATCGAGCGTCAATCTCTGTTTATTAATATGTTAAATCAAGGATTGGTCCGACAACATTCCCTAGGGGGAATTGATATTAAGCCCGAAACTTTACAAGTGTTTAATTCACAAAAACAACTTAACCCTAGATTGTTTGCAATAGGCGAACTAACGCGCGGCAAATATTTAATGACGACTGATTTAGCTACTGTAGCAAAGCAAGCTAGTAGAGTTTCCCGAGTTATTAGTAACAAAATAATACGGAATGCCGTTTGTAAAACAATTACAAGAAATAACCATAGGTTTTGTTTTTTCGCTGTGCCGGCCCAAATTTTTAATAATTTCCCATCAATTCATAAATATTTATCAAATGGATAACAAAAACATGAGAATAAATACACAATTATTTGAACGTATTATCAAAGATTTACCGAATTATATTTTTGTAAAAGATTTAGATTTAATTTATAAATTATGTAATCAAAATTTTGTTGAAGCAATAGGTGGGAATCCTATAGGAAAGAGTGATTTTGAATTGCCATGGAATAAAAGCTCAGCCGGGCTTTATCAAGAGGAAGACAGATATATTCTGAGTACAGGAAAATCTATCTTAAATAAAGAAGTTCCAATGATTTTGTTAAATGAAGAAAAATGCTTATCAGTTAGTAAAGCCCCGCTTTATGATGATAATGAGCAAATTGTTGGTATTTTAGGTGTTTATGTAGATATCACTGAAAAGAAAAAAGCAGAAAAAATTATTATTCAAGCAAAAATAGCCGCTGAAGCGGCAAACAAAGCAAAAACTGAATTTATCATGAATATGAGTCATGACATACGTACCCCCTTATCTGGAATTCTCGGTCTTTCTAGTATACAAGCTAATGAAGGGGCTAGCGAGGAAGATAGAAAATTAGGGAAGTGGGTTCACGGTGCAGGAGAACAGCTTTTAGAACTGCTTAATTCAGTGATAGAAGTAACAGCTGCTGAATATCCATCCGATCGAATTAAGAAAGAGAAGATTGACCTAGTGAAACTTGCTGAAGAATTAGAAACTTTAATGCAGCCAACTATCCAAAGTAAAAAATTAATATTCCAGTTAAAGTTTGATCCTTATCTTCCCATTATTATCAGCAATAAAATTAAATTAAAAACAATTCTTCTTAATCTTCTTTCTAATGCCATTAAATTTACCAAAAAAGGAAATATAAATTTAGAAATAAATTTATTAGCTATAACAAGCGAACATGCAAAAATAGAAATTCGTATAATTGATACGGGAATTGGTATCGCTAAAGATAAACTTGATAAAATATTTGATCGTTTTTATCGTGCTCATCCATCTTATAAAGCAGAATATGCAGGTTATGGTATCGGTTTGTTTTTAGTCAAACAAGCTCTAGAACTTTTAAGTGGAGAAGTAAAAGTCTCGAGCGAAGAAGGAAAAGGAAGTTGTTTTACAACAACATTTAGCTTTCTTTTGGCTGAAGAATTAGAAAAATCTGAGGAATAAATTTCTAAAAAAATAATATAAATCAAATCAGGTTATTCAGTTCAATTGATCATACGTTTTCATAAAAAAGCGGCGGAAAGAGTTGCTGGTACAAATTTAGCACATTCAATTTTTCCCGGCTAAGTAGATTAATAGATAAGTCTTTGATTTAACTGGTGCCAACGAGACGAATCGAACGTCCGACCTACTGATTACGAATCAGTTGCTCTACCGACTGAGCTACGTTGGCAATGCCATTGAAAGAGCCGAATTGTAGTCAATTTGAGCAGTATTAGCAATTTCATCTTTAAACTATTCATGCTGCGTGTACCAATTTTGTACCAACTATACGTTCGGCTGCTTCTTTAAGATGGTCGCTATTTAAATGTGCATAACGCAAGACTATATCAAAAGATGACCATCCCCCTAGCATTTGTAGCTCTTGTAATGATGTTCCATTTTGTACATGCCAAGATGCCCAGGTATGACGTAAGTCATGCCAACGAAAATTTTCTATCCTTGCTCGCTTTAATGCTTTTCTCCAAGCAGCGGTATTACACTGTTTTATAGGCTTTTCTTTATAAGTAAAAACAAATTCTAGATGTTTTCCTAATTGCTTGCGTATAATTGAAACAGCATCAAAATTTAAAGGTACAGGAATAGATGTTTTATTTTTAGATTGGCTTGCGTGAATCATAGCATGTCGTTTTTCTAGGCTAACATCTTTCCAACGTAATCCTAAAACGTTGGCTTGTCTTAAGCCGGTCGCTAAGGAAAAAGATACCAAATCAGCTAAATGTAAGGGTAGCTCTTTAAGTAGTCGTTTTATTTCTTCCTGAGTTAACCAACGTTCACGTTTTTCTCCTTCATGGCGTATTTCTACGGAAGGAGCCTTTTCAATCCACTTCCATTTAAGTTCTGCCTTTCTTAAAATAGATCTAATCAAAGCTAACAATCGGTTTACAGTAGCGGGGGTAACATTACTTTCCTCCTTTTTTTTAGCTATTTCTTCAATCATATCGCTATTAATTTCACTTAGTTTTTTGTTGTTAAGATAAAGATTTACCCATTTAAGCTGACGTTTATCATCCTTTAAGCTACGTTTATAAGTTGATTCTTTTAACCATCTTACTACAGCTTCCTGCCATAATCGATCTGGTTTTTCGTTTAACTTACATTGTCGCCAGAGGTCAGCCTTTATTCGATCATGCAATTCCTGTGCCGCTTGTTTGTTTGAAGTTCCAGTAGATCGTTGTATTCTTTTTCCACTGTGAGATAGTCTAATCCACCAGATATTTTTTCGTTTACAGAGTGCCATATTTTTTTTCTCCTATTGTTAGAGACACCCTGCGATACTTTGCAGGGATTATCGTAAAGCGAACGAAGATAATTAACAAGATCTTCTTCCAAAAAGCACCAACACTTGCCTGGCTTCCCTGCAGGAATTTTCTTAGTGGCTGCTAATCTTCTAAGACCTTCAGGGTTCATCTTCAAAAATCTAGCGGCTTCATTCAAATTGAAAGTTTTCATTTTTGTAATCTCCAATTTAAAACAAAATTTAATCGTTTAAATTGATTCATATTTTTCTTCTTATTAAAAAAAATAAATTTATTTTATTCAGTAATTTTACCGAATTTATTTGGTACTTTCGTACCAAATATTTTCGGTAATATAAGTAAACAAAAAAATAATAACTAGGTAATAAATATGGACAGAAGTATATTAGAAATATTTATTAAAGATTGTGGCACAGTTAAAAAAGCAGCAAAAAAAATAGGTACAACTCGAGAAACATTAAGCGCTATTCGAAGTGGTCGTAACCGAATGCAAGTAGATTTGGCAATATTAATAGCAGCTTATTTATATAAATGTATGAATATAAAAGTACATTATTCAGATTTACTCTCACCATACGAAAAAAATAGAGTTAAACGAGCTAAGTTTAATTTTAATGACACACTTCTTACCTTATCTAAGATATTTTTAAGTGACGTAAAACATCATACAAAAACAGAGTGGATCCCAGAAGAGCTTTCCAATTTAGAGAAAGCAAGACCCATTATTATTGATGAAAATAATCAACTCATTGCTAATCCTATTACTTATTTCCTTCATATACAAAATCAAAAAACAACAATCTCTGCCTGGAAAATATCACTTCTTGATTTGGCACAAGGAAAATATGAAGTTTTCTATCTAACAAGTATTTTTGACCAGATTGAACGAGGATATATAGGAATAGCTTTAGAGAATTTAATTGGTAATCGTCAAGGAAAAAGAACAGATTTAGTTAAAGATAAAAATCAATCTGAATATGAACATCGTCTCAAGCTGGACGAAGTTACCGGGAGAACCGATCAATTTATTGCTAATCTTTTAGGTTTAACACGGACCCAATATCGACAACTTAAAAAAATAATTATTCATTGTAGTGATGAGCTTATTGAGAAAATAAGAGCTAAAAAAATAAGGATATCTGCCGCGGCAGACTGTCTCCCCTTCAATCAGCGCTAAATATCAAATTATCTTTAAATATAACAAGGAAAAAAATAAATGCGTGCATTTGCAAAAATATCTAGCGACTTCTGGACTAGTCCATTAGGGAAGAAAATAAGAAACTGCGAGTTGGAAGCCAAAGCCTTAACATTTTATTTATTGACATGCTCTCATGCCAACATGCTGGGTATTTATTATTTACCGTTGCCTTTAGTTGCACACGAAATTGGAGTCCCTTTGGAGGGAGTTCAAAGGGGCTTAAAAGCATTGGTGAAGGTTGGCTTCTGCTCTTATGACTTAGAAGCAGAATATGTATGGATTCATGAAATGGCTATTTCTCAGTTAGGCATACTAAAGAAAAATGATAATCGAGTTAAATATGTAAATTGCCTTTTTCGAAAATTACCAAAAATAACTTTTTTACCTGATTTTTACGAGAAATATCGAGATTTATTACAATTAGAATTATCTCAAACTAAAGATTTACAAGAAGAGACTTCAAAGGGGCTTCAGAGACCCTTCGAAGCAATAGAGAATAGAGAATGTAGATTAGAGAATATAGATATAGAGAAAGATACCCTTATAGTATTAGGTGGGGAGCAACCCAAATCGAATGTCGTTGAAGAAAAGCTCCCAGTTAAAAATTTAATTACATTTCCTGTTAAAGCTAAATCATCAGTTGTGTTTACTATCCCTTTACGCCAAGGAGGTTCACGCGCAATTGAAGAATCTGAAATTGACGAATGGCAAAAAAATTATCCTGATGTGAATGTACGACAAGAACTTCGCAAGCTCATTGCCTGGAATCAAGCTAACCCTGATCGACAAAAAACAACCCGTGGTATCAATCGACATATTCAGGGGTGGTTATCCCATGCAAAAAAACCAAACAACAGTTCTGTTCAGTCTCTAAGTACTTGGGATCACAATATGGCGGTTATCGAACAATTGTTGGAGGAAGACTGTGGAAACTAACGAAAAAAAAGCATTTTTTGCAAGCCTTGCGGTGATTGCCGAAACGGTTAATCGAAAAATATCCCCGATATTAATGAAAGCTTACTGGGAATGTTTAAAAGATTACCCCTTCGTGGAGGTTCAACATGCTTTAGGTGAAGTATTAAAAAATCCAGATATTAAAAAGCACCCCTATTTCCCCTTACCCGCAGACGTCGTTGAAATTATCGAAGGGGATATCAACAGCAATAGTTTATTGGCATGGACGGAAGTCATGAGAGGAATTCGTCAAGTTGGTCATTACGACAGTGTGATTTTTTCAGATGAATTAATTCACGCAGTCATTCAAGATATGGGCGGTTGGATTTCTTTGTGTCAACACACTGAAAAAGAATTGCCTTTCGTACAACGTGATTTTGAGCGCCGCTATCAAATTTATTGCCGAAGACGACCAATAGCATTACCTAAACAATTATCTGGCCGTATTGCACATCAAAACGCAGTTCATGGACATGAAAAATATATTCCTGTTGCTGTCGAGTTTTCAGAAAACAGAAAAAATAAATCATTTATTACTGGAGATAAAAATGAAATGCCTTAATCCAAAATGTAATTATTGTAAAACCAAAGCTATTAATTCGATTGAACTGAAGAAAGGTCATTTAACCCGAAGAAGGCGTTATTGTTGTAAATGTCAAACACGCTATACCACCCTTGAAGTACCTCTATATATAGGATCAATTAATAAAGAGAGATGTAAAATGTTTAAGCAGGTAATTCATTATTTTTCAGGAAATGATCCTTATGCTCAATGGGAGCATTTTCTTAGATTTAACAATACTGACCCCCGTATAAGCCATTCGCAAGAGAGTTAAAAATATTAGATAATAGATAATGATGTGATTTTTTTTATGTAATCTCTATAAAAATAAAAGACGGAAAAAGATAATTTTAAAATGAGTAAATTACCCAATGGTTTAACGATTAGACAAACTAAGTTTTGTCAAAACCTTATCATTCCTCCGCATAACGCGACTCAAGCCGCTATTTCTGCAGGTTATTCGCCTCATATTGCTAAAACGATAGGATCGCGATTAAAAACAAATCCTAAGATACAAGATTATTTAAAATCTTTACAATCTGATTTAGAGAGTCAAATGACGGTGAATTATGAATGGAAACTCAATAAGTTAAAGCAGATTGTGGAAGCTTTTATAAAAAGCAAAGAGAACTTAATTTCGAATAAAGTAAATAGCGCCATTCAAGCCATTAGCGAGATGAATAAAATGCAGGGCCATTACTCGGCAGAAAGGCATGTCAATTTTAATATAAAAACCGATCCTGACCTGCAACAACTCGAAGATCTTATTAAGCAACATGGGAAGGACCATTGATAATAAAGATACGTTAATAACCAAAGCTAAACTTTGGGGATCGTTATTATTATTTACCCAGGTATTTTACCAATTACGCACAGGGCGTGAATTTAGCGTTTCTGAGCCTATGTGCCGTGAACCCCATGTGATCACACTCTGTCGTGCATTAACGCAGACGCTACACGGTAAAATGCCCCTTCTTTTAATTAATATTCCTCCACGTTATGGAAAGACGGAATTACTGATTCATTTTGTCGCTTGGAGTTTGTCACGTTATCCCGATTCCCAATTTATTTATGTTTCCTATTCACACTCGTTAGCAAAGAAACAAACGCAGACTGTTCGTCAAATTATGACATTACCGCAGTATAAGAAATTGTTTGATGTGCATTTATCGGATGTATCAAGTGCCAAAGATAATTTTGAAACCACGCAAGGCGGTTGCGTGTTCGCAGCCGGTAGTGGTGGAACCATTACAGGACGAGGCGCAGGGCTACAGAATGTCGACCGTTTTTCAGGTGCAATTATTATCGATGATATTCATAAACCCGATGAAGTCACAAGCGATGTGATGCGTGAGGGCGTTATTGATTGGTATTACAATACTTTGCAAAGTCGTGTGAATGCGCCTGGCAAAACTCCCATTATCTTTATTGGTCAACGCTTACATGAAGCCGACTTACCCAGTCATTTGATTAAAACACAATCCTGGGAAACGCTGGTTTTACCAGCTTTAGATTCAGCAGGTAATGCCTTAAACCCCTTGATGCATAATGAAAAGCAATTATTAAAACTTCAAATTGAGAGACCTTATGAGTTTGCTGCACAATATCAACAAGATCCACAACCAGCAGGTGGAGGAATATTTAAACCTGAATGGTTTTATTTGTTAGATGAAGAGCCGGATTTTTTAGCGACTTTTATAACGATCGATACGGCAGAGACTGATAAAACCTATAACGATGCAACAGTGTTCAGTTTTTGGGGTTTATATCACATTAAAAATGATTCGGCAGAAACCGATAGTTTAGGACTGCACTGGATTGATTGCATTGAATTACATATCGAGCCTAAAGATCTCGAAAATGAATTACGTCATTTCTATATCCAAGCAAGCCGACATAAGATAAAACCTAGCTGCATAGCCATTGAAAAGAAATCAACCGGAGTCATGTTGCTTTCACTTCTTAAAAGTTGGCGTGGCATTGAAATTCGAGAAATACAACGTACTGTCCAATCGGGCAGTAAGATTACACGGTATTTAGAAATACAGCCCATTATTGCGAGTCAAAGAGTTTCTTTACTTCGCTATGGTAAGCATACGGAAGCTTGTATCACGCATTGCAAAAAGATCACAGCAAACAATACCCATCGTTTTGATGATATTGCAGACACCTTATACGATGGCATCAAGCTCGGTTTAATTGAGCAGTCTATTCTTTTTCAACAGCGCCATGAAGTGAATCATGTTGTCTCAACATTAGCCAATCACTTTCAAAAGATTAACCAATTAAGAGAAGATCGTCTATGGTAGCTCAAATACATCAGGATCAATTATCTGCGATCAAAAAAAATATTGAAAAGAGCTACGAATATTTTCAAGAGAATGTAAAACGCTTTAATTATTTTCGCCAATTTGTTTTCCAATCGTCCCTTTCAGAAGCTGATCGAGCTGCTTTACGCGAAACAAACAAACCTATTCTTGAATTTAATAGTTTAGAAGCTTTTATTTCTCGATTAAGAGGTGAGTTTTCTAAACAAGAGCCTTCTATTACTGTGCGTTTACTCGAAGAGAGTGGATTAGATCCCAATTTACCTTTAATTTTGGAAGGTCATTTGCGATCGATCTTTGATGAAGCGAATCATAATGGCTGTTCCTATGAAGTTTATACCGATATCTTAAGTGGTGGCTTTAGTGCCATGAAGGTATGGACTGAATATCAACATGAAAAAAGTTTTGATCAAGTCATTAAAATAGGCAGGGTCTATGATCCGACTTTAGTTGGCTTTGATCCTTTAGCGGTTTTACCACACAAAGGAGATGGTCGGTATTGTTTTGAATTAATTCCAAAAACCAAAGAAGAGTTTCAAGCAGAGTATCCTGATATAGATTTATCGACTTTAAAGTTTTCTCCTCACTTAGAAGGTTTTAATTGGTCTTACCAAAACCAGCAAGAAGAAATTTTATTGTTATGTGATTACTTCGTAAAAAAGAAGAAATCCAAAAAATTGTTACGTTTAAGTAATAGTTATACTTTATTATCAGAAGAGTATCAAAAACTGAGTCAATATTGGCAGGAAACAGGCAGACTGGAACAGATTCCTCAGATTATAGAAGAACGCACGACATATTTAGAGACGATTCATCGCTATCGCTTAATTGAATCTTCGGTATTAAGCCATGAAGAGACCAGCTATCAATGCTTACCGATTGTTTATGTTGATGGAAATTCAATACGCTTAAGTGACAATGGGCAAACTAAACAAGTAACACGTCCTTATGTGTATCACGCCCTAGGTAATCAAAAGTTAAAAAACTTTGCGGGTCAATGCCTAGCGAATGAACTCGAAAACATGGTGATGCATAAATGGAAAGTTGCTGCAGAATCGATACCTGAGAAATATTTAGAAGCCTATACTAATCCTCAAAAAGCCAGTGTCTTAGTCTATAACGCTTTTCTCGAAGGAACCCAAGGAGCAATTCCGTTACCTCCACCACAAGAAGTAGGACGCGTCAGTGCACCACCTGAAATCATTCAGACTTTTACTAGCGCAGATACAACCATGCAATCCATTTTAGGATCCTATGATGCATCCCTTGGTATTAATAACAATCAATTAAGTGGTGTCGCGATTCTAGAAGGCGCTACGCAATCCAATGCCGCTGCAATGCCGTATGTGGTGAGCTTCTTACAGTCCTTAAATCAAGTTGCACAAATTATTATTGATCTCATTCCTAAGTACTATGTGACAGCAAGAACTTTGCCAGTGTCTTTCATGGATGGTAAACGCAGTTATACACTCATCAACCAACAAGGTGGAATCGATCTTAAATACAGCAGTGAACAGTTAGAAGTCAGTGTGAGTGCTGGAGTTAATTTTTCGATTCAAAAATCCAGAGCCTTACAACAGATCATTGCTTTGATGCAAGCCTCTCCCCTGTTTGCTCAGTTTATTAACACCGAAGGTTTACCGATATTATTAGATAATTTAGAAATACGTGGTATTGATCAATTGAAAGCACAAGCAGAAAACTTCACCGAGCAATTCAAAGTTCAGCAACAGCAGCAAATGAACCAGCCCAATCCTTTAGAAGAAAAAATTAATTTAGAAAAAACCAAACTGGAAGCCGAATTACAACACAATCAATTACAGCATTCGCATAAAACCATGGAATTGGGTTTAACCAAAGAATCCATCGATACCGACCGAATGAAGCTCATGGCTGATGTACAGATGGCTCATAACCAAAATCTTGTTCAGCTTGACAAAGCTCAGACTGAACGCTTAGCAAAAGCTATTGATTTAGTTTTGAAAACTCAGCATTAATATAAGTAAAAAAACTAAGAAGGCCGAAGTTGGCTAGAAGAATACTGTCCGATTAATTTTTCTAATTGTTGTGCGACTTGAGCACCTTTTACAGTAATAGATTTTGAGGTAAAAAATCCTCTGAATTTATCTAAGTTAGGATTTCTTTTTATTTCTAGGGTTGGTTTTAGACTTTCATAAAAATAAGACGTAAAAGAATTAATATCTTCTGCCTTAGCAATTGCTTCTGCAACGGCTATTTTTTTTGAGCTGGGGCATGGATATTTTTTGAGTATGTCTTTTACCATTATGCTAAATTCAACCTTTAGTAAATTATCTAGACAAGCAATAGCACTATGAATTTTTTGAAGTTGATTTGATACAGGCAATGCGCATTTTTTTAGAAACTCGGGATCGTTTTGAAAACGTTGTAAATATTCTTCAAAACGCTTTAAAAGATCGATAGATTGTTTTACAAGGGTTTCTCTAAGTGCTTGCTCAGTTGTCTCCAAAGGCTCATTTATATCGTAATCTCGAAGGAAATATCGCCCGCATAATAATTGATCTAAACATTCGGTATGAAAAATATCTTTAAATGGTCGAAATAAATAAAGAACTGACTTTATTTTACTTTTACGATAAGTTGAACCATGATAATTAAAATTTATGGAATTAAAGTCTGGATCTGGAATTAAACTCTGAGTTGCATTAAGAGGGACTGTAGCATTAATAGGTCTATTATTGATAAAATTGTAAGTATAGTTTTTAAGATGCTGCTGCCATTCGCAGACACGATAAATTTTGTTCGACCACGGATCACAAATATACGCTTCTTCATCCCAGGCTTCTAAGCAAGGTCTGCTTGGTTTTTTCTTCCCAATAATTAAAACTACGTGGTCTCCATTATGTATCGAGTGATATTCTGCATATAATGATGGATAATGTGTAACAACATAATATAATGCCAACTGGGACATTTCACCACAATTTCCTATTGAATATTTTTTTAAAATTTCTATTTTTCTTTCGTAAAATATTTCTTCCTTTTCAGAAATAAATGAGCCATGTATCTCATCTCGTATATCCGTTACTGCTATTTCCAAAGCACGTTGATTTTCTATAGGGTAGCTATTGTTTTCAAGCTGTGTACATCCTTTTTTGATATATTGTCTAGCATAATTCTTCGCGGCAATAGCTATTTGACTTATATCTTGAGGCATAATTTACTCTGGATTGTTATTATTTAAATGAATAATAAATCCATAGCCTTAAATAAATATTAAATAAATATAAGGTTTTCTGTGAAAGCTCTCTGAAGAAGACAAAATAAAGAAGAAAAAAAGGCCAGGCGATCAGTTTAAACAACATTCTTATCCATGCTTTTTAAAGAAACAGGTGAATATCCTCCTAATTTTTTACTTTTTTATAATATTAAAAATAACTAACCCCCATATATACCGTTGGCAATTTACATTGAGTATTTAGATAATATGCTTATAAATACCTCTAAAAAGTATTTATTGAGACTCCTGCATCGTGGAGGTTTTACGGAACTATCCGGAGTAAATAGTCGGGACTTAGACGATATTTAAGGCTTAACCGTGACGGGGAAAATGTCAGTGGAGATAAAGAATGAGTGAAAATGAAACAATAGAAAACTTACCGAATATTGAAGTAAACCTTGACCCCATTGAAAAAACAATACCGCAATCCGTGGTTGATAATATCGTTAAGCAAGCAAAACATCATGCGTATGAACAAGGGAAAAAAGCAGTTAAAGAAGAATTAGCGCAACAACCCATCAATATCCCTGCTACACAAGCTTCAACAACGTCAATAACAACAGAAGATGTGCAAAGTATGATTGCAAATCATACGGCGCAGCAAGCGAATGAATGGCAAGCTCAGCAAATCGCACAGCAGTTTTTAGGTAAATTAACGGCAGCTAAAGATAAATACCCTGATTTTGAAGAAACATTAGCAACTCTCGAAGTACACAAATTTCCTGAGGTTGTGCAACTCGCAAATAATTTTGATAATACCGCGGATATTATGTATGAACTTGCTAAAAATCCAACTAAAGCCGTTTTATTAAAACAATGTGCGCAATTAAATCCAAATCTGGCTACGATGGAAATACAACGTTTATCTGATTCAATTAAACAAAATCAAACGGCTAAACAAGCACCTTCTGCACAGCCACCTCTCTCTCAACTGACGCCTTCAATAACAAAAACAGATAATAGTCCAATCACTATCAGAGATTATCGTAATCAATCCTGGTTACGCGCTTAAGTGATCGTTATCTCTCATAATAATTCAAAAAATGGAGATTAAATTTTCATGGCATTGCCCAATAACAATCTAGAACAAGTTGTTACCTATCAAGCTTCAAGTTTAGCTTATTTATTAAACCTTAATTGCTTTGTTTCTACGGCAAATACTCAATTTAAAAACTTTGAAAAGATCGAAGCTAACTTAGGCGATACGATTAGTTTTGATAAGCCACCTCGCTATGTCACCAACGATTCCTTGATTGCACAATTTCAAGATTCTGAACACCGTGAACATACACTAACTGTCGATAAAGCTGCCAATACCGCTTATGCGTTTAATGTGCAGCAGTTTATTTTCAATGTCAGAGATTATATGGAAAAATTTGGTAAAGCTGCCATGGCTGAATTGTCTGCCAAAGTAGAAGCTGATGTTGCCTGCAATGCCTTAATTCATACCTATCGCTTTTATGGTGATGGAAAAACTGCACTTAACAGTTATGGTGATTTGGCACAGATGTTAGCGAATTATCGTAATTATGGTGCAACACAAGATTCACCCAAAGTCTATTTACCGGATATGGCTATACCTTCCATTATTAATAGTGGATTAAGTCAATTTGTTTTAGATCGAAATAAAGAAGCCGCTAACTCTTGGGAGCTTGGCAATTTTGCACGTGCACAATTTTATCAATCCAATTTATTACCCATTCATTTAGCGGGAGATTGCGGTAATGCCGGTACGATATTAACGGTAGAAAGTACTAATGATCCGAGTGGTAAAAATATCACGCAGTTAACCTTAAGTGGTGTTGATAAAAAATCAGTGAGTGCCTTTAAAGCCAATGATCTGATTCAATTTCAAGATACCGATTTATTTAAACTGCGTTACTTAACCTTCATTGGCCATCAACCTTCGGCACAACCTGTACAGTGTCGTGTGGTTAAAGATGCTGCTTCTAATGATAAAGGCAATGTCACAATTAATATTTTCCCTGCTTTAGTGGCTGACTCGAGTACTGCGCATCAAAATATCACCACTAACATTGTCAAAGGCATGCAAATCAAAGCCTTACCCAACCATCGAGCAGGATTAATTGTCGGTGGCAATGCCTTATATGTAGGAATGCCACGCTTACCAGAAGAAGTGCCTTTTCCAACCGCTAATCAATCGGATTCCGATACCGGCGTTTCTCTACGTATGTATTACGGTTCGTTGTTCGGTCAAAATCAACGAGGTTTTGTGCATGATGTGATTTGGGGTTCAACCCTGGTTGATGAATATGCCATGCGAATTGTATTTCCTGTTTAATTAAAAATAATAAAATGACTTATTCAGTAACAGAATTAATCACTAAAGCTTGGAATCTAGCTGGCATTGTTGCAGCTCAAGCGGAAACGGTGAGCGGCGATCAATTGAAGGATGGTCTTGAACATCTCAATGATTTTTTGGCGCTACAAAATGCTAATGCTCGTATCATTCCTCATACCCGTATTCAACAACTTACTTGTGTAGCGCACTCGGAAGAAATGTTTGTCCAGCATTTACTGAATTTAGATTCCTTGACGTTAACTGAAGAAAAACCAAGTTGTTATTTATTGCAGTCCTTACCTTTATTAGGAAGAAAAGAATATTTTAATCAAAATTATCCCTCATCATTTTTACGGCCACGGTTTTATCATCTAGAAAAAACCAAAGGGGGAAGCTTTCTTTTTTTAAGCCCTACACCGGATAAGGCTTATTCTCTTAAACTTGTCGGAAAATTTGGTTTAACCGAAGTGAATGCTAACGATGATTTAAGCGCGATTTATGATCGCGATTATCTTCTCTATCTCCGCTATGGTTTAGCTGATTATTTATGCGATTTTTATAATCATCCCTTTTCAGCCAAAGGAAAATTAAAGGAAATAGAAAGAAAATTGCTTGATGCATCACCCCTTGATTTGAGTGTTGAGAAGATTTCAATGTTTTATTCAGGAACATCATGAAACAGCTTCCTGTCGCGATGGTTGGTGGTAATGGTTTTGGTCGTTACCCCAAAATATCTGCTGAACAAACTTTTAATATGCTAGTGAGTAATAAATTCCTCGTTCCATTTGCCGGTTATAAAAAAGTATTAGCGATTGCAGAAAAAGGATCAGGGCGCGGATTATTTAACAGTGTGCGTTTTAATCATTTAATCGCTGTAATCGATAATGGTGTCTATATCATCGGCCGAACCTTGTATGCACAACGTATTGGTAGCCTAGAAACCTTTACAGGCGAAGTATTAATTGCAGAAAACGAAAAAGAGGAGATAGCAATTTGTGATCAAAAAGATATATTTATTTTTAATGTCCGTGATTCAACGTTTAAAAAAGCGGAATTAGATTTTGTTCCTAGCTTTATTGCTTATCATAACGGTCGTTTTATCGCACCCGATAGTGAGCATGCCGAGTGGCGATTGTGTGATGAGGAAAATAGTTTGCATTGGCCTGCTGACAGCAGTCATGTGGGTGAATTTCAAACCAAAGCGGATAATCCCTTAGCGGTGGTTCCTTTACCAGGAAGAGGTAATGCGCTTTTTGTTATAGGATCTACGGTCACAGAATGTTGGTCTGATATGGGGTTAACTCTATTTCCCTACCAACGTGCTTCCAGTTTCAATATTGATTATGGCTGTTTAAATCCAGCGACGATTGCAGCAAGTGACCAATTTATTGTTTGGTTAGCGTGCAACGAGAAATCAGGTCCTGTCATTCTATTAAGTGATGGGGGTTCGATTCAGCAAATTTCTACCGAAGGGATTAACTTTAAATTTTCGCAATTAAAAAATCCAAATAATGCTTATGGGTTTTTATTCAAACAAGATGGACATTTAATTTATCAACTGACTTTCCCAGAAGATAACTTAACATATGCCTATGATTTTAATACCCAACATTTTTTTACGCTAACTAATGGATCTTTGGATGCACATATTGCTAAAAAAGCGGTTTACTATTATGGCAGTTATTATTTTATTAGTTTTATTGACGGCCATGTGTATGAATTAAATTCTTGCTATAACGAAGCCGATGGAAAAGAAATTCCAAGAATTAGAATTACGCCGCCTATTCGTTTTGCTGATACAGATTCTTTTATTGCACAAAAATTAACAATTCCTATCGAGCAAGGTCATAGTTCGTCTCTACAACGGGTAGATTTAACGTTATCCAAAGATGGTGGGATAAGTTTTAGTTCGGCGTTATCTAAAGTTTTAAATCCCTTAGCGCACCGACAAAATCAACTCAGTTGGTGGCGCTTAGGTCGCACCAATGATTTGACCTTACAGTTTAATTTCTGGGGACAGGATCGTTTTGTGGTAGGCAATGGTCTCTTGAGCATTCTATGAAGATTCCTAACTTACCGCATGAAAAACCGATCAATGAAAAGGGACAATGGACTTCTGCATGGAGTTTATGGCTTCAGCAAATCACAACTTTATTGCAAACCCATTTATCAGATGAAGGTTTTCAGTTGCCACTCAAACCGACTTCCATCATTACTCAATTAGATCAACCCAATAAAACAGGTCGTTTGATCTATGATGCAAATACTCAGCAATTTAAAGGTAACGTCAATGGCCATTTTAAAATATTTCAATTGGATTAATGCATGAGTGTTTTTGGTGATATTGGAAATTTTTTATGGGGTGGTAATGATGGGGCCAATCAAGCAGGAAGTTATTACCAGCAAATACCAGATATTTTAAAACAATATTTAAAACCTTATGCGGATAGAGGTAATGCTGTTTATCCACAACTACAAGGACAATATGATCAATTATTAAATAATCCGGGTGATTTACTCAATAAACTTGGCCAGGGTTATCACGAATCTCCCGGTTATCAATTCCAACTGAATCAAGCACTCAATGCCGGTAATCGAGCTGCCGCCGCTAAAGGAATGCTCGGTAGCCCCATGCAACAACAACAAACACAGCAAACAGCGAGTCAATTTGCGAACCAAGATTTCAATAACTATTTAAGTCATGCATTAGGTTTATATGGTCAAGGTTTAACGGGAAAACAAAATATTTATAACATGGGTTTTGGCGCCTCAAATAATTTAGGCGAAAACTTAAGTAATGCGTTGATGTCACAAGGTAATTTAGCGTATTCCACGGCTGCCAATCAAAACCAATCCAATCAACAATTATTAGGTATGCTATTGGGATTGGCGGGTGGATTTTTATAGAAATAAACGATGGCAATACCCGTTCAACAATTCCCTATTTTATCTTCCGAACAAGCTAATCCTTTAGGAATGGGATTAGCCGCTGGCGGAAACTTAGTTCAACAAATTATTCAAAATCATTTCCTAAAAAATAATGAGCAAGAAAATTTACATAAACAACAATTAGCCAATGCCTTATCACAGATTCAATTACAATTTGCTCCACAAAAGATGCAAACCTCTCTGGCCTATCAATCAGCACAAATACCCTATTTGCAAGCTCAGACGGAAAAAACAAAACAAGCAACGCAATTAGCGCCATTAGATGCTCTAATAAAAGCTCAACAAGCAGCACAAGTCGGATCACGTTTTGGTGGAGCTTATCAAATGGCACGCGCTTTACAAGCCATGGCGCCCGCTGCAAGGCAAATTTGGATTGCTCAAAACCAAGAACATTACAATCAAATGCTAGTGGATTTAGGTAATCAAACTAACAACAATTTTATTACCCCTAAACTATTAAAACGTTATTTACCTGGAATGGATCGCTATGAATCACAAAATGCAGCTCTTGGTAAAGCATTATCTCCGCGCTTCTCACAACAAACACCGGATAATATTCGTCAAACGCAATTAGCGAATCAGTTATCTGCAAATAATACGTTAACTACACCCGCAACTCGTCGGCAGTATGAAGGGGGTATTCAAGTTGAGGGAATTTTTAATGACCCCATTTTTCAGTCGCAAGCACAAAACGCAGCCGTTTATGCCGGAGCAACAGGAAAAGGTAAAGTAGCTTTAGCCGCACTTTCACAAACTAATCCCAAAGCGTATGAAGATTACATTGCCTTTAAACGTCAAACTTTACCTTTGATTGAAAGCCGAATTAAAACATTGGATCAAATGGGTGCGACGGATGCGCAACGTAAGATTCTAGAAGATATGTTTGATAAAACAGCGGATGCGCTAACCTCTAATCCTCAGCAATTTATAGTTCAACTCAATCAGCTTGGTAAAACCTTAAATTTAGTCGCTCGATCCGTGCAATTTTCTGCTTCTCCTTTAACGCCGATGCATCGTATTAAAGCATTTAATCCTATTTTGGAGGCAACAAAAATAATCAACGGTAAAACCTATCATAAGATTCAAGGGAAATGGTACGAGCAATGAAACCGGTCAATGATCCTGACATTTTAAAACAATTAGAAGGTCAATCGATTAATTCGAATGCTTTAGAGAGTCAGCACAATCCACTTTTTAATTTTTTAGCAGGAGTTGGTGGCGCACTACAAAATAGCTTAGCGAATTTACCCTACAGTCCTGTTCCTCACGTACCTGAATCACAAGGCTTGTCAGGAAAAATGGGTGATATCGCTGGAAATCTCTTAGGTTTCGTAGGAGGCGGAGAAGTGCTCAATACCGCTCGTGCAGCAACTGAAAGCTTGCCTCTGATTGGCAGATTAGCTAAGGCACTCAGTGGTGAAGGCACTAGAGGAATAGCGAGAAGATTATCTGGATCAGCCTTAGGTAGTGCTTTAGAAAACCCTAACGACAGAATAAAAGGTGCAGAAAACGGCGCTTTATTAGCAAGCTTAGGTGAATCGATCCCTTTAACACTAAAGGGTATTCATCATGCGACAGAATTTATTAACCCTCAGCAGTTTACAAATAAATTGGTTTCTTCCATTAAAGATGCTTATGAAAATAGTAAAGCAGAAGCTAAGAAACAGTATGGATCTGTTTTAGGGGTGATCGGATCGGAAAAAATAAATAGTCAGCGCTATCCTCAATTACATCAAGATATTTTGACGGCCTATGATGCTAAATTAAAAGATTTGCACCAGGATTTTATAAATAATCCCAGCCTAGAAAAGGCGCATCAATTACAAAGCCAATTAGGTTCTAAGCTAGGACAATTATCGAGTAGTAAGCACCTCGATATTCATACCCATAATGCCATTGCTGATCTAAAGCAAGCACGTGCTGCTTTACAAAGTGACATAACAAATTTTTTACAGCAAAAAAACAGTGAAGTATTAAATCAATATCAAGATGCGTCTAATTTTTATAAAAATACCGTTATTCCTTATAACGTAGAACCTTTTATCTTAAAAATAGCGCAAGGCGATATCAAAACTTCCACACCGAAAAAATTAGGTAATGTTTTAAGCGCTCTGTCTGAAAAAGAATCGTTACCATCCGATCATTATTTACAAACTGCAAATAAACAACTCAACAATAAAATAAATCGCGGGAAAATGACGAGTCAGCTGGCGAGTCTTTTAGCCGGTGCAGGATTAGGTGAGATGACTCATCCCGGTGGTCTGGGTGCACTCGGTGGATTAGTCGGAGGCGGTGCTGCCCATCATTATGTCTTACCCAAATTACTTGATCTAGCCGCTAATCCCTATGCGGCTCAACAACTTAAAAAATTAAACCCACCGTATCAGTTACTACTGAAGAGTTTAATCGCCAATCAACTCATCTCTAATAATAAGGAATCATTATGAATTTAGATCCACGTTATGTTATCGCACCTACACTAGAGCAAGCTTTTATTGATAAAAAGTCAGGTTTACCTTTAGCCAACGGCATTATTACTTTTTATCAGGACAAGCAACGCACCGTATTAAAACCTACTTACACTTTGAGTGGTGATCCATCTCATACTTACGTTGCATTACCCAATCCTCTGCGTTTAAGTGCAGTCGGTACCGTACAAGATGCGAATGGCAACAATGTATTACCTTTTTATTTTCCCTATGATGAACAAGGGAATGTTGAACTGTATTATGTCACGGTAGAAAGTATGGACGGCCAATTACAATTCACTCGTGAAGCTTGGCCTAACACAACCATCGCACAGAATAATAATGAAAAAAATTTAATTAACTTAATTCCTAATGGCCAATTTTTATTACATAACAATATTCCGGCACAAAAAAATAAAGTGCCTGGAGAAATAGACAAAACTATTACTGCACTAGCACCGGGCGGATGGACTTTTCAACGGCCGGAACATTCAAGGGCTAAAGATTTAGTAGTTTTTGAACGTTTTGGATCCTGTGTGAATAATCCTTCGGGTTATCCACGTTATGCGATTCGCATCGAAAACCAACTACCCAGTTCGGGTGATCTCATTAAAGATTTAAGAATCAATTTTCGTAATGTGAATTGCTTTGCTTCCAATATCCAGTCTTATACATTTTCCTTTGCTGCACAAACCAATACTGAGAATACACTCAATGTGGCACTATTGTTAATCAAAAACTACGGGCAAGGCGGAAGTCCTATCGAAGAAAAAATTATAACTACAGTTACGATTAGCGCTTCTTATTCAATGATCACTATTCCTTTTATTTTCGGAGAAAATCAAAATAAACCCTTGGGTTTAAAGGATGATGATACACTTTCTATTGCGCTACGCTTTCCAACAAACAGTGTATTTGATGTGTCTTTAACGGATTTTATGTTAAGTGAGGGCAATAACCCAATAAACGATTATCCGCAAATAACGGATAATCACATCATCAGCCAAAGCTTAGTGGAAAATTCTATACCCGCTGCCGATGGTTCAGATAATTATTTGCCGATTTACTCCAGTAAAACAGGTTTCATATTCTATCAGGGTGATATTGGTAAGATTTACTCAGCTGCTTATTCTCAACCTAGTGCAGGGGAATTATTATGTGATGGCACACGTTATTTAAGTACCGACATTTCTCCTGATGAAATTCCATATTCAAGATTAGCTAAAAAATTATGGGATGATGAATTAAGTTATTATCGATATGGAACAGGCACAAACTTTGTAACCGCCGTACTTGATTCGCAGAAAGCTAGAATACGGCTTACCACGAATCAATCGGGTGCTGCAATCGTTTCATCCGCAGGCACCTCAGGATTTACAATAACAACGGCGGTTATCGGAAATAATTATTTTCTTCAGGCTTTTCGTGGCAAAGATCCTAACAAACTTATCTGCCAAGGAAATAGTATTGGATCTACCCCGCTTCCTGATGCAAAAACCAGTGGATTTATCATAACGAATTTACGAAACTCATCCGCTACCAAACACTTATTTCAGATCGAGTGCACAGATACCAAAAATTTAGCCGGTAAATGGCTGCAATTTTCGACAACTGATGTCACTTATTATGTTTGGTTTACTGTAGATGGTCAGGGTGTAGATCCTAAGCCTGCTTCATTGACCGGAATAAAATTAGAGCTTTGTTCAACTCAGACTGCCGATGAAGTGACATTGTATTTAGCTGAAGCTTTAAATGGCCATCAAATGACTTTAATGCAAACAATAGCGGCCAGCCAAATTAAACCAGGTAGCTATTGGATTTTTGCAACTACCACCCCTGAAAATTTTTATGTTTGGTATCGGAAAAATAAACAAGGTATAGATCCTAAACCCGGTGGAACTGGCATAGTCGTTGACATTGAAAAAACCGATACCGCAGAACAAGTCACCACAAAAACAATGATTGCAATTAATCAAGCTTATTTTGCTGTACCGGATTTACGGGGCACTTTCTTAAGAGGCTGGGATAAAGATAGAAAAATAGATATTGGTGATCGTTTTTTTAACTATGGGCAAGGCCTTATTAAAAATCATATTGGATCATTCGAATTGGATGAAATACTGACTCATAACCATTCTTATACAACTGCTAGAGAAACACATACGACAGGAAATGTACTAACTGCATATTGTTATAACGCTCAGTATCTCATAACTTCTTATGTAGATCATCATGGAAGCAACGAATCAAGACCTTTCAATAGTGCAGTTAATTTTGTTATTAAATATTAAATAAAGTTTTTTATGATAAAAAAAATATTATTACTCTTAACTCTAGGAATAATGATCGGCTGGATCGCTAGTTGTGCCTGGAAAGCACCATTACAAGAAATTAATGTACCCATTTGGCCTGACTCACATTTTCACGCAGAGCAATTAAAATACAGGTGTGTAGCGAGATAAATGTCGCGTAAACACCGTACGAGTCCTCGGTGGGACATATGCTTCATGTTTTTCTTGTTCATTTGGCTCATCATATTTTGGATTGTTTAACGGCTTAAACATTAATTTGAGTGGAGATTGAGGTCTAATTAAATCACTATAGTTAAATCTCATCTCCGCTATCTCTATCCCAATTTGATCGAGTTTCTCTCTCACTTCTTGGCGGGTTTCCTTGTGGTTAGTCGTTAATTTAGGCTCAATTTCATCGAGCCTAGCATGGAGATCATCCATTATTTTTTCCAATTCCTCAACGCGTAAATTATTCTGTTTTATTCTCTGTGTATTTTCCTGTTTGGCCAAACACGCTTCTAAGGTTTGTAAGCCTTGTTTTATTTGCTTCATTAATTTTTTTGCTAAGCATCTAAAATCTTTGAATAATTCGACTTGTATCGCTTGCAGATTTTTGATTCCAAATGATTTATCGGGATGAAATAATAAAACGCTTTTTTTAAACAAAATAAGATCTTTTAGCAAAACATTAGCTTGTTGGATAGCTTTATCCGGTGCAAGCCGTTCGCATCTCACCTTGTGAATCATTTTTTCATAACGCTCTAATTGATGATTAATCAATTGCTTTATCGTAGATAGGATAGATTCTAGGAAAGTTTTTATCCTAGGAAATTGTTCAGGCGATTTATCTTGTAGCATTGATTCGAATATTTGTCGTTTCAGCTTGATCCATTCTTCTATTGACTGTGTCGAGTAAGTCATTTTCTTGCGAGTGTGCGGATCAACACAAGTTTCAAGTGGAATTGGCTCATCAAAATAAATAGGCTCATCAAAAATCCTTTTTTTCCAAGCAGCTAAATACGTAAATAACATCATTTCGTGTCTATCAAATTCTTTTTTGAGTTGCTTTTGTAAATTAGCATTGTTTTCAATATCTAGCGCAGCTAATTTTTCATTCATTAATTTTGTAAAAAATTTCCCATTTCCCCTTAGATAAAAGTCAACGCTACGATCATTTTTTTTGAATTTAAAGTCTCCTGCATGTTTCTCTAAATACTGGGTAAGTTTTACGGTAGTTCGATATAATCTTTGCACAATCCCTTCACCGAGATACTGCTCAAATACACAGTCGATGGGCTTATCTATACCCCATAAATCTTTTATACAAACTTCACGAATGGCTAAACAGCGCTGATAATAAGACCAGAGCTTAATTTTACTATTAATGGGGGTAAATAAACTTAATAACCATCTTTTCCAAAAGGGTTGCTGCCAATAACGAATGATCTCAAGTTGTAGGTGCTCCGGAGATAGGCCAAATAGCCGTATTGTATCAAGGCTATTTTCTTCGTGAGTCCACAAAGGTTTATCCAACGTAATTGGAGAATCTACCTGAATAAAAGTAACCCATTTAAGTCCCCACCCCCAATACATCCCTTCAAAAGGCTCTTTAGCTATTTTCTCTGTTAGATCTTTCCATAATCTATTTTGCATTCCTTGTAGCCTCCCTTGTTTTTTAGCTTAACGTCTTGCAGAAAAACGGGTACTGGGTCCAGGTTCACCTAATTCCGATACCTCAGAGTTTTGACTTTTAATGTTAAAATTTGAAAATCTAGTTTCTAAGTATCTATCTTTCTTACTATCATTTTTTTCCGGTTTATTTTTTTCCTCACTCACATTGCCAGACGAAAGTGACTTTATATTATCCTTCATATCTGTTTTCAATAATTTTAGTCTTTCAGTTAATTGATCATGTAGCTTGGATCCACGTAACCAACCTAAATCTGCATGCTCTGAAATAGCGGTTATTTCATCCAATGTACTTTGCGCATTGGAAATCGACTCCACTGTCACGTTTCCTGCATTATGAAATAAAATAAGGCTTTTACCTATTCTCCAATAGATTTCGGTAAACTCTCGCTCCCTTTGTTTAGAAGGATTTGATAAGTTATACCTTTCTCTTAATCGATTCAGTAAACGCTCAAAATTACTTAAATTATGCGAATAAATTATTTTTTCTAATCGTTTAGTATAGTTTATAAGAGAATCTCCCAATTCAAGCATTATTTCTTTAGAGTTTGGGTAATTTTCTAAAGCTTCTTCCGCCATACTGATTAAAGTTTTACGAGAAGAAATATGTTTTAAAATGGCTTTTTTAAAGTCTTTATTTTCATAGATCTGCATTAATATAGGTTTTTCGTCGTCTTGTTGTTCGAATAAATTTGCGGTTCCGTTATCTAGTAGGCAATTCATCATAAACGGATCATTGTTTCTTAATGCCTCTTCCAATAAGTAATAGCCTAAGGTATTGGCCTGGTTGTCAAGCGATCGATTTAAATTCAATCTAAATAAAGGTAAACGACCTAAAATATATTCTGCATGATCATAATACACTGCATGAGCTTTCGGGATTAACTCTATCTCTAACGGAAATCTCTCCCGACTAACCGTAATACTATTCGGTTGTTTTTCTTCTAACATGAATTTAAATTCTTTTTTAAACATTTTAACCTTATCTTCATCTGTCTCAAATTCTAAGGAATTTTTTGCCTCACTAAATAAACGTAAAAATTCATCTTGATTGAATCTTTCTCTATCAAAACGTTGCTCCCCTGTTCGATCTTTAGATAATCGTTGGTTAATTTCTTTAAAGATTACTAGTGATTCAGGATCAGTCGGTTTATTTATTTGCAGATTTTCAATATAATAGTTTTTAGAGAGCAATTGATTTAACGATTGATAACTTTCCAGGCTAAGTTCAGTATTTCTTAAATCCAAGACTTTAATTTTAGCGTAGTGTAATGCCTGGGTAAGCAACATTAAATTATCTGCTTCGTCTTCATGGGGTAACAACTCTAAAGTCAAATGCCTAAATTTAGGCCGCCTTATAAAAAATTTAATCCAGGCCCACTGGTGAAATTCAGCATTCGTTACTATTAATTTTGATATAATTAACTCGGTTGAACCATCTGCAAACGGTGCAAATCGCGCCAGAAAATAAAGTATAAAACTTGAGCTCAGTGGATAGTAATTCTCTTCGTGGAAAACAGCCACATCATCAATCGCAATGACAGTCCATGTAGACGAAAACTGCAAAATTTCATCCAATAATATTTGAATTTGCGCATCTCGATAAACCGGCTCTGAAGCGGGGTTTTCAAGCGGCCCTATAATAAAAGTTACATTTTTTAAATCGACTCTACAATCCCAGCTAATAAAGTTTTTAGGTTGTCGTCCTAAATAATTTATACAATAACTCAACGCTCCGGGCGTTATGACTCCATTGGATAAAATAAAGTGTCCCGTTTTTAAAAAAGAATTTAAAATCTTATCTACATCGGACCGAGTTAGCTGGGTTTGAGAATTAAAATCAGGTAGCATGGTAACTCCTTTTATTGTAATTGTTTCCAATTTTTTTATAATTTGAATGTATAAAATTAATTTATTTTTTTAAAAAAATCTATAGTTTATTTTTAATTTTTATTCTCCATAAATAATTTAATAATTTGAACATCTTTAATGGTAAAAGGTTTATTAAGAATATAGTCAAAACCAACCGCTTCGCATTTCTCTTTAACTTCATCTATCGCATGAGCAGTTAGCGCAAAAAGTGGAATCCGAGGTTTATTATGTTCTTTCTCCCATTGACGATATGCTTTCACAACTTCTGTTCCTGCTAAAATCGGCAAACCAATATCTAATAATGCCCAATGGAAACATTGAGTTTGTAGGGCATTCAATGCCGCTTTACCATCCGTTACAGTGATTACGTCATAATCTAAGTTAACAAGTAAATTTTTTACCACATGTAAGACTAAAGTATTATCTTCAGCGACAAGCACTGAATGCTTATCTACCTCAGAATAAGATTTAAAAGAATCTGGCTGTGGTTGCAAAATTGGACAAGCTGCTAATTCAGGATTTTCTTCTGCTAAAGGAAAAATAAATTCCAAAGCAAAACAGCTTCCTTTTCCTTCTTGGCTAGATACTTTTATTTTTCCATCTAAAAGTTCTACTGTTTTTTTAACTAAAAATAAACCGATACCATACCCGGTATATTGTGCTTCATAAGATGGATGAGCACGATAAAAACGATCAAATATTTTATCTAATTTATCTTCGGCTATGCCAATACCGGTATCAGTAACAAATATTTCAACTTTAGCTTTGTTCTTTTCTATTGATAATAGTTTGATTTCTAAGCTAATTTTTCCTTTTTTAGTAAATTTTATTGCATTAGCAAGAAGATTAAGTACAAGTCTTTTTAGTTTAATTCGATCAGTAATGATAATGGGTAAGTGGACATCCAGCTTAACCTTAAAATCTAATTCCTTAGCGACTATAGCAGGTAACATCAAAGCTCGTAATTCATCTGCAAATTGCTGAAAAAGAATAGTATCCTTTGCTATGCTTTCAATTTGATATTCAGCCGCAGTGACTTCTAATACTGAGTTTAGCAACTCTAAAAGCTGCTCTCCTGCATCTTCTATCCATTGGCCATGTTGTCTATCCACCGCATGAGTTCCTTCTTTAGATTGGATATTGGAAAGACCAATAATACCTGATAATGGCGTTCTTAAATCATGTGCCATGTTCATAATGAATTGTTGCTTAGCTAATTCTGCTTGTTTACTTTCTGTAATATCTATAGACGTTCCAATAATACCTATTACTTCCTTAGTGTTCGGATCATAGAGTGGAATTTTTCGAGATAAAAATATTGTTTTTTTTCCTTCACGATTATTTACAATTTCTTCAATACAATATTCCTTTTTTGTTTTCATAACCTCCATATCAATTTTATGTATTGCTTCTGCTTGTTCCTTAGGATAAAAATCAAAAGCCGTTTTCCCAATAAGTTCTTTTCCTGATTTACAACCTAAAGAAATGGCCTGAGTATTATTAGCACCCCTACAAATACCCTTAGTATCTTTCCAATATAAATGACCTGGTGCCTCAAATATGATATTCATAAAAAGATCATAATCTCTTTTATTCTTATTGATATTTTGCATATAAAATTCTCAGTGATTTATAAACCTAAAGTAAGCGGTTTTAGAGAAAGAGATCCATTTTTATTTTCATCAGTTTCAATGGATAATTTTCTACACTTAAAAAAAGGTAATTCCTCCAGAAGGTTGGGTTTATTATCTTTTCTTTTCTTTTTTATTTTAGTGGGAATTAATTCAGTATAGAAAAAAGGACTCTGTGTTCTAGATTTATTCGCATACTCGATAATATAATTAAATATTTTTAATGGCGCCCCAGGGTAAAAAATGCCTATTGTATTTGTGTCTTTTGCTAAAACTCTTATTACAGCACTTTCTTCATTTAAAAACTTAATTGACTGTTCGATAGCTCGACTTTCATAAAGTGTGCGATTAAAACGATTTATATAGGCTTCTGCAGATTCCAATAGTAATTGTTTAAAAGTTTCTGATTCATTCCATTCCATAATCTCTCTGAAATATTCTTGATAGTTTTTATCTTCCTTTAGATTTTCCCAAAAAATAAATTCATGAGCTACCTCTAAAGTAGAAAAATAAGGTTTATATTTTTGGACCCATTGTTGTCCTCTTTTTATAGATTCTTGGAAAGCTTCGGCTTGGGATAAATTTTCCTCTATTTCTATGTTAAATCGCTGTAAGCTATCTGCCACGATGATCAGAACTTTTTGGGGTTTTATTTCCTTAGCGAAGTTATCTAAACGTTCTACCCATTTGTCTTCAAATTTTTTCGTTCCAACGCTTACAAGATAGAGAATATTTTTTTCTTTTAAAAGGATTCCACCTAGCCTGTAATCTGGAAAATCTCCACAACCGGTAAGTCGAAAGCTAGAGGGTTTTTTATTAACGTTTATTGGTGTTTTTATCATTTTTTTTATGCCTATAACTCTGAATTATATAAAAAATCTTTTTCTGTTCTAAGAATACGATCCGTTAATTATTCTATCATTTTTTATATAAACTTAATTTTGGTTAAAATATCTTGAAATGGATATTGTTATCTTATAAATTTAATTTTCTAGCTCCTAAACTTCCCAAAAAGGCAGCTAAATTCATCACTGTAGCAAATACCGCTATGATTGTGCCCATCGGTGCTTTTGGTATCTCAATCGCTTTACGATGCAATGAGTAAAAAATGAGTCCTGCGCTCATGCAAAACAACAAAAAAGTACTCATTATCCAAAATAAATGCTGAGGGAAATACACTAAAGCCCATAAACTTAAAATAAAAAAGGGTACTGTTAGAAACATCCCATTTTTAATAATTTCTTCTATCGAGCCAATCAATAGATTTTTTAAATTTATACCCACAATAAAAGCTCCATACACTAATAATTGAATAACCCCAAATTGAATGAGATTGAGCTTTAAATAATCTATTAAATAAAAAGGACTTAGGGTATTCCAAGCAACTAAACTGGCCAATAAAAAACAAAATAATAAGGTATAAACCCAAAATTGGAAGTTAGTTAGAATGATTTGATAATCAATTATTATTTTTTTGATATGTAACTTTTCTAGTTGAGGTCGATCCGAAGGCATGTAGGTATACAGTAAACATAAACTTAAGACCGTAAAAGCAGTTAAACCAACGAATAATTCTCTCCAATTTATCCATTCTAGTAACGAGCCTCCTAATAGCGGTCCTAATGCAGGAGCCAAAATAGCAATACTTCCCATCCATGATATCGTTTTGACCGCCTGCTCAGTTTCCATGAATTCATGAATAGTCGCATATCCCGCTATTAAAATGGTGCTCACAACACAGCCTTGAAAAAACCTGCCTACAAGAAACCAAAGAATCGAATG
>DASXLX010000052.1:0-25436 GCA_036495935.1 Candidatus Aquirickettsiella sp.
ATAAAGGATGCTTGCTCTTTATTCATTTCCGGCCTCATTGTTTTTATAGACCGAAATTTTCTTACTTTCTTACAATACTTTCAAACTCTTTATTCTTTAATTCATAGGTTTCTTCGGGTTTTTAAGCGCGATTCCCCTGGGTTGCAAGGGGCTTCGAAGCGTTAGTTAAGGTTGGCTTCTGCTCTTATGACGAAGAAACAGAATATGTGTGGGTTCATGAGATGGCGGTTTCGCAGCTTGGCTTATTGAAGAAAAATGATAATCGCGTTAAGCATGTCAATAGCCTCTTTCATAAGTTACCAAAACTATCATTTTTAAAGGATTTTTACGATAAATATCGTGATTTATTGCACTTAGAAACTTCTCCTTTTTTTGAGCCAGTTCGAAGCCCCTTTGAAGCAATAGAGAATAGAGAAGGGAGAATGGAGATTAGAGAAGAGAGATTAGAGAAAAGAAATAACTCTATTATCTTCTGTGAAGAACCTAAAAAAGCATCGCCAATAAAAATTCAGGATGAAGATGAAGAACACATAGGGACTAATAATTTAATAAACTTTCCTGTACAAACAAAATCACCGGTAGTGTTATCCGTCTCTCTACGCCAAAAGAAAACACGTGAGATTACTGAAAATGAGTTAGACGAATGGCAAACCAATTATCCAACCGTCGATGTGCGTCAAGAAATCCGCCAGCTCATTGCTTGGAATCAAGCCAACCCTGATCGACGAAAAACAGAACGTGGAATTAATCGACATATCCAGGGGTGGTTAACGCATGCTCGGCAAAAACAAAACAAAAGCCGTGCAATTCAACCTCCTATCAGCACATGGGATCACAATATGGCTGTTATCAACCAGTTGCTGGAGGAAGATTGTGGAAACTAATGAAAAAAAAGCATTTTTTGCGAGTCTTGCTGTGATTGCTGAAACTGTTAATCGTAAAATATCGCCGATATTGATGAAAGCTTACTGGGAATGTTTAAAAGATTATTCCTTCACAGAAGTTCAACGTGCTTTGAGTGAACTATTAAAAAATCCGGATATTAAAAAACATCCTTATTTTCCTTTACCGACAGATGTAGTTGAAATTATTGAGGGAGATATCAATAGCAAAAGTTTATTGGCATGGACGGAAGTCGTGAGAGCTATTCGTCAAATTGGTCATTACGACAGTGTGATGTTTACAGATAAATTAATTCATGCGGTGATTCAAGACATGGGTGGTTGGATTCAGTTGTGTCAAAGTACGGAAAAAGAACTGTCTTTCGTACAACGCGATTTTGAGCGCCGCTATCAAATTTATTGCCGAAGACATCCAGACATATTACCTAAGCAATTATCGGGTCGCATTGCGCATCAAAACGCAGTTAATGGACATGAAAAATATATTCCAGTTGCTATCGCGTTTTCAGATAACAGAAAAAACAAATCCTTTATGATGGGAGATATCAAATGAAATGTATCAATCTAAACTGTAATTATTTTAAGACGTATGTGATTAATTCCAGAGTAATTTATGAGGGTAAAATGCATCGTCGAAGATTATTTTGCCCCAAATGTGCTACCCGATATACGACGTTTGAAACCATCTTATATGATGATGTGGTGAACCATTGGTTTGATGCGAAGGAATAAAATTTCTTTAAAAACATACCTCATCTAGTCGCTAGCATTTCTTTAAGTTGGCTTTCATACTCATGAAAATTCTTAACGACACTGGAATATGACTCAATTAAATAAAAATCCTATAACTGAACCTAAAGATTCTTTTCACCGACAATTAGCGATTCAACACGCACATACGGCTCATCGTTTAGTTCAACAACGTTATGCCAATGATGCTAAACCTATTTTTGTTGATAAAGGAAGATAATCATGGGACGGCCGACTAAATTTAATAAAACCCTAGCAGAAGCAATCGTTAAAGACGTTGCTCAATTAGTTCCCTTTACGATAGTCGCTGAAGCGCATCAGATTCATCGTTCTACTTTGTATGACTGGATTAACCAAGGTTTTGCCGATATTCAAGCAGGAAAAACGAATACGGAATTGGCCAAATTTTCCGACTCTATAAAAAAGAAACAATGTAATGCTATCAAAGAATTACTTAATGAAATTAAGAAAGGAGAAAAAGGCTGGCAAGCCCGCGCTTGGATTTTGGAGAGAAGATTTCCATTAGAGTTTTCCAGTTATGCTCAGGAATTATTACAGATGAAAGAACAAATTGATCATATTGAGGGGCTTTTAAAACCACATGTCTAAATCCATACCGAAAGGACTCTTAAAAAAAAGATTACTGTTACAAAAAACTTGGGGAAAATTAAAAAAGCATGATCGCTGTCTTCCTATTTTATAACCAAGGTATCGGTAAATATCGTTTATTTAGTTTTAATAGGAACTTTGTTCATTGTGCCTTGCTTTGTTATGAAAGCGATCATTGTATTTTATTTGAAATTGCACCAAGTGGTTTTACTTACCGAATTTTAAAGAGCAATGATGTGAATAAGAATTTAAATGCCATTAATAAGTTCTATCTGTATGCCATCTTAGAAAATGATCCTTTAACGCCTTTATGGGAAACTGAACGAGATTATAATCAAATCATTATTTATCGGGATAGAGTGAGACCCGGTGAATGCGAAGGAAGAGGGATTGGTATTGACTTATTGCCCACGATTCGTGATCTTAATCGAATTATTGAATACAGTCGAAAAAGTTTAGCCTTTAAAGCCAATCCTCCCTTATTCTACGATGCAGATAAGTACTTCAATCCGCATGTATTCAGGAAGTGGTCGGGTGCCATGATTGCACGTAATCCTAATGGCAGAAATCCCTTAGAAGCTTTACAAATGCCAGAATATCCTGAAGTTTTAGAGCATATTCGTGATTTGAGACAAATCATCCGCGATGCTTTTCAAGTTGATCCGATTGGTGAAGTAAATACCCCGGTTAAATCTGCTACAGAAGTATCTATACGAGAAAATCGAGCACAAAGAACCAGTGCAACGGATATCTCACGTTTAATTAATGAATTACCTAAGCAAGTTTTTACCATCAGCGCCAAAATATTAGCAAAAAGACGTTTACTTTCTAAAGATAGAAGTATTAGCGATATAAAATCACATCTACTCCGCTTTGATTTTCAAAGTCCACTCTATGATTTGCAAAAGCAAGATGATCTTAGTCATTTTACGATGATGGCACAGATTTTACAGCAGTTCGGTGGCGAAGGTGCGGTATTAACCGCCACGAAGATGGAAGAAGTCTTACCGTTTTTAGCGGATAAACTCAATTTACCTACCAGACTCATGAAGTCTAAAGAAGAGTTGCTCATTTTATGCAGCAGATGGCGCAACAGATTCAACAAAGCCAAATGACAACGCCTTCAACAACTGCAAGCCCAGTCACACTCCCAACACCTGCACAGGTACAATTCTAATGCAAGATAAACTCATTCAATTACTTAAAAAAGATCAAATTAATAAGGATCAATACGATTTATTTCTATTATTTGAACAAGGACGACCAGGAAATGAATTTCTTAAAAAGCAATTATTTCATAGTGCTATGGAAGAAACATTAATACCCACTGAATCAGGTTTTGCCTGGATTGATGGTCGTCGGTCTGTATGGCGCGATATTCAACATACTCTAGCCCATATTAATCAATTGCTAGAAGGAGAAAACGATGAATGAAATCACCGAAGAATTATCCGTGGAAGAACAACCGAAACTCTATGCCGGTAAATATAAAAGTGTCGAGGAACTAGAAAAAGCCTATAAAAACAGTGCCAAAGTTTTTAATGACAACAAAGCATTACAAGAGAGGTTAAAAAACTATGAAGTGCCTGAAAGCTATCATTTGCCAGATGTATCTCTACCTGAAACAATGTTACAGGAAATTGAAGGGCTGGCTAAAGCCGCGAATTTAAGTCAAGAACAATTTAATAAAACGCTTTATGCGATGGCAGAACAGCAAAACCACTATCAAGCACAGCTAGAGAATAAGAAAAAAACCCTTGGAAGTAAGTTATCGCTTGTTCAAGATTATGTGATTAAAAATTATCCTGTTTCTTTGCAGTCAACTGTTTTGAATACGATTATTGGTGATGAGAATGCAATAACGGAAGCTTTAAAGCATCGCGATCAATTACTCAATAGCCAAGTGCCTGGTTTGAGTAATCAACAAGCTAATTTATCGGATCCGTATGATGGCCAACAAGAAATGCTAAAAGCAGCTAAAGAATATGAAAAAAATCCTAACGTTAAAAATAGAGAAAAATTTATAAACCTCGCCCAGGAAGTCTCTAAGGCGAGATTTATAAAATAAAATTTGTTAACTCAATTTAGAAGATGGCTTAATATCCAATATAGTTTGATCAGTTTCGTTAGTGATTTTATTTTTTATTGCTTCCGGATTCAGTAATTTGAAAAACTGATGAAACGACAAAGAAAGCAAAGAGTTATTTGTCACCAAAGAATCTTCATTTAAAGGATTTTGTGTCGAATTTTTACAACCTATCATCTCACTTTCTAGCAAATAATCAATTTTTAAATTAATTATTTGAATCTGTTCATCCCAGTAAGCTGAAAAATCTTTGTGTTGTTTTATATAGTCAGGTTTTTCTTTTCTTCCAAGATTTTTCAATAATACAGCGCTTATAAGTAGCTTTACTATCTCGGTACGCTTAAATGCCCAAGCTATACACAGAGGTGATCCATCGCCGGTTGCATTAACATTAGCTCCATTTTCAATAAGTAACTTAACTATTTTCGTATATTGAGTTAAACAAGCTTTATGTAGAGGAGTATGAATTAATCCTTTGTCAGTAGCATTAACATTAGCTCCATTTTCAATAAGTAGCTCTGCTACGGCAGTCCGGCCCCTTGAGCAAGCTTTATGCAGTGGTGTTAATCCTTTGTTATCAGCTACATTAATATTAGCTCCTTTCTCAATAAGTAACTTTGAGATTTCAATACCGTTATAAAAACAAGCATTATGGAGTGGGGTTAATCCTTCATTGTCGGTTGCATTAGGATCAGCTCCATGCTCAATAAGTAGTTCTGCTATCGCAACAGATTTATAAGCCAGATGCAGGGGCATCCGTCCTTTACTATCGGTTGCATAAACGACAGCGCCTTCTTTTAAGCACTTAGAAACTTCCTTTATATCATCTTCTTTAATTGCGTCAAATAACCGATCGTTTAATGTTTTAGTCATAACATACCCATATGAGGATAAATTTAATATCAAATAATAACCACTAGGTTATATTATCAATAAAATATTAAATAATTATTAAATGGAATCAATTTTTTTGATAATAAATTCCTACTAGATAATGTATCTTGATACTTTTTCTAAGGAAATTATAATGAGATTATCTATCTAAAAAATTCTTTTTGAGTAGATTGAGGCGTTATCAGTCCCTTTCTGGGGCAACCTGATAAATGAAATTCTTTTATTTATCAGGTTGTTTTTATGTCAGAAATTAACTTAGAAGCGGCATGTCAACTGTTTGAAACTCAAGTCACCTTACAGTATCAAAACCGTTTAAAGCTCCAAGATACCATTGAAGAACGACATGGTTTGCATGGAACGTATTTGAATATTCCTATGTCAGATCTAGTGGAAATGAATCAAACCAATTTCTCTCCGACCGATATTAATGTGACTCCAGTTAATGAAACTAATATACAAGTTCCTACCAACGACTATCATTTAAAAACTGTCATAGGAGGTGGCGAAAAGACACTTTATAACTTTGATAAGATCTTGGATCATTCGAAACTGCATGGTTTAGCGGCAGCTCGCTTAACTGATTTTATTAAAATCAATGCTATTTTTAGTGATCCGGATTTTATTGCGGGAAAAATTCATACCATTCCCGTTGATGTGGGCGTCAATACTGGAATCAATGAAGAAAAATATGCTTTAGCAATATCGTATTTAGAAAGCCAAAGTATGGATGTCCATGAGTTACAGGTGAGTACCTGGGTTCCTGCGTTATTAAAGCCTTCTTTGTACGGTGATAAACAAGTCACTAATTTCTTTTACAATGATGTAAAACCCTTAACCAACAATAAAGTTAAAGTTTATTTAGACATTGATTTTAGATTCTTAGGTGAGAATGGGATTAATAGCATTCCTCGTGTTCCAGATGACAAAGGCACTTTTAAATATTTAGTGCCGGTTGTACATCGGGATGCGATTATTCAAGGCTATAACCGAAATATTTCAACCAGTATTACTTGGCTTCCCCATCAGGATCGTTGGGAATTACTGACCTCATTAACAACCGGTGCCAAAATCATTCAACCACGCGGCATTGCATTAATCACTGCCGATCTCAAATACACAAAAAATTAAGGATTCTTATGAGTCTATCCAATTTTGCCACGTTAGCACCTATCACCGGAGGCTTGGTCGGTACAGCACCGGCTCTTTTCACGGCAAGTACTTTAGATGATGAAGATACTTTGACTAAACCGGGTTATCTCAACGATTTTTATGAAAATAAACAGATTAAAGAGCAGGATTGGTTACTGATTAATTATGCAAATGAACAAAGTAATTTATTTCTCGTGAAAAATGTTGCGAAAGAGAATGAAGCTCCTTCCATCCAATTAGTCAAGATGTTTGATCCAAAACCACCGACTCCTCCTTCAGAAGAATAATATGGCTTTATCGCTGTCGAAGTTAACTTTAATTAATCAAGCCTTATTGGAATTAGGGTTATTACCGGTAGCTTCTGTGAATGAAAGTGATGCCGCTAAATATATTGCAGAAAAACTCAATAGTTTATTACCTAATTTATTATTAATCACTCATTGGCATTTTGCCATGAAGTATCGAGAGGATAATACACCCATCACACAAAACTTTTCATCGGGTTATCCTTATACCTACCAATTACCTTATGATTTTGGACGATTCTATTATTGTGAATCGCAGTGCGTTGATTATCAATTAGTCGATGGTTATGTGCTCAGTCACAGTAAACCTTTTTCTTATTATTACACCGTCAATTCGATTGATTATGGGGTGATGCCCACGTATTTTGCGCGTACATTGGCTTTATACGCTGCAGCAGATAATACAATTGCTCTGACTCAAAATGTTCAATTAGCGCATTTACTAGAAACTAAATACCAACAAGAAAAAATGAATGCCTTATTGCTAGAGAGTATGGAACAAGGAATAAAGCTTGCTCCGCACAATGATTTTGACAGAGTGAGATATCTTTAATGGAGCTGATTCGTCAAACAATGTTTAGTAGTGGTGAAGTAGATGCAGTAAATTATCATCGTACTGACTTTAAAGACTATTTAACAGCTGCTCAATCGTTATTAAATGTAGAAGTCGGCACCACCGGCTTAGCTAAAAAAAGAAAAGGTACTCAATTTCTCATTCAAACACAACGAAGTGATTCCAACGCTAAACTGTATGGTTTTCAGGATAAGAATGAGTAATTTTATTGTTTAGTGAGTGGTCATCACTGTATGGATATTTATGTTATTAAAAAAGGAACTACTCCAGAGCTGCAGTTTTTACAAACGCTTGCCATGCCTTATGCATTCTCAGAACTGAATGATTTGGATTATACCAATGACAATGATTCACTTATTCTTGCTCATCCTGATTATCCTCCATCACGTATTACCGTAAAGAGTTATAAACCTTTATTCTTTGCCTATGAAGTGCTTAATCTTTATCCCTTGCCGGCTTATGATTTCGGTGATGTTATTTACAACAGAGGGAATACTAATCTTGTAGGAGATGCACATTATATTTCGCTTACCCTAACGGATTCACTGGGTTTTAATAATGGCTGGATTGGTGGTCAGATCATAGGAGGAGGAACCAGTGATGTTTCCCCTTTGGGTTATGCCATCATCACCGAAGTGAGTTATCAAGGAAACACAGCGATCCTGTCAGGAAAAGTACAGATCCCATTTTTAATTAATGGTGCTTCAACTTCAGCGACTCAATATTCAGTAAGAAAACCTACTTTCTCGCCGAGTATGGGTTATCCCAGCAAGGTCATTTATTTTCAAAATAGACTTTGGTTTGCACGCACTAAAACACTAAACAATACAATCTTTGGTTCTAAGATTAATCAGCCGGTTAATTTTGATGTAGGTATTGGAGAAAACACCGATGCGATTATTTACACCTTAGGGCAAAGTGATTCAGGTGGTATTGTTTGGATGAATGGCGGTAAAGAATTAGAGATTTATACAGCCAATTATGAGTTTGTCGCTCCGCAAGAACAAAATGTGGGATTAACACCCAGTACCTTTTCAATACGCCAACAATCAGCGTATGGCGTATCAGACAAGTTAAAACCTATTAGCTATTTAAATGACAGTTATTATGTCAATAAAACCGGTAATGCCATTATTAATTTTCGTTTTCAAGGGATTGGTCAAAGTTATTTAGCGAGTAACGTCAGTCAAACATCCAGTCATTTAGTTAAAAATCCAATCAAAGCAGTATTATTACGCGGCACTGAACAATCTCAAGATAATTTTATTTATTTTTTGAATCCCGATCATACGATCACGACATTCCAGTTTGCCCATGAAGTTAATTTAGCGGCTTTAACACCTTTTTCTGCACAAAAGCAAATCGACATTCAAGATATGGTGGCGATTGATAATACCATTTATTTCTTAAAAAAATATTCCAATAGCCAGCAGGTCGTTTTAGAAAAATTAGTTTCTGATATTAAGTTAGATGGCGTTGAAGACAAGAAATTAGAAATACATAGAAATATAACCGGTTTAGAGCGCTTTGAAGGTTTGGATGTACAGGTCATTTTCAATCAAGAAGACTATGGCATTTATCTAGTCAAACAGGGAAGTATCCAGGTACATAATCCTGATAAAAAAACGGGCATTTGTTTTATTGGTCTGCTTTATCCCGTTGAAATCAGACCGATGTACTTTTATGGGGGACCTCAACATGCGGATTTGATGAAAAACATTACCAAGATTTATGTGGAATATTTTGGATCACTCAACTTTTATATTAATGATCAGCTGGTTAATTATCAGATCTTTTTAAATATTCAAAAAGGTGATGAATTACATCCAAGCTCTGGTACCGCGATCATTTCTCCAGTTTTTGGTTGGAGTCGACATAAAACCTTTTCGATTACTCAACAGGCTCCCTTTGATTTACAGATTACTTCTATGGCGTATCAAATCAATACCTCGATGATTTAGGAGTTTTATGCCCCAAGCGAGTTTACTCATACTAGCCACTGCCGCTGCCATGGAGGTCGGTGAAGGCGTCATGCAAGTACAAGCTGCAGAAGGAAAAGAAAAACAATTAGATCTGCAAGCAAAACAAAACGAATTGCAGTACCAACAGAAAACCTTAAGCAATTTAGATAATCTCAATAAAGTGATACAACACCAAACCGCACAGATGACAACCCGTGGTGTGGCATTTTCATCGCCGAGTTTTAATGCGGTGCAGCGTGATACTGAAAATATTGCCGCCAAACAACAAAAGAATTTAGATATCGAAAAAAGTCTATCAGATAACCTCATCGATATTGAAAAACGCAATGTCAGAAACAGTTTGTATAGTCAATTATTTGGTGATGTAGGGAGTTTGGGTTTGTCTTTTGCAAAATTTAACGGTATGAGCCCTAAATAAATGGCAGAACCTTTATCTCAGTTTCAAAATGAACAGCCTATCCTTCGAGATATTCCAAACAACAGTACCGCAAAAGGATCGGAGGCGGTAGCTCAGGGTTTGGGTCGTGTGTCTCAAAGCCTCATGCAAACAGCCAATCAAATTCAGCAAGAAAAAAGTGCTGCTTTCTTATTACAAGCCACGAGCAGTGCTACTGAGATTAAGAATAATGCACTCCTACAATTAAAAACCCAGCCGCAATTAGCTCTTCAAATTGCACAAATGACTCAACAACAATTCGATAACATCAAAAACACAACACCAGTTAATAATAAAACCAAGAATCAATTAGATTATTTATTACAATCCGCTCTTCAACAAGTCAACCAACACGCACAATTAACTGAATATCAAACGAGTCAGCTCAAATTACAAAGTGCTTTCTACACTGAATGGCCGAATGTCTTAAAAGATCTTTATACCTCGGTCAATGATGAAAAGTTATTTCAGAAGAAGTTAGATGTAGCCCATCAAACCGTTGAGAAAGCTCTACTTGGACGCATTATTACGCCTAAAGCCTAAACAAAGCAGCGTCTTGTTTCAAACACTCTCGCATACGCTGGATAGTCTACAGGCACTTCATCAATTACAACAAAACCCTCAGACTCGCTCTGCGGATTTACAAATCGCCTTAGCATCTCCTTTTGCGCAAGGCATCGATAAAGCCAATACACCGATTTCAACGGAGACCCAACATCTCCAAGATCATTATCAAAATGATTTAACTTTACGCGGAATTAAGTCTGATTTGATTAAAGGCAATACGATAAATCCGTTAGCCTGGATGAGATTAACGCCAGATCATCTCAATGAAGTGACTTTATTTGCACAAGGTGCACAAAAAATACAAGGACTCTTTAATAATGGTGAGCAATGGCCCTTACTCAAACAGCGCTTAATTGAATTAGATTCTAAAAATAGTTTATTAACTCAAACAGAAAAAGGCGAAAGAGCTGCCTTACAGCATCTACTTGATGGCTTCCATGCTGGAGACTATGCAAGAATTATCCAAGAGACACCGCAAGGACAAGCATTACTTAAAAAGTATGCCATAAACTATAACAGTGTCGATCCGCATACCGCTTACAACGATTATATTTCACAATCGGTGCAGTTAGCTCATGCGATGCAGATCGATAATCATTTTATTCAGCCGATTCCTAATGATTTAAAACAACAAGCCCAGTCGGCGTTTATTCAAGGTGCCGATCCGGATAGTTTATTAGATGTTTTAAACCAACATGATTCCGCTAATAAAGTTTATTTAGCCGCTAGTTTAAAAAAACCCTTGGAGCAAGAAGTCGCCTATACCGTGGGGATGTTACAAGATCATTCGGATCTTGCTTTTTTAAGACAACTCATCAGTGCTAATCAAACCGGTCAGGATTTTTCCAAAATAGGGATTATGAATGCTCAAGACTCAAATACCAGTGACAAATCCTTAAAAAATACCGTGGTTGCAAAACTCAATGAAAATAATGGCGATATCTTCAATTATATTGATCAATCCGGTGATCCATCACGTACGTTGAGTATCGTTAACATGGCGATGAATTATGTGAAATATCAAGGACTCCTTCACAATGATTTAGCATTGAAAAATATTAACGACTATATTCAAAGTTTTAGTGATAATTTTGGACGTGCTTATCAGATTGCCAGCGGCCCTTATTATAGTTTTAACTTAAAGCAGTTAAACCTAACCCCCGGTGAAGCAGGACGTTTAGCGGATCATAGTCGAAATAAAGCCTATGAAGCTTTAGGTTTTCGTAGGACACCCATCACGACATCGATTCGAGAAACCTTATTTGACAAAGCCAAAGATAAAGCCCTTAACACGGCAGGTTTTCCAACCGGATGGGAAATTAAAGCCGGTTTGAATGAGATGAAAGATCATTTGAGTGAATTTTTTAATTTGGATCGTAATCCTATCACGGTCACAAATACACCCGATGATTTAATTATTGCAACGGATGCAGCAGGTCATGTGATTTATTCGCAGCCCTTTAGCGATAGTTTAGTCGCTTACGCGCATAAGGATTCATAACATGCTATTAAGTCAAGCCACTGTCAAGCCTAATTTTAGAGAAAGTTATCAAGAACAAGCTGAGTTTACACCGCCAAGCTATGGTGCTTCTATCAGTGGTAATTTTTTAAAACAACTCATTGAACCTGAAATCGCCTTAGAAAAAATAGCACCTCTAGCAGGGTTTCATCCCCACTTTTCTTCACTCAATGCTATTTATGATGCAATACGAAATGTGACTGAAATATCCGGATTACCGTTAACGCAGAAAACAGGTGATGGAATTGCTTCTTTACTCGGTTTTTCTTTAAATCCGATTAATATGGTTTTAGGTGGCGCAGGAGGATTATTAGTTAAAGGCACTATCAAAGGTCTTTCGGCTTTAGCACCTGAGTTTTTATCTCATGTAGCAGGCAAAACAATTACTCAACTATCTGGCGAGACCGTTGGAAGCTTAACTGAAAAAGCTTTAACAGGTAGCAGTATTGCAGCGACTTCATTACTGCCCGAAAATCTGGCTGAATCCATAACGCCAGATAATAAGTTCGATGTATCTCATTTAATTCAAACGACCAGCATCGCTGGTGGCTTTGGATTAGCATTAAGTTTAGTTCCTTTTGCAGCAGGGGTTATACGTTCTAAATTTTTTAAACAAAATGCTAATTTGGAAGAAACCATTGAAACGATTCAGAAAAATAATCCTGACTTTTCGATTGATCCAGTAAAAAACCAAATCAATATTCTCTTATTAACTCCAAATGATCTTAAAGCTTTACAGTCTGTAATCCCTGAAGAGTTATTAGCAAGAGAAGGATTAAATAACACGGAAGCTTTATCTCGTTTCATACAAAAAAATGCCTTTGATCGTTTAAAGAAAAATCCCGATTTAAGTGAAGGATTAAAAGGGATTATTAATGCGCTTAAAAATGATAAGGATTGGAAGCCGTTTCTATCTACGCTTATTGATCATCTTGATTCAGGTTCTGAACCCTTAGCTAATACTGATTCCGTCAAAGATTACTTAAAACAGTGTATCGAAAACCAAATTCCTCAACAAGAGTTAAAAACACAACGAATAACGACTGTTCACAATCAATTTAATCACTATCAAGAAACTTTAAAGAAACAAGAAGCCATTATGGATAAAGAATATTCAACTTTTAAAAAATATCACGAATTTAAAAGAAAAAATTCAATCTTTCATGATTTGATCCAATGTTTGCAGGATAAATAATAATAAAAATGAAAAATCACTGTTATGAAGAAGCCCTAAAATATCTGAAGCATTTTGATAAAAATGATTTAAGCCATTATGTGAATGAGGTTTTTACTAAAGCCAAAAGCTATGGCGACTTAAGAAGTCAGCAAGCGATGGATAAAGCTATTGAAGAAGTTAACCAAGAACATTTACAAACTTTCTTCGAAGGTTCTTTAGTCACTCAAAACAATACGCGCAAATTTGATGCGCTCGCGGATACTTTAAAAACAAAAAGTATTAATCTACGTTCTCTCTTAGCTCAACGCTACACAAATCTTTCTGAGAATCTTCCTGCCTATCAAAAAGCGGCACAGCAACGGTTATTTAAAGTCTTATTCCAAGGGATGTCCGATGAGGAGCTGAGTTTTTTACAGAATAAAGAGAACGATATCTCGATTGCTCGTGCTTTAGATGGAAAATCTTCTTCAGAATTAGCTCAAAAATTAGCAAAACAAATTAAAGGTTATATGGGGGTACGAAATCCTGAGCTGGTTATTTCAAATGCCTTACGTTTACGTGAAGTCAATAAGGATCGCTTTATTCGGGCAATTCATGATGCCGGCTTACTCAATCAAGGTGGCCTTAGCGCTGGCAATACCTTCAAACATTTATTTAAAAATTCAACTGAAAAAGCGGCTTTATTAAAGTCCGTAAAAGAAAAATGGATAACTTTTATCAAGCAACAATTAAATCTTGAAAAAACCTTTAGAGCCACTGATGAGGCTAATATTGATGAGCAGTTAAACCGAATATTTGACAACATTACCACCGGAAAAAGTGAAATCTTTACCCGTTCTGTTGTTGCCAATGATCGAAAAGCGGTTGAAAGAAAATCACATCTCTTCTTTTATTGGAAAGATCATGAGTCTTTCTTAAATTACAACCGGGAGTATGGTAAGGGAAATCTCTTTCATGCATTAATAGGGGATCTGAATAGTTCTGCTAACCGGATTGGGACCGCAGAGCTCATGGGTGATGCGCCTTTATCGACCTATAACGATCTACGCAAGATTCAACAAGAAAAAGATCCTAAAGGTAGTTTATGGTTTGAACATACCGATAAAATTTTAAAGCAAGCGTTACAACACGATCAAACCGCCGTCAGTCCTACATTAGGGGCGTTAGGTGCAAACATTCGTTCACTCGGTGCGGTAGCGCGATTATCGACTATCGTTCTTAGAAGTTTGCCGGATGCAAGTTATATTGCTTCTTTTGCACAACGGTGGGGAAATTCTTATTTTAAGAGTTTAGCAACCACCTTAAGCCATACCTTCGATCGATTTGCCGATAATGAAAGGAAATTTATTGCTAAACAATTTAAATTATTAGCCGATAGTCACTTAGGGTATATGGCGCGTTTTGCCGATTTAAGTAATGGAACCGAACTGATTCATAAAGTTACTACCCATTTTTTTCGAGCTAATTTATTAGAATCCTTTGATAAAGGTAATCGACACTCCTTAATGCACATTATTGCCAAAGGTTTGCATCAACAACGAGGACGAGCTTGGAAAAATTTAAAAAATGAAACGCGTTTTCAATTACAAAAATATGGTTTAGAAGAAAAAGAATGGGATTTGCTGAGAGATAAAAATCAACAAGGATTATTCACCACTGCGAACGTGGATGCGGTCACTGATGAGGAATTAAAAAGCCTCTATGGTCATAGTAAACCTTTTTATGAGATGCGCAATGATCTTTATCGCAAGGTATTTTCCATCTTTTCTATGGCCGCTGATAATGCGGTATTAATGCCAGATAATTTCACTAAAGCCTTTATGTATTACGGCACACGTCCAGGAACCGTAGTCGGTGAAGTTTTACGCATGGTCATGCAATTTAAAGGTTTTGCTATTAACTTTGCCGATAAAATCTTAGTTCAAGGTTATCAAGATGCTAGAAATACCCAGATGCGGTTACGTTGGGGGTTAGCCTTAGTTGCTGGTACTTTACCTTTAAGTTATTTGGCGAATTATTTTGATAATCTTGCGCATGGAAAAAGCATGCCGTTGTTTACGCACATGAATCGTCAAGAAAAGATGGATTATCTCATGGATCTTGTGCAGCCAAATTTAGGTATTTTTATGCAAGTTTTTGATCCTAAGTATCAAGATAAACATCTCATCCAAAATTTATTTTCATCACCCAGCATTAACTTTTTATCGAGTGTCGGTGCATTAGGTTCATCGACGCTCACACTAAATCCTAAACAAATGGCCAAAAATATGAAGACGATGGCAAAAAATATAGCGCCTATCGATACACTGCCTGTTATTGGCCCTTATTTTAATCAATTGTTGGGCGATAAAACTTACTTAGAAACGGGACAACATCTGTATTACGGTAGGTAAAATGCAGAAAACACAACTTCCTCAACAAAATACGATTAATCAAACTATCGCAGATGGCAAAACAGCGGTATTTACTTATACCTATTTGATCTTGATTCCAGAAGATATCGCGGTTTATGTAACTCGTCCTGGAGATGAAGCCAATCCTGATAAAGATCTTCAAGTACTCAATCACGATTATACCGTACAGGCGGTGGGAACAATGACAGGGGGCACCATTACTTTTGTTAAAGAAAAGATTCCACCACTCGGTACCATCGTCACTTTAGTACGGAATATGCAAATTGGTATCGAAACCGAATTTGGTAACGCCCAAAGTTTCAATAGCCATACCTTGGATGCCGCGTTTCAGCGTGTATTACTCATTATGCAGCAATTTAGCACGCAACTCTCTACTGATTGCTTGCAATATATTATCAATAGTTATTTAACATCAAACTTAACCAATAAATTACCGGTATTAACCTCACAAGATAATCAAGTCTGGGTCAGTCAGGGCGGAAATATTATTGCCGCACAAATTGAAAATACGGATGTCAGTACCTTACGTTCTGAATTAGGCAGTCAAGTGCCAAATGGTGGTGATGGTACCCATTTGTTAGGGTATTACGATGTTTTAAATAAACAAGGACAAACATTACAAACATTTTTAAATAAGTTACAAGCAAGTGAAGAAGGAAATGGAGGTGCTGATTTTGTTGGGTTTATCCATAATTCAGTTAAAAGCACCATCGGGAATATTTTAAATGATTTATTAATCCATTCGGTTTTTCAGACGGGTGATTTGTTAATTACAGCTCGTAATGAAATAACACGTTCTGGTTTTTTATTGTGTGATGACGAGCTATCAATCGTAAGGATTATGTCAATCTGTTTAATATTATCGGTACACAATTTGGAAAGGGTGATGGTAGTACGACATTTAATATTCCTAACATGGCAAGACATGTTCCAGTCGGTTCGGGTGGTAAAGCAACACTTGTTCTTGGAAATACCATTGGAAGTCAAGGTGGTGAAGAAACACATGTCATGACGGTGGATGAATTAGTTTCCCATACACATCATTTTGATGCGGGTGTTCCCCATATCGTAGGTGGCGCTGCAGGCGACGATGTCACCGGAGGATTAGCAACCTTTACAACACACGCAACAGGTAATAACCAGCCTTTTAATGTAATGCAACCGAGTCTTGTTTTTAACTATTTTATTAAATATTAATTATGCAATTAGCAGCGTTACGTAAAGAAATTAGAGATCTAAAATCAAGTGTTGAGAAACAATCACAGAATGAATTTACCTGGCGACGGAATGAAGATGGAAATCTAATTCTAACATTTGGAAAAGATGAAACCATCACATTACCTCTGGTGACCTTACGTCCTTATCAAAAAGAGATTCAACATAAACTTTTTCAAGAAGGATTTAAACGTTTCTTTCTGGTTCGTCCACGACGTGCCGGAAAAGAAATGGAATCTTGGAATTTGTTAATACAAGGCGCACTAACGCAACCCGGATTGTATTTAATGATCTATCCCACCAACGTTAGAGCACGTTTAGTACTTTGGGAAGGAGCCGTCTTATTAAATGATCAACAAGAAGGAAAGAGTTTACGTTTTTTGGATATGATTCCAAAACGTTGTATCAAGCATCTGAATCAACAGGTATGACAATTCAACTCGTCAATGGATCAGTCATTCGTATTCTAGGTTCTGATATTGATCCAGATAAACTCAGAGGCGTGAATGTATTAGGTGCGGTATTTTCTGAATATGCGTTTTCTGATCCACGAGTATTACATATCCTTATGCCAGTCTTTAGGCAAAATCAGGGTTGGTTTATTTTACAAACTACCTTTAATGGCATGAACCATGCCTATCGTTATTTACAATCCATTAAAACTAATCCTGCTTGGGTTTGGCGTATTGATAGTGTTGAAAGCTTAAAAGATGAAGAAGGTAAACGTTATATTACCGATAAAATGATCGATGAAGATCGTAAAGCTGGGATGCCGGAGTTCCTTATTCAACAAGAATATTATTCCGTTATCACTGTACAGCATGAACGATTATACTTTTCTAGAGAAATGCTAAGTCTTGAAGAAAACAAACGGATTGTTTCCAATCTTATTTTACCGAATACGTTGGTTTATGCCTTTTATGATCTGGGTGTCAATGATTCAACAGCGGTTATTTTAGTTCAATTCGATCATCGATATAATCCAAACGTTATTTATTATCTGGAAGCAAACAACCATCCCATACATTATTACATTGATGAAGCTCACTGTTTTTGTAATAAGCATTATCTGCGCTTACATAGTCACTATTTACCACATGATGGCAAGAATCGAGATAAAGCCACGACTAAAAGTACACAAGATATTTTTCAGGAACTGGGAGAGGCCGCCTACTGCGTATCTAAACCGCAGCGTAAGATCGATGCCATTAACCTCATGCGGCGAATGCTCTACCGAACTCAATTTAATAAAGAAAATACCGAACGCTTAATCGATTGTCTTGCTAATTATTCCAAAGTCTTTGATGAAAAAAACAATATTTATAAAGATCATCTCTTACATGATTGGACTTCACATGCAGTCGATGCCTATCAGACCCTAACTTTAGCGATTGAACATCAGCTCATTAATGAACAAACCGAAATCATTTATTACCATTAAAAATTAGGATAACTCATGATAAAAAAAATATTACTCCTTTTATTCTTAGGAAGTTTAATCGGTTGGATAGCCAGCTGTGCTTGGAGAGCACCCTTACAAGAGATCAATGTACCTGTTTGGCCTGATGCACAATTTCAAGCTGAGTAATTTCAAAAAAACCGAGGATGAATTGCTGTTGGATCAGGTGAGACTGTCTCCTCATCTGCATCACTGTAAGTACTGGTTCGTTTTAAAAGTATTTCCAGCGTTTTTTTAATCTCGGCTTGTTCTGCTTTAATTTCAGCTTGTTCTGCTTTCATCCGAAGAAACCATTGATTAAGCTCTTTTCTAAATATTATGAGGTCTTGCTCAAGTTTCTCTCTTAGCTTATCAAGCTCTAATTCCCAGGGCGGAATACATTGTTTTAAGATGACTAATCCTTGATTCAATCTATCGAATGAGGCTTCAATCAATTGTTGAAAACTTCGAAACAATTCTGTTTTTATTTGACCAATAATTTCATCTCCACCTGACTTATCGGGGTGAAATAACAAGCTACTATGCCGAAAAAAATAGGTAAACCGGCTTTGTAAATGATCCGACCAATTTAACATTTCCCGATAGTTAACGCGTTGATGTTTTGTTTCATAGATTAGTCGTTCATAGTCAGATAAGAGTGGTTCAATTAATCCTTCTAAACTTTGTAAGCATTGCTGTAAAAACGATTGAATTTCTTCATAAGGAGGCGGACTTTCTTTTAATATCTCCTTTAAGATATGTTGTTTAAGTGCTAACCATTCATTGATTGAACTCAATGGAGAACTGAGATCAGCGCCTAAGCCTGGACTAACGACCCTTTCAGCCACTGCAGGCCCAACATAAACCAGATCTTGACAAGGATTTTCTTCAATGGCTTTAAAAGGTTGGCACCAATGCTGAAAATAACTTCTTAGTACCTTTCCAAGTTCTGAGTACTCTTCATCTAATTTCTTTCGCACCGATTCACGCTCACAATCTTCAGGTAATTCACTTAAATAACGATCTAATAATTTTAAAAAAACTCGTTGCCTTTTTTCTTCATGTTGAGTTAATAGGGAATCAAGGTTTTTTTCCATCCATTTAGTGTTACCTGCGTAGCCTTCAAGACGCTGTTCTAAAATCAAATAATTCCGCTTTAATTCATTCATGAATAAATTCACAAGACGTTGTTCAGGTTCATACTGTATCAAACGTCGTTCGGATAGTGGATTTTCTTGATGAATACGCTGAAAAGCAAGACAACGCTGATAATAAGACCAAATTATTATTCGACTATTAATATCTGTAAATAAACGTAATAACCAGCGTCGCCAAAATGGTTTTTGCCAATAAACCGTTATTTGTTTTTGTAATTCATTCGGTGTTTTCTTAAAGAGCTTTAAGTTCTCCAAATCTGCTTGCTCTCGCTGCCATAAAGGATTTTCTTTACTAAGCTGAGGGGAGATCTCAATAAAACCTCCCCATTTTATTCCCCACCACCAAGACATCCATTCAAAGGGTTTATAGGCAAGTTGTCGGCCTAGGTCTTCGATTAACATCATAAGCACTCTCCTTAAAAACCTTTACATTAGCGGCGAAAAAACAAAACATTGGGTTTTGCTGTTTGGTCGGCCGTTTCCTCCTCTGGAACAGCTTGGGCACTGGTTCGTTTCAACAATATCTCCAATGTCTTCCTGATTTCTGAACTTTCTGCTTTAATTTCTGCATTTTCTACCTCAAGTTTATGCTGTTTTACTTCCATCTCTGCTAATTTTATTTCTGTATCAGCTTGTTTTATTTTCAGTTCCACATTTTCTGTTTTTAATTCTTTTTGTTCTTTTTCACGATTTTCAGTAAGTTGCTTAATTTGCTCTGCTTGATCTTGGATTGTTTTATCTTGTTGTTCAAGAAGCTGATCTTTGCTGGCTTTTAACTGATCATCAAATTCATCCACCAATTTTATCGCCTTATCATGTAAGGAAGAGACATTAAAAATACCTCTTAAGGCATTGACTGACTTTCCTTTCATTCTGTGCATAATCTTTTGAACTTCAGAAAATGCAGCATATGTGAGGCCTAGGGGGCTCTGATTAATTACTTTTAGACTTTCATCTAAATCTTTATAGATTTGTGCGCACTCCTTATCTCTTGCTTCAGATGGGTTTTGTAGGCCTAACATCTTATTCCAAGTCGTTAATGCTTCATAAGCAATAGACATTAACAGCGAGGGATTATCTTTTTTTACCAAATGTGAACTGTATTTGTCTAAATGATTCTTTAAATTTGTAAATACTTGAAGTAAACCTGAATAATTCTTTAAACGTTCGGATGTTAGTTGAATCAAACGAGAATCTTGACGAATATAATCAACCACGAAATTTTTTAATTCTCCAGAACTTTGAAAGACTTTTATTAAAAAAGGTTCTTGTTCATCTTTAGGAAATTCAAATAAGTCTGCCTTAGCCGCTAATAAATTTCTTAATATATAAAGATTTTCATTCTGTAAAGTCTTCTTCAACAAAATATAACCAATAGTTTTACTTTCATTAGCAATACGGAGTTGTAGCAGATCAAACTCCTCTAATTGATCATTCCGCCGAATATGATCAAGTACCAGTCTTCTTATATTTCCTGAACTTTGCAGGGCTTTTACTAAAAAAGGTTCTTCCTCGTCAGGAGGAAATTCAAATAAATTAACGTTCGCATTCAATAAGGTCTGGATGACTTTCTGATTGTTAGTTTCTAAAGCCTTTTCCAGCAAAATAGAACCGACGGTTTTGGCTGTATTAGAGGGTAGTAATGCATCCAAATGCAATTTAATGAGAGAAGGAGATTCTTCGTTAATCAGATAATGATGTTTTTGATAAATTGGACGTAGGACATCATTGTAATTTCCATTTGTAATCGTTAAAGAAGCTCGATTTCTTAACAAAAAATCAAATTGTTTTTCTAATTGCGCCTGTTGTGAATTTTGATAGCGAACAGATTTGAGCTTTTTAAGAGACTCTAACGATTCAACAGCCATTTGAAATAAATTATTTTGCGATAAATATTTTTCTTTAAATCGTTCTAAACCAGGTTGAAATAAAAGTTGTTTTAATGGTTGATAGGCTTCTAGTAAGTCCGGATCTGTGGGTTCAGTTAGTGTTATTTCAATTTGATAATTCTTATCTAATAAATCTTCTGCTAAGGTAGTATAAACATAAGCATCAAGAATACTACTACCTAAATTCAATGATTTGAGCGTAGGATGCGATGCTAAAACTCGACAAAGCGCTTGCCAGTCCGATTGTTTAGCTTCAGTAATGTCAAGATGTAAAGTGTCTAGTTTCGTATGAGTCAAAAAATGAACTAAACTTTCCTTCTGCAGACAGCGAAAAAAGACTGATACTTAATTCTTGCAAACCAGAATTTTGAGCTAATGAACTTAATAATTTACTATAAAATTCCTGAGTAGCTTCCATATCAATCTGATGATTGGGGCAGAAAAATAGTTGATCCAGTTCAATTGAGCTCCAGGATTGAGTTAGCAAAGAAAGCAAGTTTTTTTGTAATGCTTCAAGTGGAGTTTCTGGTTCCTCTGGATGCCAAACTACTTCTAAATCCCCGAAATTCAAAGGCGCAGTAAAACCATTGAGAGACCCCATTTGACTAATAGCGAGATCTCCATAGCCATCCGCCCAACGACGTGGAACATGAGTTATTACTGATCCTGAATCACGCTTTTTCCGTAAGACATCAGGAATAATTTGAATATCTTTTAAGCGAATCCGTAAGGGAATGCTAAATTTGTTTTCTTTGAGTTGTTTAATACTTCTCTCAAGATCCTGAATATTTTTAGAAGAAAGTTCAGAGTTTTTTAACTCAAAAAAACCATTCTCAGAAAAATTTTTTAAAGCAGAGGGCATCAGCATAATTAACTCCTTTTATTGTTGTCTCCTATTAATAATTATCAAGTTTAAGCGATATTTTTTATCTTGGCCAGATCAAATTAAATATTCTTTATTTTAATTTTTACTCTTCATGAAAAGTTTAATAATTTGGATATCTTTTTTAGTAAATGGTTTATTAAGAATATAATCAAAGCCAACCGCTTCGCATTTCTCTTTAACTTCATCTATCGCATGAGCAGTTAGTGCAAAAAGTGGAAGATGTGACTTATTATTTTTTTCTTCCCATTGCCGATAAAGTCTTGCGACTTCTGTTCCTGTTAACCGGGTAAACCAATATCTAATAGCGCCCAATGAAAACATTGAGTTTGTAAAGTGTTTAGAGCCGCTTTCCCATCCGTTACCGTAATAACGTCATAACCTAAATTAATCAGTAAATTTTTTACCACATGTAAAACTAAAATATTATCTTCAGCTACCAGTATGGTTTCATTTGCTTTTTTTACCTTATTTACTTCAGAATAAAGATCTATTGACATAGAAACTGTTTTTTCAATATCTTCTTCTGCAAAAGGAAAGGTAAGAAATACTGTAAAACAGCTTCCTTTTCCTTCTTCACTGGAAACTTTTATTTCACCACCTAAAAGTTCTACTGATTTTTTAACTAAAAATAAACCGATACCATACCCGGTATATTGTGCTTCATAAGACGGATGAGCACGATAAAAACGATCAAATATTTTATCCAATTTATCTTCGGGTATGCCAATACCTGTATCGCTGATAAGTATTTCTATTTTAGCTTGGTTCTTTTCTATAGCTAATAGATTAATTTCTAAGCTAACTTTTCCTTTTTTAGTAAATTTTATCGCATTAGCAAGAAGATTAAGTACGAGTCTTTTTAGTTTAATTCTATCAGTAATGATAAGAGGTAAATGGGCATCTAGCTTAACCTGAAAATCTAATTCCTTAGTGGCCACTGCAGGTAGCATCAAAGCTTGTAGTTCTGCTGCAAATTGCTGAAAAAGAATAGTATCTTTTGCTATGCTTTCAATTTGATATTCAGCCGCAGTTATTTCTAATACTGAGTTAAGTAATTCTAAAAGCTGTTCTCCTGCACCTTCTATCCATTGGCCATGCTGTCTATCCACAGCATCAGTTCCTTCTTTAGATTGGATATTGGAAAGACCGATAATACCTGATAATGGTGTTCTTAAATCATGTGCCATGTTCATAATGAATTGTTGTTTAGCTAACTCTGCTTGTTTGCCCTCTGTAATATCTATAGAGGTTCCAATAATACCTATTACTTTATTTGTATTAAGATCATAGAGTGGAATTTTTCGAGATAAAAATGTTGTTTTCACCTTTTTCTGACCACTTACAATTTCTTCGATACAATATTCCTTTTGTGTCTTCATAACTTGGTTATCAATTTGTTGTAAATGAATAGCTTGTTCTTTCCAAGGCAAATCAAAATCAGTTTTGCCAATTAGATCTTTACCAGTTTTATAGCCTAAAAAAATAGCTTGCGCGTCATTCGATCCTTGATAAACCCCTTTGATATCCTTCCAATAAATATGACCTGGTGCTTTTGCAAGGATATTTAATAAATTTTCATAAGTTGCTATTGTGCTCATGTTAATTTTCCTTTAAATACGGAAATACTTGCTTGGTTTTTCGTTAGAGAGATATGAATTTAGAGAAGGACGTCTAAAAAAGGTCGCTTTTTTATCTAGATCTTGATGAGCTTGATAAATAGGTAATTGAGCCTCATTTAGAGAAAAACTTCTAAATAAAGGAGGTTTACTAACTTCTTTTACTTGAGGTTCTGTATGTTTTCTTTTCTTGCTAATTTTGGTCGGTTTTAAATCGAGCCAATGGAAGGTATTTTTTTCATCTCTGTGATTTTCATTGATATGTTTAATAGCATAAGCGAGTATGTTGGTTACTGCACCAGGATAAACTATCGCTAAATTATCTTTATCTTTTGCAAGGACTTGGAAGACAGCACATTCTTCAATAAGGAATTGACGGGAGTTTTCCTCTGCTTTTTGATAGATAGCTTCTGAAATTATTCGGGAAGGACGGTGAGTGTATTCATTTGAAGAAATTGCTAGAGCCGCCTTAAAAAGACTATCTTCTTTATCAAGTTTTTTAATTTTATGAAAATAATGTTCAAAATCTTCATCTTTTTTTAAAGTTTCCCAATGAACAAATTCATAATCGATATCGATATCTGATTTCTTTAAGGTAGAGAATAACGGTTTATATTTATTAACCCATTCATTTCCTCTCTTTCTAGATTTATGAAAAGCTTGAATAGGGCTGATATTTTCATCTATTTCAATATTATATCGCTGTAAGGTATCAGCTACGACAATAAAAATTTTTTTAGGTTTAACCTCCCTAACAAAATTTACGAAACGCTCAACCCATTTATATTCAAACTTTTCCTTTCCTACACTTACAAGATAAATAAGATTTCTGTTGCAAAAAGGAGCTTCATTTAAACTATAACTTGGGAAGTTCCCACAATGCGAGATTCTAAAATTACGAAATTTTCTATTATCTTTTTTTGATGTTTCTATCATTTTTATTTTACCCTACCTTCGTATATATATTAAAAAACGCCTCTTGTATGCAAATTGAGACCTCTATTTATTTTACCATTTATTTTTTTATAAATTTGATTTTTGTATTTTTTATTAGTATTTTCCCATTAAAAGTTAATGGCTCTAGCTGCTAAACATCCTAAAAACCCAAATAGATGCATCGCACTTGAAAATACTGCTATGATTGTGCCCATCGGTGCTTTTGGCATCTCAATTGCTTTACGGTGTAATGAGTAAAAAATGAGTCCTGCGCTCATGCAAAACAACAAAACAGTACTCATTACCCAAAATAAATGCTGAGAGAAATACACTAAAGCCCATAAACTTAAAATAAAAAAGGGTACTGTTAGAAACATCCCGTTTTTAATAATTTTTTCTATCGAGCCAATCAATAGATTTTTTAAATTTATACCCACAATAAAAGCTCCATAAACAAATAACTGAATAACTCCAAATTGAATCAGATTGAGTTTTAAATAATCTATTAAATAAAATGGGCTTAGGGTATTCCAAGCCACTAAACTGGCCAATAAAAAACAAAATAATAAAGTATAAACCCAAAATTGGAAGCTAGTTAAAATGATTTGATAATCAATTAATATTTTTTTGATATGTAACTTTTCTAGTTGAGGTCGATCCGAAGGCATGTAGGTATACAGTAAACATAAACTTAAGACAGTAAAAGCAGTTAAACCAACGAATAATTCTCTCCAATTTATCCATTCTAGTAACGAGCCTCCTAATAGCGGCCCTAATGCAGGAGCCAAAATAGTAATACTTCCCATCCATGATATCGTTTTGACCGCCTGCTCAGTTTCCATGAATTCATGAATAGTCGCATATCCCGCTATTAAAATGGTGCTCACAACACAGCCTTGAAAAAACCTGCCTACAAGAAACCAAAGAATCGAATG
>DASXLX010000053.1:0-1735 GCA_036495935.1 Candidatus Aquirickettsiella sp.
AAAAAGGATCTGATTTTAGCCACATTACAGAAAATGAGCTTGGATCTATTATGGATAGATTGAATAACCGACCGAGAAAATTATTAGGTTTTGCTACACCAAAGGAGATATTTTATGTAAACTCATTGCCAACAAGCTGACATTATTAGTCTGCACTGTCCATTGAATAATAACTCATATCATATGATTAATGAACAAACGATTACTTATATGAAGCAAGGTATTATGCTAATTAATACAGGGAGAGGCGCACTGATAGATAGTAAAGCTATTGTCCAAGCACTAAAGAATAAAATAATCGGCTACTTGGGATTAGATGTTTATGAAGAAGAAGAACTTCTATTCTTTCAAGATTTATCTAATACTATTATTCAAGATGATATCTTTGCACGATTACAAACATTCCCTAATGTTATTATTACAGGCCATCAAGCCTTTTTTACAAAAGAAGCGTTAACAAATATTGCCGAAATAACATTAAATAATATTACCGCCTTTGAACATGGTAATCGAGATATTTTTAAAATATAATAGTAACAATAGACTTAATTCAATGCTTTATAAGTCATTATGAAAAATATGATTTTACATCCTATGCAATGGAATTAAAATCAAATGGTGAAACTTATAGAATTTGCAGGATTACTTGTTGTTTCTTTGGAAGGCTAAACTACCTGATCTAATTTTAACTGAACTTGAAAATACCTAATCTTCATAATTACCAGGATTATAAGATAATGCAAGAGGGTTTTATTGAAAATAATTAACTCTCAACTAAACATTAGGCCTCGCACCACGCCACTCATAGCCGCTACACCTAAATCAGCTACCAGTCGTCGTTCTAAAGGATTATGGATTTTTATTTTACTACTTAAGCCTGCTGATCCCATGGCTAAAGCAACACCCGCTAAATCAAATTGTTGGCGAACTGGAAGTTTGACAAATATAGTTTTGAATACTAAGACTAAAAATTCAGAAATGAATTAACATAAATTTGAGTTACTGTGGAGAATTTAATGAATAAAGAGTTACCTTTAGTTATCGCAGGCATTGTTTTTGGGTTCGTGGCTTTAATGCATCTTTTGAGACTGATTTATCGATGGCCAATTATGCTAGGAGGATATAATGCTCCCATATCTGTTAGTATTTTTGGATTGATTATTTCAATCATCCTTGCAATATGGATGTTTTTTGCAGCCGTAAAAAAATGAACATTAGCTTTTAATTTCTTTGTCGAGTCGAGGTGCAGGACACATCACACAAACTACAATAGAACAGCAATGGGAATCACAGTTAATTAATGATGCAGAATTCACTGCGAATAGACAATTACCATCTGTCACCTTTGATGTAAACAATTCTTATGTATCACAACAGCTTGGACAACGAGTTGGTGAAGAAGGCAGTCATTTTTATCATCCAACACCACCAAGAAATCCCAGCAGATTTTGGCAGCGAACCTTTTTTCCAGAGTAGGTTTTTTTACGTCGTCATGACCATCCTCCTACACCTGTTCAATAATTTTTAGTTGAGCTCATTCATAGAGCTAACCAACTTAACGAGTCCTACCGTTTAATTATAACTGACTGTGAATGTATCAGTACTTTTTCGTGGGATTTTAATAGGGGATGAATTAAAAGCCATTGAATGCACTAAAAAGCTTAAAAAAAAGGATTTTCTGTATCCGCCGCGATGTACCTTACGGTAGCTAAAAATCAAAGTTTATTAAGAATAG
>DASXLX010000054.1:0-154291 GCA_036495935.1 Candidatus Aquirickettsiella sp.
ATAAAGGATGCTTGCTCTTTATTCATTTCCGGCCTCATTGTTTTTATAGACCGAAATTTTCTTACTTTCTTACAATACTTTCAAACTCTTTATTCTTTAATTCATAGGTTTCTTCGGGTTTTTAAGCGCGATTCCCCTGGGGGCGCCACTATAAATTACAAAACTTAATTTTTCCTTAAGGGCAACTCTAAAAATTGAAAGATTTTCCGTGAGAAGAGGATTTTTAAAGAGGGAAAAGTATAAATTGTGGAGAATAATAAAATTATTACCGTTCACAATTTTATTTTAGTTAAATACCTCAGTGTAGACAGCTAAAAATAGTTAGTTTTAACACCTAATCGAGCCAGTTGTTCATAGCGACAAACATTATAGACTAAATTCATGAGTCCTATTTTTAAGGTGGCACGAGCTAATCCTATTGAGCGAATAAATTTTCCTTTCATGGAATTTTGCATAAAGCCAAAGACATGTTCCACTCGTTTACGTATTTTTGAACGTCGACTATTTTCTCGGCCAATCAGTGAATGCAGCGGGAATTTTTTAGTTCCCATCGCGCTTCACAATCTTTTTGCCTTTTCTTAGCGGGATTTTCTTCCCAAGAGCGAGGGCATTTTCCGGTTTTAATTTCAGCATTTTCAACACGGCTATTCCGCTGTTTAAGCGCTTCGACTAAACTCGCGTCCACAATATGTCCTAATTTCGCTAGGAATCCTCGATCGGCTAGATAGTTCTCAAAACGCTGAAATAATTTATCGAGCATTTGGGTTGTTTTCAGTGTTTCTCGATACAACCAAATTGTTTTTTTTCATCGGGAACAACATCACCTAAAGATAATCCTAAAAAACGTAAGAAACTTAATCGGTCCTTGATTTGATATTCCGTTTGCGCGTCTGATAAATTATACAGACTTTGTATAATTAATATTTTAAACATCAGCAGCAGATCAAACGCTTTTCTACCCGCCGTACTTTTTCTTTCCTTAGCAAACGCTTTCTCTAATAACGGCAAGAATATTTTAAAGTCCATTACCTTCAATAACCTCTCTAATGGATCTCCTTGCAAAGACAATTTTTCATAATGATTCGATAAGTCAAAGAAATTCATTTGTTTTGTCATCACAGGCTCTTTACTTTTATTCATATCACTCATTATACAATCTTTACTTCAATTTTTAGAGCTGCCCTTAAATTACAAATTATTAAAAAATATTTATCCAGGCAACGCACTAGTAAGTTAAAAAAGTGAATAGAAAAATTAGGTTTAGAAAAAGAAATAAATAATTTAAAATCATCATGGTGAAGCCTATTTAATTTTAACAATTAAAAATATAAAAACTTTTTTATTAAATATTTTTATTAAATAAATGTTACAAAATATGTTTTATATATGTTATATTTTCTAGCAACCATATTTTTTTAATAAAAGGAATTATTTATGTTTAAAATAAAAAAAACATCCTTGTTATCAACACCTATTCACGCTCGAACTAAACGTTCAGATACCGAACCTGTCCTAAAAAAAGCAAAAATCCAGGATCTGACAAATAAAGTTAAGGAACAGTTGGATATTTTTGTTAAATCTTTTATTAGTGCTTTTATAAAACGCTTAGCCGTTTATTACATAACAGCAAAAGGAGAAAGGTTAACTGCTGAAGCATTGAAAGCAGAATTAAAAATGGGAATAATTTCAAAATTAATCGATCTTTCTCTTGCACAAATAGGATTAGGATCACTGCCTTCGATAGCAAATTCTATTAGAATGCTCAGTAGTCAGTATTATCTATCTAGAGAAAAAGCCCAAAGAATTACTAAAGCCTTTGAAACTGTCTCTCCAGGTGCCTTAAGTCAATTATTAGGTGTCACTGCAGTTGAAATTTTTCAAAGCTTTGAAATGCAATTTATGCATGTCACTGATAAAGCAGGTGACAAAATGGCCATGGAAAAGCTTGCAGAAGATGCTGCAGGAAGGGCACTCAATTATATTGCTGGACATTCCGATAATAACCCTATCTCCAATGAACTGATAACAAAAGCGATTATCTTCGGTAATTCAGAAAAATTTTTTGACCCTAGCATTGGAAAAATCCGAATCAGGATTTCAGGAAATACCATACAAGATAGGGATGGAAATCTTATCAACACAGCGAATCTATATGAGAAAATAGGACTTATTGTTAGTAATGCAGATAGTCGTTTAAATAAATTCTATAGAGCTAATAATAACCTGGATGGTGCACGCTATGGTTACCGCCGTCTTTTAAGCTGGGAAAAAGACGAAAACAATGAGCTTAATGCTTTTTTCGAAAGGCTTTATAGGCAAGAAACATTACCTCAAAAAGAAACATTATTTCAATATAATCTAAGAAGATATGACTATTGTTTACAATTCTCTTCTGGGGAGCAAGAGGCTGAACGCATATTAAGTGCATACAAAAAACTAGATCTTGCTCAGGAAATAAACATTTCTCTTCAAACTACTATCAAAAAATCTCCTATACTTTTTGATTTGAGAAAGCCAGTCAAAAATTTTACTGGAAGAACAGCTATATTAAATGAATTGCATGATGTATTAATCTCTGGTAGAGCAACGGTAATCGTTTCGCAAAAATTATCCGCTTTATCGATAAATTCACCCGCTGTTTCACCTGCACAATCAAGTAACATGCAAACTGCCATTTGCGGCTTAGGAGGAATAGGGAAAACTCAATTAGCTTTACGTTATGCTGAGTTATATGCTGAAGCATATGATCAGAATGTGCTATGGATCAATGCTGAAACAAAAGTGACGCTTGCCAATTCATTAAAAAAACTAGCTAATAAATTAATAATAGAAACAAAAGATAGATATGGTGAAGAAAAAGATCTTGAAGAAATACTCGAAGAAATATATGCCTATTTTTCTACAGGAAAAAGCTTATTTATCTTTGATAATGTTGAGAGTTATAGGGATATTGAATCTTTTCTTCCTAAAGTTCAACCAGGAAACAAACCTAAGATCTTGCTAACTTCTCGATATAGAAATTGGAAAAATATAGCGCCTATCGTATCGTTAGATGTTTTCAGCGAAAAAGAAACCGCCGAGTTTATAAAGCAAGAATTAAACATCCGAGATAACACACAAAATGTAAAAATAAAAGAGTTACATAATTTATTGCAAGGATTACCGTTAGTCCTACAACAGGCAACGACTTATATCAATAATCAACGCAATATAAATAATCAATTTGGCATTAGTGATTATATAAAACTGTATCAAGAAAAAAGCCAAGCGCTGCTCGATTTCGATTTTTCTAATTATAGCAATGATCCTTATACTAAAACCGTGTTAATCACGTGGCAAATAACGCTAGATAAAATACAACAAGATCAAAAAGACGGTGCATTAGCAATAGAAATCTTAAATATTATGGCTTATATATGCCCTGATAATATTGCTAATTCATTTTTTTTACCTATGAAAAATAGCGAGGCATTGGCTAATGCTATTCATTTACTTAAAAGTTATTCGATGATTAATCAAGGCAACCAACAAGATACATCGACTGTTCATCGACTAGTGCAACAAGTTACTCGTATTCAGTTAGAAATGAATCCAAATGAATTTAAAAAAATTGCCGAAGAAACTATTCATTTAATTGGAGATTATTCACGCAATAAAGTGACTACCTACCATTTTATATATTTTTTATTGCATATGAATCAACATTTAGAATTAGCTGAGAAATTAAATTTTCGTGCAACGCAGAAAAGAATTCTAGATATATTGACTTATGCTGAAACTGATAAAGATTCCTTAATTTATTGGTTTGATACCGCACAGCTACTCTACCCCAGAAGAACCTATCTTAAATTTATGGGGGAAGCCTTATTTATTTATATGCATTATGCCATGTTACCTCTACTCTGTGACACGATGGATTATATTGAAAATAAATTAACCGAAGGGCTATTCTCTAAAACTGAAGTTTTAGAGATGTTAAAGGTTAAATATCAAGTATCAAGTAAACATTACAAAAGTCGTCGACTAGCACCTGAATATGAAGAAAGAAAAAGGCAGTTTGATGCTATACGCCTTATCTACGAATTTGAACATAAACTATTCCCGCCGGAAGCGCCGACTGCGTGTTCTTCAAATAGTAGGAAAAAAAGAAACATCGATTCACGTTGTTCATCATTAGAAGAGGGAGCATCAAAAGAAAAACCAATCGTTTATCAAAGCATAAAGCATCATTTGCAAAAAATAAGCCATATAGCCAGATTAGTTTCCACTGGTCTTTTTACCAAAGATACGCTATCAGCCATGCTCCAAGGTGATTTTAGCACGGTAGCTGTTAACTTTGGTTTATTATCGAGTAGTAAAATATTGGGGGAAATAGCAAATAAACTGCTCACACAAGGTGAGATATTAAGCTCAGCAGATGAAGTACTATTACTAGAAAAAAATTTAGACTTAAATAGTAAACTGGCATTAAGCATTCTAACTGATGAAGCAGTGTTGAACTCGGGAAAAAGAATATTTTTAGACAACACGATGAAAATAGCTTCGCCTTTTATTGCACGTGGAACGTCAGTTTTTTTTGCCTATACTTTAATACAGCAAATAAAAGCCTATAAATCAGGAAATAAAGAGGAATTACATGACATTATAAGCAATGGAATAATAGTAGGGATTGATGGACTTGAATCAGGAATAGAAGCAGCAGAATATTTAGAGACTATAGAGGGAATATCTGCAACCACTGGACCACTTGGAGAATTTGTAGCCGCCATAGTTTGGTTAGAATCCGATCTTTATCATGTTAAACAGCAAGTTACAGCCATTGAACAATATCTGCATCTCGACATAGAAGAAGAATCAGTTGAAAAAATACGTGCTTTTTTGCATATGGATCCTTCAGCTTATCTTGAAATTAAAGCACGTAATAATCAACGCGTTAAAAACATCATCTCTTTTTTAAAAAATCACACGTCTATTCAACGCTATATATTTTCAGTTGAATATCCGAATAGCCAAGTTTTCTTAAATAAAAAAACCAATATAATCTTAAATAAAAACATGCCTGACGCACCAAGTGAAGGAAACTTATTTTGTTTAGATGGTAATAAGAATCTTATTACCAAGTCCAGCCAATGGGTTTATATCGAACCTTACCCGCCTTTTATAGACTGGATCTTTGGAAGTGAAATATCTATTTATCTTTGTAAAAATGCACTAGGGGTAGAATATGCACAGAATAGAGCAGGGAATGTTACCTTAATTGCTTTAGATAAAGGTAATAGCACTGTGATAGGGGGAGGTGATTTTCCCATCCTTTTTTTAGTCAATCAAGGCAAAAAAAACTTTAGCTGTAATGATATTGATTGCTTATTTATTTTACAAGGTAAGGCTATCACTGGAATTCTATCGGGAGGCAAAGGAGTTAATCTAGTCAATCTAGAGAGTTTTTATCCTGAAGCCAACGACTATGCACTTATCGATGAACAAGGATACGTGTGTGGAAAAAATTCTAACGATGATGTGACCGATCAGTTTTGTGATGATGGACTTGAGTTAAAAGATATCCAGCAAATTCGCGGAAGAGTCGATAAAGAAGATATCATTTATATCGCTAAAGGTATAGAAGATGTGGATGCTTATGGTGGAAAGAACCAGAATTACCCGGATCATATTTATATAACGAAAAAATCCAGCAAAAATCTAAAAATAGTACTAAGAGCTAACACCGTGGTTCATTATCTTGAACCAAACATAAGCATAGATACGGTTAATTATAGGATACCTCCGGATCAAGCAGGCGAAAGTAATGTTCAATTGTTGTTTAAAAGTCCCACACAACATCGATTTTATTTTGATTTTTCTATACAAGACCTTACAGCAATTATCCTCCAAGATAATAAGCTTATGTTTAATTTTTTCTATCAGCAACGCACTTATAATCTCACTATTACGGATTTTAAAGATTCCGGGCATTACGCGAGCTACCCAGCGTTTCCAAGTCAGGCTTATTACCTATTTCAAGATACTACTGAAATAAAATTATTAAATAAGAAAAATATATATGCACGGCTGCGTAGTAATAAAACCATAGATGAGATAGTGAATAAATACCCAAGCATTGCAAGCCGTCTTAATATGATGCTATCGATTCAACTTAGTCAGAATGAAACTGTACTGATTGGGCATGGCAAGCATGCTATTCTATGTAATGATGCGTTTGCTAAAAGTCACCTTATCGGCAATAGCGCGGAAAATGTCTATGTCGTTAGATCAACGATAAATAACCCCGACCCATTCCCTATACCGGAAGTAATACTTTATAATCTAAAAGGGGAATACCTGGAAAATACAGATACGCTGGATCTTCGTTACATTGAGCAACAAGCAAAAAAACAATGTTCCGAACAAAAAATTACGCCTAGAATCTTTGAGGAGGGGATGGATTTAGTTCTCAGCTTAAATACAGATTATTATCTCCTACCAATTAATAATTGTATCCAATTATCGATGGGTACTTGGTCAATCGCTAGCTTTAGAGTAAAAAACGCGCTGGTTGATAATTGGTATCAGCAACTTGATATTATTTTGCATAATGTGCCGATGAATATTATAGCAAGCAATCAAGGTTGGCGTTTAGAGCAACTCCCTTTGATTTTTAATCGGCACAAAGAAATTATCGTCATAACAGAGACAGATATAGAACCAGAACCTGAGATTATGATCGTTAAAAATGCTGGACAGTACGCCTTTTTTCGTAATGAAAGTGATCTTTTCATCACCAATATACTGGACTCTAATACCGCGCAAGATAATTTTTGGACCGTAATGCTGCATCAAGCTTATCAACCATCTAAAATAAAATTGTTATCTATAACATTAACCTTTATTGACCAGGAAATTGTACTAAAAAAGCATAAAAAACAAATAAAAAATGCGCCTAGTTTTCATGAACTACTTAAGGAATATACTGATGAGATTTATAACCCTGCTTTAAATAAGGCTCATGATTCAATTAGTCAAGGTTCTCAGCAACAGCATTTACCAACAAATAAAAAGTTAGCTCGGCGTAAACGTCAAGCTGATCATAACGGGCTTATCGCAAATTCTGAAAATATGCGTATTAACGCAATAGCCGAACAGTATTTAGAAAAATATGATTACCACAATCTAAAAGTAAAGGTTTATCACTTTAAAAAAAGCAATAAAAAAGATCCTCATATCTTAAATTCTAAATTGAAAACTAAACAGCCAGAATTGATCAAGCAAAACACTAACGTTTTATACCCTATAAAGTCCATACAAGAAGCTAAGCAAAAATTTCAAACTTATCCTAGCTTCAAGAAGATTAAAGAAGGATCTAAATCCGTATTGTCGCGGCACTCTAAAAACACGAATACGACTATTACGACTATCGAGAAAGTTTCTTCTTTTCATACAAAAAGATTTAGCGCACCTAATCAACAGCATCAAAGCTTAGCAAATTCTTTCCATTCAATTAATTATTTACCTAATAATAAACAATCTGATAGAAAAATTCCTATATCCACAACGAGTTTCATGACACCTAGATTAAGCTATCAACAGGATACTCATCATAGACAGACGACATTATCTCGTATAACAGCTACACCAGATGTGCACGGACTAATATTGCTTGCTGATGTGTTTAATCGAAAAATAACCAAAGAAAAATATAGACAACCGTTTTTTGCTAAAACTGCAACAAAGCCATTAGCAGAACGGGTGGAGAAAATAAAAGCGCGAGCTTTAAGGCTGCCTTGGTAAATTCGCGGGTTCAAGCTAATTAATAATCACTCATATTAGATTAAGTAAGCTAAGGTAGCTTCATTACTTGTTTTATTGATTTACTTCGTACGCGCTTTCACTATGCAACGTTTCGATTCGTCTGCTTAGCAACAATTCAATTTACCAAAATAAATAGCGCGCACTTAGAAAAACACTACTCGCATGCAAATTAGCATTTTCTAATGTACCTACAGGCGTAAAAGCATTATTTGTGTAAACAGTACCTACTTTATTTTTCCCAAAATTATCATAAAAGTAACCTAGCGTTAGCCAAAAATCATCTTGGACCTGATAATCAATACCAGCACCCACATTATAACTAAAATCACCCGTTAGATTAGTAGAGCCTCCCAACTGGTTGGCAAAACTTGATGAATTAACAAAAAGTTGACTAACTCTATTAAAGGAGGCACCTAAACCTAGCGCAACATAAGGCATAAATCTTTGCCATTTGTAGATATCCGCTTTGGTCATAAGCAACCAACTTTCCTGCTGTAACCGATAGTTATAACTCATGGGTGCTGGATCGACACTCGGCGTTTGTGAGACACCAAATACATTAATAGGTGACGTATAGCGATGTTGTAATCCCATATTGACACTAGGAAACCATGGATTATTATCCTGTGCCCATCGATAGCCTATTCCCACAAAGAAAAAAGGTGTACTGTAAGAATTCCCTGTTTTCAAATTTCCTAACACATTCCCATTTGAGCCGATCAAAAAGCTATTACTACTTGCATAATCGTAGGCCTTACCCACACCCAGATCAAAATACAAATGGTGAGGATAATAACAATGAGATTTAGAATATGGAGTAGCCGCTGCATAAAGTGTGCTCGTGACTAAACAAAGTACCCCACTCAAGCCCATTCTAATCATCTTAGAAAAATTCATTCCGCCTCCCTGGCAATCTATAGCTGAAGTTCAAATATAGCTTAAAGCGTTATAAATAAGTTAATAGTCTTTAAAACTTTTTACGATAAAAATGACAATAAGGTTGTTTTTGGTTTTTTTCATAGTAATTTTGATGGTAATCTTCTGCTTTCCAGAATGTGGTTGCCGGCGTAACTTTAGTGACTATTTGGAAACCTTTGTCTTTTAAAATATTAATCAATTTTAAAGCAGTTTCTTTTTGGTCGAGAGTTGTATAAAAAATTTCAGAACGATATTGTTCACCTTCATCGGGACCTTGTCGATTTAATTGTTCTGAGTCATGAATTTCGAAAAACCGCTTAGCTAAGGTTTCGTAACTTATTTTGTTAGGATCAAAAGTAATTTCTACCGCTTCAGCGTGACCAGTAGGTTGGGTACAGACTTCTTCATAGGTCGGATTAGATGTATTGCCACCTATATATCCAGATATAATCGAAATAATTCCAGGTAGTTGTTTCATTAAATATTCTACGCCCCAGAAACATCCACCCGCAAAAATAGCTGTTTCAGTCTGAAGATTAGTTTTGGCTGGAATTTTATGCAAATCTTTGGCAAGTTCAATTTTAGGTGTAAATTCTAGCGATATTGAATTAACGCAATGCCGAATATTCTTGGGCGTGAGGCTCTCTCCAGTGAATACATGACCAAGATGTGCTCCGCATTTTGCACAGATAATTTCGGTACGGTGACCATCTGGGTCAGGTATTCGTTTAACCGCGTTAAGTATTTCTTCATCAAAACTAGGCCAGCCAGATCCAGAATCAAATTTAGCAGAAGAATGATATAGCAATGCGCCGCATTGTTTACAAGTATAATCTCCTTTTTCATTAAATCGGTAATATTTGCCTGAATAGGCAGGTTCTGTACCTTTCAATAAAATAACTTTCTTTTCCTCAGGCGTAAGTTTTTTCATAATAATTTTAGGAAACTCTTCAATAAATACTTTCGTAAGTATAGATCAAATCTAACACATTACACTTTGTTGAATCTTATTTTTGAAAATAAAAAAACCCGCTAATAGAGCGGGTTTCTCATGGAACTAATTTTACTAATTTAAGCCACTTCAGCTAGGTTAATGGTACGCTGACCTTTTTGCCAATTACAAGGACAGAGTCCTCCGTCTTGTAAAGCATGAAGTATACGTAATACCTCTTCAGGATTACGTCCAACACTCAAATCGGTCACCATATTAAAGCGAATAACACCTTCTGGATCGATAATAAAGGTGGCCCGCTGAGCAACACCCGCATCGTTATCTAATATTCCTAAATCATTACATAATTCACGTTTAATATCACTCAACATAGGAAATGATAGATCACGTAAATCATCGTTGTATTGTCGCCATGCGCGATGCACAAATTCACTATCTGTACTGCCACCTAATAATACGGCATTACTTTCTTTAAATTTAACATTGAGATCATTAAATGCCACAATTTCAGTAGGGCATACAAATGTAAAATCTTTAGGCCAAAAAAATAGTACTAACCACTTGCCGGGATAAGATGCATGAGTAATCTCAGTAAAAGCCTTGCTGATATCAATATCAACCGTAGCTGTGAGCTTAAATTCAGGTAATTTATCCCCTACTTTTAGCATTGACATATCGTTATTTTCCTCTCATTTCATTAGTGAGAACGCCGGCAATTAGTTTTTTGCAGGCCATCTATTGATAATTTCTAGAATTAGCTCAGATCAAACAGTAAATCCATATTTACTATATACACCTGAATATTGAAACTACCTGCCCGATTATAACAGTCCCATCTCTATTAAAGAAATGATTTTTCTCTATCTAATTGATAGTTATCTTCAATGGATTCTTTTCTAAATAGAGCTGTTATTAATTCAATAAGAGGCTGATTTTTTTCAGGAGAAATTATCTCAATAGAAACTAAATCCGCTATAATTTGCTCTTTAAGATTTTTTAGGTGATTTTCTCTCTCAATTGAATCCTGCCAAAAATCGATATTTTCATTATCGCAGATATCATCTTGGATCTGGAAAGCTAAACCTATATTATTACCCACTTTTTTTAAGGTCAAAAGACTATTTGCTGGCAAATCAGCGACTATAGCGGGTAATTGAAAAGCAGCTACGAATAACGCTCCCGTTTTTAAAGAATGAATATTTTCAGTACTCGATTTATCTGAACAACCAGAACCATTAAAATCCATCGCTTGTCCTGCCACCATGCCCCATGGCCCAGCTGCTTTTGCTAATACATTAAGCATTTTTACAATTTTAGCTGGTTGTAATGAGGCTTTTAGAAGTACATCGAAAGCCAAAGCTTGTAAAGCGTCACCTGCCAATAAAGCCATAGCCTCACCAAATTGTTTATGACAGCTAGGCTTCCCTCGACGCCAATCATCATTGTCCATGCTCGGCAGGTCATCATGAATCAATGAATAGGCGTGAATTAATTCAATCGCACAAGCTGCATGATCTAAATCCTGCAAGGATAGTCCCAAAGTAGTGCCTAAAGTATAGATAAATAAAGGTCTTATTCGCTTTCCGCCATTTAAAACTGCATAATACATCGATTCATATAAGGGTTTGGAAAGCGGGGAAGGATTTGACAAACAATCCGTTAATAGCCGATTAAGGCGTTCTTGATAACTTAAAAAATCAGTTTTTATGTTCACTAGGCTAATTCTTCACTTATTTCAAAAGGTAGCAATTCTTTTTTCTGATTGGTATCAGCGTTAGTCAAAATTTGTATTTTTTGCTCTGCATTTTTTAAAGTCAATTGACAGTCTTTTAATAAACTCACGGCTCGACTAAATTGCTCGAGAGAATCTTCTAAGGTTGAATTGCCTCGTTCCATTTGCACAACAATTTTTTCAAGTTCTTGCAAACCCTTTTCGAACTGAAAAACTGTATTTTTTTTCATCTTTGGCATGAAAGTAACCTTATTTTTTATCGATACTTAAATAGCTGTATTACGCTACAAACTTTTAAACAGGCAAAATAATCCTGATAATTATGCGAGCCCTATAAAGTGATGTCAAATAAAGACAATAATTGTTACCATATCCATGGCATTATAAGTTAGGAACCAGCCGCTTGAAAATTTTCATCTTGCGATGGAAATTTTTTGAGAAGCTAATCATTTGCGTCTCTCATGGGTAAACTCCAATTTTAGCTTGAGCTAGACACGAGTCAGGGAAAGAACACTATAGTTCTATAGGAAATTAATCGATGTTTTTAAAAAAAATTCTAGTTTATTTAGGTCTAATATTCTTATCCTCATTGTGCTGGGCAGAGGATGTGCACGAATATCATTTAAAAAATGGGTTAACTGTTCTGGTTGAAGAAGATCATCGAGCTCCAATAGTGATCTCAGAAATCTGGTACAAAGTTGGTAGTAGTTATGAACCCAATGGAATAACAGGGATCTCGCATGCTTTAGAGCATATGATGTTTCGAGGAACAAAAAAATTTGGACCCGGTCTACTTGAAAAAATTGTCTCTGAAAACGGAGGAGAACAAAATGCATTCACCGATTCAGATTTTACTGCTTATTATCAAAAATTTTCTGCAGATAAATTAGCCGTTAGCTTTGAACTAGAAGCTGATAGAATGCGAAATTTATTATTGCGTCCACAAGATTTTGTTAAGGAAATTCAGGTTGTGATGGAAGAAAGACGAATGCGGGTCGATGATAACCCTCAAGAAATCTTGTTAGAACGCCTTAACGCTGCTGCTTTTGTTGCAAATCCTTACCATCATCCTGTCATCGGATGGAAAAACGATCTACAAAATATGACCGTTGAAGATTTACGTAAATGGTATGAAACCTGGTACGCGCCTAATAATGCAATACTCGTCGTGGTCGGCGATGTAAAACCTAATTTAGTTTATCAATTAGCACAAACTTACTTTTCTAATTTGAAACCTATTAACCTTCCTAAAATAAAACCTGAAAAAGACTTATCCTCGTTAGGAGAAAAGCGTCTTATCATTCATACTCCTGCTCAGTTGCCTTGGTTGGTTATGGCTTATCCGGTACCAGTTATTAAACAAGGTTTGAATAGTCAGGATCCTTATGTTTTACATCTTATTGCCAGATTATTATCAGGGGGAAATAGTGCTCGTTTTGCGAAAAATCTTATCCGTGATCAACAAATAGCTGCCGATGCAAATGCATTTTATAATCCTATAAATCGCTTAGATAGCTTGTTTTTGTTGCAAGCCACACCAACATCTGGCCACAGCTTATCAGAACTCGAATCAAGCTTATTAAGGCAAATCAAGCAAATACAAACCTTTAGTGTGAATACAGAAGAATTGGCACGCGCAAAAGCGCAAATAGCTGCTGACAAAATATACCGAGAAGATTCTATAACTGCAAAAGCGAATGAACTTGGAAGTTTAGCCGCAATTAATTTACCCTGGCAAATAGAACGCGATTATCTAAAACATATTAATGCAATCACTCCACGTCAAATACAAGCTGTTGCCAATAAGTATTTGCTTGCTTCGCATTTGACTATAGCTTACTTACTTCCTTTATCCATCAATACGGTTCCCGATTCTAATTCTTTATCCGTTATAGGGTCTATGCATGCGCGTTAAACCTTTCTTTAATTTTTTTATTTTCTTATCGATATTTATTCTGGGTTCTGCACAAGCTGAAATTTCACCCGTTATTCTAAAAATTGAACATTGGTCTACTAAAAATGGCGTACCTGTTTATTTTGTTGCTAAAAATGAAATACCTATTATAGATATTGGCGTATTGTTTCATGCGGGTTCTGCCAAAGATAATAATTCGCCAGGAATAGCGCTATTTACAGCCCAAATGCTCGATCAAGGCACACAAAATTTAAATGCGGATCAAATTGCTAATCGTTTTGAAGCGGTCGGTGCTCATTATAGCGCGAATACTAACCAAGATATGACCGCCTTAAATTTACGCTCACTCAGCGCCCCACAATTCTTCAATCCAGCATTTAACAACTTTTCAGCTTTACTTAAGGATGCTTCTTTCCCTGACCTGGCAATAAACCGAATAAAAAAACAAATGTTAATCGCCCTACAACAAGAAGCTCAGACACCTAGCGCGATTGCCGCTAAAACCTTTTACAAAAATTTATATGGTCTTCACCCTTATGCTTCACCTATATTGGGAAATAAAATGAGTATTGAGCAACTATCCCCAAAAAAATTATTAAATTTTTATAATGACAACTATGTTGCACAGAATGCTATGATCGCTATCGTTGGAAATACCACCAAAAATAAAGCAATAGCTATAGCTGAACAGCTTTCAGTTATGCTGGCGAAAGGAAAAACTGCTATCTCTACCAATCCACCCATCTCTCCTCATTTAAAAAATCATATTATAAAAATTCCTTACCCGTCCAAACAAACTACTATTTTTTTAGGCCAAATCGGTATTGCAGTAAACGATCCAGATTATTTTCCATTTCTTGTAGGTAATCAAATTTTAGGTGGCGGAATCCTTACCTCAAAACTTTTTAATGAAGTTAGAAATAAAAGAGGTTTATGTTATGGAATAAATAGTGGCTTCAAGCTATTACAGGCCGCTGGCCCTTTTTTTATAGTATTACAAACACGTCGAGATCAAGCGGCAAAAGCACTCTCTTTAACTCAACAAACTCTAAAAAATTTTCTAGCTAAAGGACCCACTTCACAAGAAATACAAGGGGCCAAACAAGCTCTTATAGGCAGTTTTCCGTCTTCTATTGCAAGTAATGAAGATATTCTAACTGCTATGGAAAAAATTGGTTTTTATCAGCTACCTTTAGATTATTTAGATTCATATCAACAAAAAATTAATTCCGTTGGCTTAGAGCAAATTAGGCAGGCATTTCAAAGGATTAAACCAGAAAAAATGATTGTCATCATGGTAGGAAAAAATAATTATAACGGATGATAAATCGTCCTACTTATATGTTGATAGGTATCTACTACTATAATTGGTGGCACATCGGGCAAAAACATTACTTGATTTTGGGGTGGGTACTGAGGGGGATTACTACAAGCATTAGTTTCTATAGGACCAGCTTGCACTATTGCTGGATCACCTAAACAAGAACCCTCTGGTTGAGACAATTGATTACTATCAATATTAGATGGATCTATACGGCTTATAAAGAAATCGTATTTACTCTTTGTCGTGTTTTTCTTTAAATCAGCTTTAGATTGTCTTTTATTTGCCTCTGCTATTTCCAAACGTGTCTTAAGCTTATTACATTCATCAGTCCATCTGAGAACTTCAGTTGCTGAGCAATGTTCGCTGCTATTATCAGTATTCGCACCTTGCGAACATAAAAAGTTTTCGACGCTTGGTACAATTTTTTCCGATTGTTCTTCACTTAAATTTCTTACAGGATTTTTTTCTTCTTCCTCTTTAATCGACTGATTGGAGTGTAAAATAACAACTTTCTTGTCGTCATTCTCAGATTTTTTTTCTTTTATACAATGCTGCATCCTCTCATTTAAAACCTCGCATGCTTTTTCATAAGAGTCAGTCTGTTCAATAATGTCATATAACTTAATTACTCGATTATCGGTATCACATTTAATCAGCCTAATTAATTTTTCTAACCAACTTGATTGCTCTTTTAAACGGATGTAATCATTAGATAGATTTCTATTTATTTGGCGTTTCACTTTTTTTGTCATCGATTTAGAAAAGAATAAAGATTTACTGTGGTCTTCTACTAAATAAGCACGGGACTCATCTAAAATTTTCTTTGCTTCATTATTGTAATTGCGATATTCATTTATTATTGAATTGACTTGATTGAACAAATCTTCTATCAATGAACAGGAACGTACGTGCAATTTTTGCAATTCAGTTAATTTCTTTTTATATTCTTTTTTATCCATTAAATTATTTTTAATTATCTGCTCCTCTGTTGTTTCTAATAGTTTTGGTAAACACATATTTGCTAAATCTTGCATTTCTTCAGCATTTCTCCAAACACTTAAGTTCGATGAGAGTTTTTGTATTGACGCAGAAATCTGTCCCATAGCAGAAGAAATTTTTTGGCGAGATCGACTGATGTCTTGCGTATTTTCTTTTATATGTTTTAAGCTCTCGGTCAAATTTTCTGACAAGCAGCATAATATCTCGGAAAGGGTATGAATAGATTTGTTGTAATCTATTTTTAAACTTTCTCTATGCCGAACTTCATTAATTTTGCTTATTTTTTCAGATTTAGGTTTATTTATAAATTTATGTTTTTCAATTTTTTGATATTCTAATTCACATATTTTTTGTTTTTCTTCTAAAGATTTTAATGAATCTATTAGGAAAGTTTTTTCCGGCATGGGAACCAAACTTGTCTCTAATTTTGGGAGAAGAGAAATCTCTAAAGCTTTTGTATCAGATAAGATATATTTGATATCTTGAATCGTTTCTAAATTTAACTTTATTTCTTCAAGAATATTTTCTTTATGCTGATTATATTCAGTTACATTTTTAAAAATTCTTTCAATAAATTTTTTTATTCTGATATTTTTTGTTTTCTCTAAAACTTCTAAGGATTGTAATTTAAAATTAATAAATACATTTAATGTAACCATTTCCGTATAAAGTAATTTATTGTTAAATCCTGCTAAACTGGCATTAAAATCCGGATAAAATAAAGTAAATAAATAATAAAAGCTAAATTCTATCAAATCTTCAAATTCTATATTATCTAAAATAGAGGTGTTCTTTTTAGAAAAGGATTCAACCTGTTCATTAATAAATGAACTAACTCTTTGATTTAATGGCGTATAAAACTCATCTCTACAAATCGCGTGAAACAAATGATTTAAAGCTTCTTTATTAGTTTCTATGTTATCTGGCTTTCCTATTGTATTTAAAAAAAAATCATTTCCAATTTTGGTATTAAACACTTCTAAAAATTTCGGCAGATGAGATTTATTAACAATCATTGTTAATAAACGTTGCATTTTTTCCAGCTTTTTATATTTATTATTGATTAAAATTTTATTTTTTTTATTAATTGTTTGAATTTCGTCTTCTAGTCTTTTATAAAAATTTAAGGCGTGATTAACATCTGTCTCTTTATCTTCTATGGCTTTCCTTTCAAGAAATTCATTATGTTTTTTATCTATTTTATGCAATGTTTGTTGTAAATCATTCAAACCAAATAAAAGACAGTCCTTAGTATTGGCTTTGTAATTAACTATATTTAACTCTTGAACAACTGCTTTTTTCAAATGTTCAAAATTATTCTTAATTAGCCTTAATTTGAGAAATTCAAATAAAAGTTCATAGAAAAAAAAGCAGCGTAATGCTACTAGTTCGTAATTAGTTTCTGGCAAAAATATATTAATAGGTATATTTTCCGATAAGAAGAATTTGATATCGGTTAAATTAAAATTATCGGTATGAAAATACATACATTCATAAAATATAGCTTTTAAAATTAAAAGTGCATTTACATAAGGATCACTTGAATGTTGAATATCTTCAAATAAATTTTTTGCATATTCTTTGAAATAGGATTCATAGGGTTTGAAAGATAAGGCTAGGTGTACTTTAGAAAAACAATTTCCATCGATATATTCATTATATAAATTTTCTTCTTCAGATTTTAAATTAGTAATTAATTTTGAAGAAATATTTTTACCTTTATTTTCGAAATTTTCTTTTTGAATTGCTAATGTATAAAATCTTCTGATAAAAATAAAAAACAAAGTAAAATCTTTAATAGAATCGGTAATAAGTTTTAATTTTTCAATTAAAATGCTTAGATTATTTTTTTGAACTTCAAATTCTTCTTTTTGTTTTTTTAATTTTGAAATTAAAACGGGATCATTAACTTTAACTAACAAGTCCTTTCCTAAGTTAATTTTTTTTTCTAATACTATTAATTCATTTTCAGTTTCAAGCAACTCTTTCGATAAAGAATAGCTAGAGAAAGTTGGTTTTTTAATTAGCTTGCTCATGTTTTTAGCTTCCAAATTTGCTCTATCGACTACATCCATTAGTTTCTTATTTCTCATTAAATTATTTTTAATTTATATACAATATTTGAAATTTTAAATCAAATAAAAATATTTATTAAACTTACACTCAGAACAAAATATAAAGAAAATTTTTATAAACTAATCATTGTTAATTTACTGAGAAATTAACATAATTAGGCTGGCACTAAATTCTGTTCTTTTAGTTTACTAAATACTTTTTCTGCTGTAGCTAGTGTAAACTCTATTTCCTGCATTCCATGTATGCTCGATATAAATCCTGATTCAAAAGTAGAAGGTGAAAAATATATACCTTCCGCTAACATTCTGTGGAAAAATTCTTTGAAAAGTAATTGATTGGCTGATTTTACTTGTTGATAATTATAAATTTCGGCCTCTTTGCTAAAAAGAAAGCCAAATAAGCCTCCAACATAATGTGCTTGGAAATCAATATTGGCGTCTTTAGCAAGTTCTAATAATCCAGATATTAGTTTTTCATTTATTAAATTTAATTCCGAATGGAATCCTGCTTGACTGATTACCTCTAAAGTAGCAAGGCCTGCTGCCACTGTGATTGGGTTTCCGGATAAAGTTCCCGCTTGATAAACATTTCCTTGGGGAGCTAAGCAGTCCATAATCTCAGCCCGACCACCTAAGGCACCCACTGGTAACCCACCACCAATAATTTTGCCGAGTGTGGTTAAATCGGGCTTAACCTGATAGATTTCTTGCGCGCCACCTAAAGCCACTCTAAACCCTGATATTACTTCATCAAAAATAAGTACACTTCCATAATAATCACATAACTCACGCAAGCCTTCTAAAAAACCAGATAATGGTAAAATACAATTCATATTAGCTGCGATAGGCTCTACAATGACTGCAGCAATTTCTTTACCATAATGCATAAACATTTGCGTGACTTGCTCGAGATTATTAAAGTCAACGCTCAAGGTTTGTTGAGCCACTATTTTGGGTACCCCTGCACTATCTGGGATGCCAAAACTGGCCAATCCAGAACCCGCTTTTACCAACAATGCATCAACATGGCCATGATAACAGCCATTAAATTTTAGAATTTTATCCCTGCCAGTAAAACCTCGAGCAAGGCGTATTGCAGTCATGGTAGCTTCGGTGCCTGAATTCATTAAGCGCACTTTTGCTAAATTAGGCATTAAACTGGAAATTTTTTCTGCTAAGTCAATTTCTGCAGACGTAGGAGCACCGAAACTCAAACCTCGTTTAGCAGCTTCCTCGACAGCTAGCACTATTTTTTCTGGAGCATGTCCAAGGACTAATGCGCCCCAGGACCCTACATAATCAATATAGGATTTACCTTGAACATCAAATAAGTAAGCTCCTTTCCCATGTGAAAAAAATATCGGATCACCACCTACAGCATTAAAGGCACGAACCGGGGAATTAACCCCTCCTGGGATAAACTGCTTAGCTTTACTAAATAACTCATGTGAAGAAATCATATATAACTTAGACCTGTCTTAAACCTTGAGTTTTTTATATACTCAAAAAAATTAAATGTTTGATAAAATATACTTTTTTGTACCTGGCGATAATTTACTCAATTGTAAACGATAAACTAGAGCAAAAATGTCATCTTTAGACCTACGTTTGTGCTTTAGAGAGGATGCAATTTGAATAGCAGCATAGACAAAAAATTCCAGCGCGAAGAGTATAATAAGGACCATGCTGTTATTCAGCATTAAACTAAGGCACGATCAACTTTATGCTCAAGCCAATTAATACATTTAAAAACACTCATCAAGAGCACAAATTATTTAAGCGAAGGGCTATCGCTATCCTTATTGGTATATCTTTTCTAAGTATTTTGTTACTGGGTCGGCTAATTTATTTACAAGTCCTTCAGCATAAGCTTTATACCACCTTAGCCCGTCAAAATCAGCTAGGTCTAGTGCCGATCGAGCCCAATCGCGGCTTAATTTATGATAGAAATGGCGTCTTACTGGCAGAAAATAAACCTATCTTTAATCTTGTTATTACGCCTGATTTAGTAAAAAATATAGATACCACTATTCAACAATTAAGCTCTTTCATAAAAATAGATGTTGAGGATTTAAAACAGTTTAACCGTCAACGACGCTTACACCACCGCTTTGAACCTGTCCCAATACGCTTAAAATTAAATGAAGAAGAAGTCGCTAAATTTGCGCTTGAAAGATATCACTTTCCGGGTGTAGCAATTCAAGCACAAATGATACGTTATTACCCTCAAGGCGCCCATTTTGCAGCGATAGTAGGTTATATGGGGAGAATTAATGAAAAAGAACTGCAAAATGTAGATCCTGTCAATTACAGTGCAAGTAATTTCATTGGTAAAACAGGCGTAGAGAAATATTATGAGGCCCAACTTCATGGTACAGTCGGCTATCAGCAGGTAGAAACAAATGTGCATGGTCAAATTATACGTGTACTAAAACAAACTCGACCTATAGCGGGCAGAAGTATTACTTTAACTATCGATAGTAGTTTGCAAAAACTTGCGCAACAAGCTTTAGGTAGCCAAAAAGGAGCTATAGTAGCCTTAGACCCTCGGAATGGTGAAGTTCTAGCCTTTGTCAGCAATCCCTCTTTTGACCCCAATCTATTTGTAAGCGGGATTCGGCAGCATGATTACGAAATATTACAAAACGAACCAGGAACCCCTCTCTTTAATCGCGCCTTACGTGGCGCTTATCACCCTGGCTCAACCATCAAACCTTTCATCAGCACGGGCGCTCTCCTTGAAAATGTGGTTACTCCCACCTTTAGCATTCATGATACAGGAGAATTTCAAATAAACGGAAAAGGAAGGATCTATCATAATTTCCGTCGTCATGCTTATGGTGATGTAAATTTACTTAAAGCACTGACTGTCTCTTCTGATATTTATTTTTATAATCTGAGCCTACGTATGGGAATACATCGGATTTACACTAGCTTAAAGCGATTTGGATTTGGAAGCCCAACAGGTATCGATCTGCCTGATGAAAGCAGTGGGGTTCTGCCTAATCCTCAATGGAAAGAAAAATCCTATAACACACCCTGGTATGGCGGAGACACGTTGAATTGCGGCATTGGCCAAGGTTTTCTATTAGTGACACCTATACAGCTAGCATTCGCAGTCAGCACACTTGCAGAATGGGGAGAACGTTGGAAACCCCATGTGGTATTAAGCTGGCGCAAGAGTGATGGAGCAGTAGAACTTATTAAACCACAACATTTAGAGCCCATTAATTTACCTCAAGATATTTTGAGTTTTATCCGTACCGCTATGCAACATGTTGTTAATGCACCAGGAGGAACGGCCGAACGCTTTTTTCCAGGTGTTCCCTATACCTTGGCAGGCAAAACAGGAACTGCTCAAGTATATAGTTTAAAAAACGATGAACGTTATGATACCAAGACAGTCGCTGCCAAGTTGCGCGATAATTCATTATTTATTGCTTTTGCCCCAGTTGAAAAACCTTCTATTGCTCTTGCTATCGTTATCCAGAACAGCGTTACGCCAGCCCCTCAAATTGCTCGTAAGCTTTTAGATTACTACTTAATTCCGCCTTCGCCCATACCAACAATAACTTCTCCGCAAGTTCTTCCAGTGATTGCCCCTGAAAAAAAATCGGATAACTCATTATACGAATCTAAAAATCTATCGAATTCCCCACAAACGGATACTTCAACTCCAGCCAAAGTTAATAAAACTGAAGTCGAAGATGAGGAAGACGATGAAGATAACAACGAAGTTGAAGATGATGTCCCTCCTGTTAAGTCTGATAAAAATCAAGATACCCAGCCAGATAGATCTAACAAAAATCCTTCGGATCAAGCCTTTTCAAAAACAAAACCCAACAAAATTCACGATACAGAAGATTCCTTGGAAATAAATGATAATAACTCTTCTCTCGATTGACAAATAACCTCTATAAGGGCATGATTGGCGCCTATTTTACTCGACTTACATTAATTCTGTTATTGTAAGTTCGTTTGTTGTTAATTCAGGAGGTTGTCCATTGGCCAATACAAAACAAGCAAAAAAACGTGTACGACAAGCAGAAAAACACCGCCAGCATAATACTAGCTATCGCTCTATGATGCGAACATATATTAAACGTGTTGTTGTCGCTATTGAGGGTGGAAAAGCGCCGGAAGCTGATGCAGCTTACCAAGTTGCTCTGCCCGTAATTGATCGCATGGCAGATAAAGGTTTTATTCATAAAAACAAAGCAGCTAGACATAAAAGTCGGTTATTAGCTAGAATTCGTAAATTAACAACACCTACTGCTGCCTAAAGCTCTTAGTTAACTATTAAAAATCTGCGTTAATGATCTTTTTAGGCTTTCTTCGTGCCTAGTCAATGCTAAGGTAGCTTTCCCCAAACTTTTATATATATATTCTAATTCGGGAAAAGATTTCAACGCAGATAAATGTTTTTTTAAAGTCTCTATATCTGCTCGTTGCAAAGGCCCTGTCAATGCTTCTTTAGGCTTCAACCTTTGTACTTTGCCTAAGGCTTGAGACATGAGCCCTAATGTAAGATTTTCAGCTAATGCATCATTTAAACTGGCTTTAGAGTAACAATCCTTAGCCATAGCCGATAAGGTAATCAAATAATTAGATGCCATTATGCTGGCAGTATGATAAAGCGGCTTATCTTTTTTTTCGATTGAAAATATCTTTGCCTCTATAGCATTAAGTAATGGTAACAATCGTTCTAAGGCTTCTACATTGCCTTCAAATGCACAATACGTTCCGCTAAAGTTTTTTATATCCAGCATCAGCTCAGAAAAACTTAAAACTGGATGTAAGCTAGCTACATAACAACCTAAACTCGCAACGGAACTCAGGCATTCAGAGGATAACAACCCACTACAATGAAAAACCACGTCTCCTGGCTTTAATATGCCTTGCGAAGTTATTTGTTGAGCTATAAATTCAATACGATCATCCGGCGTAGCAATTAAATAGATATCAGCATGTTTAAGTTGTTTAAACGTTGAACAAACTCTACCTTGCCCTAGAAAAGCAACAGCCTTTGCACTACTAACTCTACTTAAATTAACGATATCCTGAATACAAACAAGCTTTGTACCAACAAGCAGAGCCCCTAAGGTTTTACCTAAGCGCCCACAACCAATAATACTAAGTTTTAATTTCATTGTTTATTATTTTGAGAGCTAACCAATTCGCCAGCTTCTTTATTTAAATATACATTATGACTAGGAAAAGACCATTCAGCCCCATGATGTTGAATACACGTTAATAACTCCAGAAACAAGACTTGTTGTATCTTTAAAAAATCTGTGCTGTTAACGATATTGGTATAAGCTATCACTACTAAATTAAGAGAAGTATTCCCTAATTCGTTAAGATTAACAGTTATAGGTCTATTTTTATCAATCGCGGTATTTTTTTTTAATAATGCTTGCATATCTTCTAAAATAGCCGGGACCTTCATTAAATCTTGATAACGTAAACTAATTTGACAATAAAATCGTCTATATTTTCTTCTTGATGGATTTTCTACGACTAAATTTGAAAATAAAGCATTAGGAATATACACAGGGCGACAATCAGGCATTCGAACTCTACAAACACGCCAACTTATTGCTTCTACAGTACCTTCCACTTTAAGTGCAGGTAAGCTAATTTGATCACCTATCACAAAAGGCCTATCTAAAAAAAGCATGAAACTACCAAATAAGTTAGCGAGCAGATCTTTAGCGGCAAACCCTATAACCACCCCTCCCATGCCACCAAAAGCTAAGGCTCCTGCAATGCTTAAACCAAAAGTTTGAAATAAGGATAAAGCAGTTAAAATAATAATCGCGAATTTTGCGATCTGGCTCATTCCATGGACTAGGGTTTTATCAATAGTTTTGTTTTTATAGGCTTGGAGAAAAGCTTCTTCAGCAAAAGAAGCAAACCTCCATAAAAACCAAGCGAGCAACCCTATAAAGGCTAAATTCCGAACTAAATGAAATTGAGCAGCGCTAATCCCTTTCCAAGCTATACATAGTGACTCTAACGCATAAAGTATGCCCATAATAGCAATCAACACCAATACCGGTCTATAAATAGACTCTAGTAATGCAACGCTTAAAATATGGGAATTACGGCCTAAACGTTGTTGATATTTCTGATAGGCAATGGGCAATAAAAAACAGAGTATAGCCGTTATTGCAAGGATAATTAATGCTTTCAGCATACAAAATTGTAGTAAAGTTTTAAATAATGTTTGCAAAAAATTTACCTTTTTTCTGACACATTGATCAAATTCGATAAGCAACTATAGACATAAATTTAGCCAAGCCTTGCATGCCCCATTGAATTACTAATGGTAAAGGAATAGCTCCAGCATCTTCAGCTGTTAAAGCATGCTCCAGTTCCTCTTTACGCATTTGCTCCACAATTGCACGACTTTTTTTATCCTGTAAAGGCAATTTATTCAAATGCTTACGCAAGTGCCTTTCTACTTGATGTTCTGTCTCAGCCAAAAAACCTAAGCTCACCTTATCTCCCCCTAAACCGGCAATCAAACCTATTAATAAAGAGCTTATATACCAAATGGGATTCAAATAGCTAACGTGGGTATCTAATTGATGAATACGATGCTGGCACCAATTAAGGTGATCGACCTCTTCTTTCGCGGCTTTTTTTAATTTTAGTTTAGTATCTTTGCAGCGAGCAGTAATCGCTTGGCCGGTATATAGCGCTTGGGCGCAAACTTCACCCACATGGTTTATTCGCATTAAGCCGCCTGAAAGCTGACGTTCTTTTTTATTTAAGCCGCTATCTTGCGTTGTCAAAATTTCGGCTGGACTTGGGCGAGTAGAAACAGAAGGCTGTATGGAAGATAACGCTTCATCGATATGAATAATTAACTGATCCCAGAGAGAATAATAGCGCATTTAATAACCTTTAGAGTGTATAATACTCAATAATTGCAACAAAACCAAAAAATACGTTAAGCTTAATAAGCTATTAATTTGATCTCATACATCTATGAAAAAAATATTATACCAATTATTACTCAGTTCCTTACTCGTGATCGGTGTTTGCCCTTTAAGCTACGCCGGCTGGCCTTTTAGCTTAGCTCATCAAATAAAAAAAGATAGTATCTCTCAGATGTTGCAGCCTATTTTACCGGCTGTGGTGAATGTTTCTGTTCAAGGGGATATTCCACTCAATCAATTACCACCTCCTGTACCTGGGCATCCTTATCCACGCCATTTTGAAAGCATGGGTTCAGGCGTTATTGTAGATGCTAAAGCAGGCTATATTTTAACTAACGCACATGTTATTCATGAAGCTAAAACCATTACAGTCACTTTAAGTGATGGTCGTGTTTTTAAAGCGACGCTAAAAGGTTCAGACCCTGCTTCTGATATTGCCTTACTTACCATTACGCCTGATCATTTAACTGCTATTCCTCTGGGTAATTCGGATAACCTAAAAGTAGGCGATTTTGTGGCTGCTATAGGAAATCCTTTTGGACTTAATCAAACAGTCACTTCAGGTATTGTCAGCGCATTACAGCGTACTGGATTGGGGATAGAAGGTTTTGAGAATTTTATTCAGACCGATGCTCCTATTAATCCAGGTAATTCTGGTGGTGCTTTAATTAATTTGCAAGGACAATTAATGGGGATCAACACAGCTATATTGGCGCCGGGATCCAATGCAGGAAACATAGGTATTGGTTTTGCTATTCCTGTTAATATGGCGCACGGTGTTATGAAACAATTAGCTGAATATGGTTCAGTAAAACGTGGATTAATGGGTGTGCTAGTCCAAGACTTAACACCTGCACTTGCAACTGCACTGCATATTTCCACAGAGACTAACGGAGCATTAGTCTCCCAAGTGCCTAACTACTCACCAGCCCAAACTGCCGGAATTCAAACCGGTGATATTATTCAATCGATTAACGGCATACCCATCCATAATGGCGGGCAAGTAAAAAATATCGTCGGTATGTTAAGAGTCGGAGATAAAATTAATATTAAACTAGCACGCAGAGGGAAAACCATCAATACAGTAATAACCCTAACTGATCCTAAAGATTATAAAAAAGTAGCTGAACATGATAATCCGTTTCTGTATGGATTAGTATTACGTGACTTCAGTCAAACTATTACTGGCCAAGGTCATTTGATTGGCGTAGAAGTCGTTGATACAGATGAAGATAGTATGGCCTGGCATGCGGGTATCCGACCTGGAGACGTCATAATATCTGCGAATCAAGTAGATGTAACTAATGTTGCTCAGCTACAAGAAGTCGCTAAACAAAGTAAACAAGAACTTTTAGTTAACGTATTATCGCGGGGCGGCATTAGATTCGTGGTGATTAAATAAAAGGCTCTAATCAATTGTCAATTGGTTAGAAATCGATTATTACTGGAAAAATTTGGAATAAGTTCAATAATAAGACCTAACTCATTTTCCTTTGCTGCAAAACGAGGATCTACATCATATCCAGCCACAGCAATTAGTTCCTTTTGATAGTAAATGAGCGGGACCTTATTGCGCTGCCATGGAGGGATGCCCCATTCTTGAAATAATTTTTTTAACGGATGAGAACCTTGACGATTGCTTGCATAAAATCTTTCTCCTCCTTGACGAAAAGTCACATCGACTTGCCGTTCATTTAGTAATGTATAGTTCAATCCTGCGCCAAAAACCTGCTTTGTTGTCAATTGATCCAATGTAGGCAATGTAACTGTCTGACCCAACTTCCATGTAATCAAACCTCTTTTAAAAATTTTTTCATTTTCTACCAAATTAAGAACATATATATAATCTCTGTAACGACGTAATTGTATATCTCCCCAATTAACTTGCGGAGATGCATCCATTCTACTTTCTAATAAAAATTCAATTTGCTGTAATTGTTTCTGACTAGGTAAAGCGCAATGTAACTGCCTTAACCAATAACGTAAAACATTAGTTTGCCGTTTAGCACTTAGTTTCTGTAAGCTAGAAATAATTATCATATTCGGTGCAGATCCTTGAACCATACACCAATCCTGGTAGGCTATTTCATCAAGCAGTGAATGGGCTTCAGCTAAATTTGCAGCAGCTCTTGCGATAGTTTTGTCGGCTTGAGGCCAACGTTGCTGAATAAGTGGCAACACTTGATGACGAATATAATTACGATTAAAACGTAAATCCATATTGCTATCATCTTCGATCCAAGTTAATTGATGCACTTGAGCATACTCATAAAGCTCTGAACGAGTAAAATCTAGCAAAGGTCGTATTAGATAGGCTTTTGAAAATACCTGACAAAATGGCATGCTCATTAAGCCTTTTAGACCTGCCCCTCGTAACATTTGTAATAAAAAAGTTTCTGCTTGATCATTGCGGTGATGCGCTGTTAATAAATAATCACCTGTGGGAATTAGTTTAGCTATGGCTCCATACCGTGCCGCTCGGGCGTATGCTTCTGGGCTTTCACCAGATTTAGGATGGGCATCTATGTGAACAATATTGCAATAAATACCTAATTTTTCACAGTTATCTTGACAAATATTGGCCCATTTAATGGAATCAGCATGCCAACCATGATTGATATGGATAACCCGTAAACGTTTTTTAGGGAACATGCAACTTAATGCATGGAGTAAAACTTGCGAATCTAACCCTCCACTATAGGCAACCCAAAACCTAGCCGATGTGGGGTATTGTTTTAATAAATACTCAAGTTTTTCGTGTGTAAACATACGCCAACCATACAAAATTTGCATGGGAATTGTAAAGCTTAATAGAAATATCTATGAAAAAATGAAATAATGAGGATCAATTAGATTTAATTTATGCGATGGAATGAGCCCATGTCGATTTATTTAAAGTTTCCCTCCATTGATAGTAGCCTTTGGAACATAGCAGTATAAAGACTAAATAAAGCAACGCTGTTAAATACAAGGTTTTACTAATATACAAATTAATAGAAATCAAATCGATAATTATCCATAAAACCCAATGCTGTAAATATTTTTTACTCATCATCCATTGAGCAATCAAACTTAATGCTGTAATCGTGGCATCGACATAAATAGTTGTAGAATCAGTACTATATTTTAAAATAAAACTAATGCCTGCAAATAAAATAATAGCCGTTGCAAGTAACATCAAGCAAGTTGATAAACTCACTATTTGCAGAGCAATTGGCTTGTTTTCTTTACTACCATAGAGCCATTGGTACAGCCCATAAAACTGAAAAAATAAAAAAACTCCCTGTAAACTCATATCGGCATACAGCTTGATCTTAAAAAAAATGATTGCATACAGAGAAACGGTCAATATCCCAAAAAGCCAATTCCATAAACTACAACGTGTTAAAAGGTAAATATTTACTATTCCTGAAGTAAAAGCTATTGCTTCGATAGATATAAGCTTCATATTTTAATCTTGGATTGGCAGCTATATGCTCTATAAATTAAACACCAATAGCTAAAATCTTGTTGTAACGCAGTTCGAGTAATTTTTCCATAGAAAAATATTGGATTTGTGCTAATTGCTTAACAAGTTCAATTTTTAGCTGATTAGCCATTTCATCAAAATCGGTGTGGGCGCCACCTAAAGGCTCTTGAATCACTGCATCTATCAGCTTGAGTTTATATAAACGATCAGCGTTCATAGCCATCGCTTCTGCTGCTTCAGACGCTTTTTCAGCACTTTTCCATAAAATAGATGCACATCCCTCCGGGGAAATAACTGAATAAACACTATATTGCAACATCAAAATTCTGTCTGCCACACCAATGGCTAAAGCTCCTCCCGAACCACCTTCTCCAATTATTGTGGAAATAATAGGTGTCTTTAACTGGGACATCATTTGTAAGTTTTGTGCAATCGCACCACTTTGGTTACGTTCTTCTGCATCTATACCAGGATAAGCACCGGGTGTATCAATAAAAGTCAGAATGGGCAGTTTAAACCTTTCAGCTAATTCCATTAACCGAATTGCTTTACGATAACCTTCTGGTTTAGGCATTCCAAAATTACGTAGAACTTTTTCATTGGTGGTACGCCCTTTTTGCTGACCCATGATAACAACCGGTTGATCCGCTAAATAAGCAATTCCACCGATAATAGAAGGATCATCTGAAAATTCTCTATCACCATGTAGTTCATCAAAATCAGAAAAAATTCTGCTAATATAATCTGAAAAATAAGGCCGTTGTGGATGACGAGCCAATTGAACTATCTGCCAAGCATTTAAGGACTGAAAAATAGATTCTGTTAATTCTATTTTCTTTTGTTCTAAACGTTTAATTTCTTCGTTGACATTAAGATCGGCATCGTTACCCAATTTACGTAGCTCTTCTATTTTTGCCCCAAGCTCTGCAATGGGTTGTTCAAAATCCAAAAACTTAAAGTGCATAGCTACTCACTTTTTGTTGCATCAGAAGCTTCTGATATGAGTTCATTTTCAAACTCATAATCGAATTCCTCTCGTAATCGTCGTTGCTCTAAATAATCTTCAATAGCTCGGCGCTTTTCAAGCGAAAATCGAACAGGCGAGACTTTTGCTTTCTTATTTAATGCATCTAAGGCCAATTCTTCAGGCCATGTATCTAATTCTTCATCTTCAATATCTAAGATATTAGGTGGCAATTCAGTATCACTACTTCCATCACCATCATCTTCTTCTAATAAAGCCTCTGTTTCTTTATACTCCATAGATCCTACCTATTAAATAAAGCAGCCTATTTTTAGCGCTTACTTTAGTGGGTATAATACCCATTTGGCAAGTATACTCTTTACACTTGAATTTTTGTCTGTATTGCTGCTCAACTCGCATCCTAGCCACAGCAAATAACAAAGTCCAATTACAAGAGTATAGAATCTCCATCCTGTTATGAATAAAATTTTACCTCTAATCAAAAACATTCGTGAGTGTCGACTCTGTGCCAATCACTTACCTTTAACTCCCAGACCCATACTACAAGCACACAATCTGAGTCGTTTACTTATCGTTGGTCAAGCACCAGGAATTCGTGTACATAACACAGGAATTCCTTGGAACGATCCTAGTGGAGATCGTTTACGGCACTGGTTACAACTTGATAAAAAAACATTTTATGATACAAATCAAATTGCCATCATTCCCATGGGTTTCTGCTATCCAGGAACAGGACCTTCGGGCGATTTACCTCCGCGAAAAGAATGTGCAAGTACTTGGTTACCTAAACTTTTAGCTATTCTTCCAAACATTCAACTAATCTTATTAATTGGTCAGTATGCACAAAAACATTATTTGGGTAGTCGTACTAAAGCAAATTTAACAGAAACTGTAGCTGCCTACACAGATTATCTTCCGAAATATTTTCCATTACCACATCCCTCACCCCGCAATAATATTTGGTTAAAGCGAAATTCATGGTTTGAAAAAATCACCGTCCCAGCTTTACGTGTCGCATGTACTACCGTACTAAGTACATCTCCTTAGAGATTATTAGCTTATACACGAATTCCTAATCGAATTCATATGCCTGACGATTAAAAAATTAATCTTTTTGATCCTCCACCTTTATTTTTTTAGCCGCAGCTTTATCCCTTTTAGGAATAATGATTCTAAGTACCCCCTGCTTTCCTTCTGCTGTTATCTTATCGGCGTTTGCAGTATCAGGCAAAGCAAAGCGGCGATAAAAGCTTCCTTTGGATCGTTCAATTCGTGTATATCCTTCATTTTCTTCGGTGTGGATCGCAACTCTTTCGCCTTTAATTGTTAATATTCCATTTTCCATTGAAATTTCAATATCTTTCGGATCAACGCCTGGAATATCTGCAAAAAGCACAAAACGAGTAGGCTCTTCTTTGATATCCACTGCAGGTGCCCAATGACTAGTTTCTACCATGGAACTATCTTCAATAAGTTGGTGACTGGGATCAAACAATTGATCCCATTCTTGCGATAGACGGTGTAATTGGTGTAATAAAGAAGGGGATCTGTATCGTATAATATTTGACATAAACTATTTTCCTCCTTGTAAAGTTATTAGTTTAACTCAAAAAGACTCATTTGATCACTTTAATGATTACTTCAGCTTTTTTCCAGAAATTCGAATTTCAAGACAGATAAAGCAGCTGTTTAATAGAGATACTTGCTTATTTCTGGTAAAGTAAAAACTTTCTTATTTTTATTTTAAAACATAGTTATGTCCTATTATCAACATCATATCTTCATGTGTACTAATCTACGGGAAAATAATAAAGATTGTTGCGCTAAACGCGGCGCCAAATCCTTATTTGCTTATCTAAAAAATAAGATAAAACAACTGACTGAAAATCAGCAACAAAAAATTCGAGCAAGCCATTCCGGGTGTCTAGGACGGTGTAGTTTAGGGCCAATATTGGTGATTTACCCTGAAAGCGCCTGGTATCACTATGAAACACAACATGATATTGACGAGATTATTGAACAACACCTAGTTAAACAACAAATAGCACATCGATTACTATTACCTAATGCAAAATAATTTAGATCTGATACATCCTCGTTATTGGCCTACTTGGTTAGGATTAGGAATTCTATATCTCATAAGCAAATTTCCTTATAGGCTACAACTCCAATTTGGTAAAAATTTAGGTCGAATTTCCTATTATTTATTTAAAAAATTTCGACGTATTGCAGAAATTAATCTGAAACTTTGTTTTCCTGAATTATCCAATGAAGAGCGAGAAAGTTTACTTAAAAAACAATTTCAATCCTTAGGAATGGGGCTCATTGAGTCTGCCATGGCGTGGTGGATGCCCGATCATAAACTAGATTCTCTAATTCATGTACAAGGCTTAGAATATTTGCAAGAAGCACTCGCCAAAAAAAAAGGTGTACTTATTTTAAGTGCCCATTTTACATCTTTGGATATCTGTGGGCGTCTTTTTTCTAATATTTTTCCGATGTATGTTGTTTACCGTGAACAAAAGAACCGAGTCATCGATAGACTATTAAAACAACATCGTAATTTTAACTGGATGCAACCTATACATCGCCATGCTATTCGCCAAATTATTAAAATTTTGAAACAAAACAAAGCTATTTGGTATGCTGCCGATCAAGACTATGGGCCTACGCACAGCATTTTTCCGCCATTTTTTAAAATTTCTACTGCTACCATCTCAACACCAAGTCGCTATGCCAATCGAACTGAAGCACAAGTTGTAACCCTATTTTATCATCGCCTTCCAAAAGGAAAAGGTTATCAAATAACTATCGGACCTATTTTAGAAAGTTTTGGTCAGGGAGATGACTACCAAGATATGCTGCGTTTCAACCAATTGTTAGAACAAGCTGTTCGTGCCCACCCCGATCAATATCTTTGGATACATCGACGCTTTAAAACACGCCCCCAAAATGATCCGTATCTCTATTAAAAATAAATATGCGCAATAAACTTATCGGCGGCATTTTACTTATCATTGGCACCAGTATTGGAGGAGGAATGTTAGCCCTGCCAATTGCTACTGCACAATTAGGCTTTATAAATGCACTAATTTTTTTAGTATTGTGTTGGGCTATAATGACCGCCGCTGCGTTGCTTATTTTAGAAGTTAATCTTTGGCATAGTGTAAACAGCAATTTAATTAGTATGGCTAAAACCACCCTAGGTAAGTTTGGTCAAGCCATTGCCTGGTTTAGCTATCTTTTATTGTTATATGCTTTATTAGCTGCTTATATTGCGGGTGGCAGCGATTTCTTACAACATCTACTATTAACATTTCATTTGCACCTACCCACAAAACTTTCCACATTATTATTTGCAGGATTATTAAGCCTAATCGTTTATAAAGGATTAGGCTCGGTCGATTATGTTAACAGAGCTCTAATGTCTAGCAAACTATTAGCCTTTATTTTATTAGTGATTTGTATTTTTCCTTTTATTTCTTTTCATTACTTATTTAGCTTGGAAAATGCATATCAGCTTAGTGTTATTCTAAGTAGTACGACAGTTATTATGACCTCATTTGGATTTGCAATAATTGTTCCAAGTTTACGTAGCTATTTTAGTAATGATTTATTTATGTTACGTAGAGCTATTCTTATTGGCAGCTTAATTCCATTATTCTGCTATATTTTGTGGGAATTAACTATTATGGGCGCCATACCCACACATGGAAATTTAGGTTTACTATTCATGTACCATTCGGGACATTCCACTAGCGATTTAATATCTGCCTTGAATCATTTACTGGATAATAGATTAGTTAATTTTTTAGCAAAAATCTTTACATCCATATGTTTTGCTACTTCTTTTTTAGGAGTTGCTTTAAGTCTATTTGATTTTTTTAGTGATGGATTACAAATTGAAAAAAAAGGTTTAAAGAAGTTGGTTCTTTATGCACTTACTTTTTCCCCTCCGTTATTCATCGCCAATCATTATCCTCAAGCTTTCATTATGGCTTTATCTTATGCAGGGGTTCTTTGTGCCATTTTATTAATACTTCTTCCCGCTATGATGGCATGGAATGGACGGTATATTAAAAAATGTGCTTTAGGATATCAAGTTGCTGGAGGAAAGCTTTTATTACTTAGTTTAATGATAATAGCATTATTTATTATTATTTTAAGCTTCATTTACTAACAAATCCTATGAATATTAAACAATTCGGCGGTATTTTATTAATTACTGGCAATGCCATAGGTGGCGGGATGTTAGCTTTACCTCTTGCAACTGCTCAAGTAGGCTTTTTAGATTCGTCACTTTTTTTGATTATTTGTTGGGGTATTATGCTAGCCGGAGGGTTGCTCATTTTAGAAATAAATCTTTGGTTCCCTCCTAATAGTCATTTAATATCCATGGCACGTGCAACTTTGGGAGTTCCAGGCGAGATCATTGCCTGGTTATGTTATTTATTATTGCTATATGCTTTGCTAGCAGCGTATATCGCAGGTGGTTCAGATTTTTTACAAGGTATCTTACAGAAAATAAATTTCCATTTTTCAACAATTGTTACAACTATTTTATTTGTACTGTGCTTAGGCCCTATTGTTTACAAAGGAATGCATTCTGTGGATTTAATGAATCGAATTCTAATGGGAGGAAAATTACTTATTTTTTTTCTCCTTATATTATTTTTATTTCCTTTTATATCTGCCAAACAATTAGCGCAGGGTAGTATACATTACTTACCAAATAGCCTTACTATCATTATTACATCGTTTGGCTTTGCCGCCATTATTCCAAGTTTACGCAGTTATTTTCATAGTAATGTTAAACAATTACGTCAAGTCATTATTTTAGGTAGTTTAATCCCACTTATTTGTTATATTTTCTGGAATGGAGCTATTATGGGAGTTATTTCTATCAATAAACTTTTAACAATTGCCCAGTCCAGCCAATCTACTAATCATCTAACCAACACATTGAGCCATTTACTAAACAAAAATAGCATTACTTTATTTGCTTGGATTTTTACATCCATTTGTTTAGCAACTTCTTTTTTAGGTGTCAGTATTAGTTTATTTGATTTCTTACTTGATGGTTTAGCGTTGAGCCAAACCGAAAAAAATAAATTTATCGTGTATTTACTTACATTCTTACCTCCTTTAATGGTTGTTTTGTTTTATCCCGCTTCATTTATGCTGGCATTGAATTATGCTGGTATATGGTGTGCTGTTTTGCTGGCTTTGCTTCCCGCACTAATGGCTTGGTCTGGGCGTTACCGACAACAGATTAATGCCCCCTATCGCGTAATGGGCGGAAAAAAATTATTATGTTTGCTGATCCTGTGCTCCTTTATTATTATTGCGCATGCGATTATAGTTGATGTTTTTTAATTTATACTCTTCGCACTTGGATTTTTGTCTGCGTTGCCGTTCAACTCGCAATCCTCATGTATCTTGAATACACTCTGGTTGCTTCCACTACACGAGCCCGCTCTCAAAAAATCCCATTGCTGTGAGTATATTTAAATTGTATTTTTTGAGTTTTGAAATATTTCTGATAATGGGGTAAATAGGAAATTTTAAATGTCTTACCAAAAAAAATATGCGGATGCGATTCGATTTCTAAGCATAGATGCCGTGGAAAAAGCCAAATCAGGTCATCCTGGCATGCCCATGGGCATGGCTGATATTGCAACTGTTTTATGGAGAGAATTTTTAATTCATGATCCCAATAATCCAAACTGGAGTAATCGCGACCGCTTTATTTTATCCAATGGTCATGGATCGATGCTACATTATGCGCTACTTCATTTGACCGGCTATAATCTTTCATTAGACGAAATTAAAAGATTTCGTCAATTACATTCAAAAACACCTGGACATCCTGAAGTTGATTTAACTCCTGGTATAGAAACAACAACTGGACCTCTCGGTCAAGGATTTGCGAATGCAGTGGGTATGGCCTTAGCCGAAAAAAATTTAGCCGCTCATTTTAATCGTCCTTCTCACGCCATTATCGATCATTTTACTTATGTATTCTTGGGTGATGGCTGTTTGATGGAAGGCATTTCTCATGAAGCTGCTTCTTTGGCAGGATGTTTAGGTTTAGGTAAATTAATTGCTTTTTGGGATAATAATAACATTTCTATTGATGGTAATGTTTCAGGCTGGTTTAAAGATAATACCCCTGAACGTTTTAAAGCTTATCATTGGCATGTTATTTCTGATATTGATGGCCATGATCCTACGCAAATTAAAATAGCTATAGAAAATGCTCGTGCTGTTACCGATAAGCCAAGCTTACTTTGCTGTAAAACCAAAATTGCATTTGGCGCCCCTAATTTAGTTAACAGCCATCAAGCACATGGAGCCGCATTAGGCGAAAAAGAAGTTGCCGCCACCAGACTGGCATTACATTGGAATTATCCGCCTTTTGAAATACCAGAAGATATTTATCAAGCATGGGATGCTCGCTCTAAAGGAAAAGCTTTAACAAAAACTTGGGAAGAAAAATGGAATGTCTATCAAACAGCGTTTCCGGAGCTCGCCAAAGAATATCAACGTAGAATTAATCGAAAATTACCTTCAAATTGGGAAGAAAAAACCAAAAAAATTATAGAGGATGTTTACAAAAACCCTACAGAAAAAATAGCCACACGTAAAGCCTCGCAAAATGCAATAAATGTCCTTGCCCCGCTTTTACCTGAATTGTTGGGTGGATCTGCAGACCTCACAGAATCTAATTCTACCCTTTGGAAAGGCTCTATAGTTTTAACTAAAAAAAACCCATCAGGTAATTATATTCACTATGGCGTGCGAGAATTCGGTATGTCCGCCATGATGAACGGCATAGCCCTCCATGGAGGATTCATTCCTTATGGAGGAACTTTTTTAGTCTTTAGTGATTATGCACGCAACGCAGTTCGTTTATCTGCGTTAATGAAACAGCATGTAATCTTTATTTATACTCACGATTCGATCGGGCTAGGAGAAGACGGTCCAACACATCAACCTATTGAACATATCAATAGTTTAAGGCTTATACCAAATCTTTCGGTTTGGCGGCCTTGTGACGCACTAGAAACCACAATTGCCTGGCAACAAGCTATACAACATTTAGGGCCCACTTGTTTATTACTCACTCGACAAGCTATACCCTCGCAAACCCACAACCAAGAAACTTTACAATCTATCCATCGTGGCGCTTATATTCTTTTGGATAGTCCATCAACACCGGAAGCCATTATCATTGCAACAGGCTCTGAAGTCAGTTTAGCTATGAGTGCTGCACAATCTTTAAATCAACAAGGCAGACAAATCAGAGTGGTATCTATGCCTTCTGCTGATCGTTTTGAACAACAAGATTTAGCCTATAAAGCTAAAATTTTGCCTAATTCGATTACATTACGCCTCGCTATTGAAGCAGGAACTAAAGATTTTTGGTACCGATATGTAGGTAATAAAGGTAAAGTGATCGGACTTAACCAGTTCGGCGAATCTGCACCGGGTACTGAAGTTTTTAAAAATTTTGGGTTTACTACTGAAAATGTTATTAAAACACTAAATCAATTATTAACCGATTAAACTAGGGGAGCATTATGACAATACGTATCGCTATTAATGGTTATGGTCGTATCGGCCGTAATATTTTAAGAGCTTTTTTTGAAAATTCTAAGCAGCATGATATAGAAATTATAGCAATAAATGACTTAGGTAATATCGAAATTAATGCTCACCTAACCCGCTATGATACTACTCATGGTAAATTTAAAGGAACCATAGACATCGATAAAGATTATTTAATTGTCAATAACCAGCGGATAAAAATTTTCTCAGAACGGGATCCAGAAAATCTACCTTGGAAAGAATTAGATATTGATGTTGCTCATGAATGTACTGGTCTGTTCACTTCACCAGAGAAAGCTGGGAAACATATCAAAGCAGGGGCAAAAAAAGTTATTATTTCCGCTCCCGCTGGTAATGGGGTTGATGCTACTATTGTTTATGGGGTTAATCACCACACCTTAAAAAGTAGCGATACCATTATTTCTAATGCTTCTTGCACCACCAATTGTCTAGCTCCTCTAGCTAAAGCTTTACATGAAAATTTAGGGATTATTCAGGGTTTAATGACTACTATTCATGCTTATACTAACGATCAAGTGCTTATCGACACTTATCACCCCGATATGTATCGGGCACGATCCGCAACTCATTCTATGATCCCTGCTAAAACAGGAGCAGCTTCGGCACTCGGTTTAGTGCTACCCGAACTAGCCGGAAAACTTGATGGTTTAGCTATACGCGTTCCTACGATAAATGTGTCTTTAGTCGATTTAAGTTTTCAAGCAAAACGCATAACGACCGCAAAAGAAATAAATGAAATCTTAAAAAAAGCCTCTGAAAGTAGCTCGCTCAAAGGTTTGCTTAATTACAGTGAAGAACCCCTCGTTTCTATAGATTACAATCACAATCCAGCATCTTCCACTGTAGATGCAAATCAAACTCGTGTTATTGGCGATTTTGTTAAGGTTCTTGCTTGGTATGACAATGAATGGGGATTTTCTAATCGGATGCTGGATGTTACCACTGCATTAATGGATGCCGCTTAATTTATCGGTAAAAATGATATTTTAAACATACATATGGGCTCGAAAATTAACTGGTTATGAGAAGGACTTTGAAGCTAAAACCCGAGAAATTAAGGGAAAAGCTATACTTTTATCGGAAATATAGTATAGATATAGCCAAATAATGTTATAGTATTAGGTTCAATTTCGTTCAATTAATAGAGAATTCATATGGCACGCATAACTGTGGAAGATTGTTTAAAGAAAATTAAAAATCATTTTGAATTAGTCATCCTAGCCTCGAAACGGGCCAGACAAATTGCTAAAGGCGGCATGGCCATGGTTGATCCCGAAAACGACAAACCTACGGTGATAGCCTTAAGAGAAATCGCTGATGGAAAACTCAATGAAGCAGGAGAAAAATCAAATGCAGAAATTGGCGGCGGCATAAGTGGATCACAATCTATGGGCTTTTAAAAAACCGGGGGCGCTTGCATGCACATGTTTAGTGACCTCAAACAAGAACTACAAGCCTATCTATCCCCTCAGCAAATAAAACAAGTTTATAACGCTTATCAATTTGCTGCTAGGGCCCATTCTGGCCAAAAACGCCATAGTGGAGATCCTTACATTAGCCATCCAATTGCGGTTGCTAAAATTCTCGCTCAAATGCGCATGGATGTTCAAACCATAAACGTTGCAATTTTACATGATGTAATTGAAGACACTCCTATTGAAAAAACTGTTTTAACTACGACATTTGGCAATGAAATAGCAGAACTTGTTGATGGGATGAGTAAACTAACCCAAATTCAATTCCAAAGTCGCGCTGAAGCTCAAGCAGAAAATTTTCGTAAAATGCTGCTAGCCATGGCAAAAGATATCCGCATCATTATCATAAAATTAGCTGATCGTTTGCATAATATGCGCACATTATCTGCAGTTCCTGCAGAAAAACGTCATCGTATTGCTAAAGAAACATTAGATATTTACGCCCCTATCGCACAACGATTAGGTATGCATATAGTACGCATAGAATTAGAAGATCTTTGTTTTTTAAATCTATATCCATGGCGGTATCGAATATTACAAGAAACGGTACAAAAAAATCGTCGCAAGCATAAAACAAGTATCCATAAAATAGAATCCGCTTTAAAAGAGTGTTTGGACAAACATCATTTACCTTTTCATACTATTTGGCATAAAAAAAAGCATCTTTATCAAATTTATAAAAAAATGCGGGAAAATCATTTAGCCTTCAATGAGATCATTGATGTCCCTATTTTTTGTATTATTGTAGATAATATTGATAGTTGCTATCGCGTATTGGGTGCTGTGCATAACCTTTATAAACCTCTGCCGGATCATTTCCATGACTATATTGCACTTCCTAAAGCGAATGGTTATCAAGCATTACATACTACTTTATTTGGCCCTGCTGCCACTTCAATTCACATACAAATTCGTACGACTATGATGGATAATGGTGCTGATCACGGTATTGTAAGTTACTGGTTAGAAGAAAAAACTAAAGCTAACGAACTCCGTCCACATTTACGAGCACGCGAATGGCTTAAACGTTTACTTGATATTCAACAAACGACTCCTAGTTCCTTAGAATTTATGGAGACAGTTAAAATCGACCTTTTTCCCACGGATATATATATCTTTACTCCTAAAGGTGACATCATTGAACTTCCTCACAAAGCAACTTTGATCGATTTTGCTTATGCAATCCATTCTGATATTGGGAACCATTGTATTGCAGCTAAAATTGATAAGCATCTAGTACCACTCAGCACCCACCTACAAAGTGGTCAAACAGTAGAAATCATAACTGATCAGAAAACTTTTCCTGATTCACGCTGGTTAGAGTTTGTAGCAACGGGACGCGCTCGTAGTCATATCAGACAATTTTTCAAAAATAAGCAACATAATGAAGCAGTACAATTAGGCCAGCGCCTGCTGGACAACAATTTAACTCCTTTAGGACAGGATAGTACAAATATCAACTCTAAAAACTTAAGTAAGACCTTACAAAAGTTTCAATACGATTCTTTGGAAAACTTACTCGAAGCTATTGGACTCGGTTATATACACCCTGTTTTAGTCGCTTATTCATTATGTAGTTTGAAACCCAATTTTAAAAATCAAATTAATTCATTGCCATTGTTTCTTAAAAATGCAGATAATGGTTTAATCAAGTTTGCCGAGTGTTGCCGACCCATCCCAGGCGATGAAATTATAGGTTTACTCAATGCCGGGCATGGTCTTACTGTGCATTTACAACGATGTAAATATGCAGCGCGACTTATTAAAAAAAATCCTGAACGCGCCATTTCCATACAATGGGAAAAACAAACTAACGGTTTTTTTAAAACTGATATTTATATTGAAACTATTAATCAACACGGCGTATTAGCATTATTAACACATAATATTGCTAAAGCCGATGCTAATATTGAAAATATTAAAGTAGAAAGTCGCGATAGAAAACATAGTATTATTCATTTTACTTTATCAGTATTCAATCGCAAACATTTAGCCAAAGTCATCCGTTTTTTACGCACAATCCAATGTATAATAAAAATTAGTCGTCATCTTTCATTATAAAAAATTATCCTAAATTTTACTAACAATCAAAAATTCAAATGTGAAGACTAATAGAAAAAGCATCGATTAGCCTAATATCTCCCACGTAAATTGCTGCTAAACGCCTCCCCCAATGATCCGCAACGTAATCGACCTTAAACCCTATGTTTTTTAATTGCTTCTCAGCAGCTTCTGAGTTTGGAGCTTGTTTTAAAATTGTTGGAAAATGACTCGCTTTCGCGCGTTGCTCTAAACTCAAGCGAGTATTCCTCGAACTTAAAGCTAAACCATCTGTTGCACGAATTATTGAACAACCAACGATTTCTGTTTCCAAAAAAAGTGCTCGAGCCATTTTTTTGATGAGTAATAATTGTTGATAATCTTTTTCGCCATAATATGCATGGGTCGGTCTTACAATATTCAGATATTTTAACACCACTGTTAACATCCCAATAAAATGCCCAGGACGAAATTTTGCTTCTAATTCTTTGCTTAGATCACTGGTATCATGAATTTGAATTTGATAATTATCAGCATAAATAGTTTCAGAATCTAACAATAACAAATAATCTACTTTCTGTTTGCTTAGTAAAACAATATCTTCATCTAAACTACGTGGATAATGTATAAAATCCTCTATTTGATTAAATTGCTTAGCATTTACAAAAATAGCTACTATAGTCAAATCATTTTCAGCCTGAGAACGAGCACAAAGACTTAAATGTCCTGCATGCAAATGACCCATGGTATGAATAAATCCTATATTTTTATTATTATTTTTTTTCCTTATGGTTTGCCAATCTTCAAGATTAGTAACTATGTTCATAACCAGGAAATTCTTTGTGTTTAACAGAATGACTATAGTGATCGATTGCTTTTCGAATTAACTGATTACCATTAAGAAAGTGGTTAACAAATTTTGGTTTGAAATCTAGATTGAGTCCTAATAAATCTTGCAAGACTAAAACCTGACCGTCAGTATCAACACCAGCTCCTATACCAATTGTTGAAATTTTTAGGGAAGTTGTTATTTCTTTTGCCAGTTGTGCTGGAATACACTCGAGAACTATGGCAAAACAACCCGCTTGCTCTAAAGCAAAGGCATCTTCTTTAAGTCGCTCTGCCTGCATATGAGTTTTTCCCTGAACTTTATATCCACCTAAACTATGCACAAACTGGGGAGTTAAACCTAGATGACCCATAACTGGAATACCTGATTCGACTAAATGCTTTATCAAGGAAAGATTTCCTGCTGCACCTTCTAATTTAACAGCTTGTGCGCCTGCTTGCATAAGCTTTTGTACAGCGATGACACTATGACTTAATGATCGGCGATAACTTAAAAAAGGAAGATCGGTAATGAGAAATTTAGAAGGAGCACCTCGGCATACCGCAGCAGTATGAAGTTCCATTATAGCCATTGTAGCCATAACGGTATCTTTAAACCCATGCATAGTCATGGCAAGACTATCACCAATTAATAAGGCATCTAACGAAGAATCATTAAGGATTTTTGCGATACTATAATCATAACAAGTTAAGATTACGATTTTTTCTTTAGTTATTTTTTTTTTAGTAAATTCTAAAACGTTCATGCGCTAGTCACCAAAAAGAGATAACAATAGCGTTGAACATTAGGTACCTGTCGCATGATCAAGTCCTCATTGCTTTTTGAAAAATTACTGTCTCCTTTCACCAGGAATAGGAGCAAAGGCATAGTTTAAAGTGCTAATGTCCAATTATCAAGCAATTCGTCTATTAGTTGTATTTTTGGAAATGATCGTAGGATCAAAAAAGTATTTCTTGCATTGCATTTTGCAACTATTAAAGAAATAAAAAGAATATTAAGAGAATTAGCATTTTTCAGTATTATGCATATGATTCGCCACTATTTGCAGTAATTGTTGGGCTATTAATTGTTTAGGTGCACGCGCTAAGTGGATAGGCACATCAGAAGACAATACAGTTACTTCATTTTTATCACTATCAAAACCAATATCCACTTGACTAACATCATTAACCACCATTAAATCTATGTTTTTACTCCTCCGCTTCTCTTCAGCAAATTTTAAGGTATATTCAGTTTCTGCAGCAAAGCCAACCAATAAAGGTTTAGCTTCTAAGTTCATTTGACTGACAGTATTCAAAATGTCAATGGTAGGTTTTAGTTGTAAAGTTAACGGTGCATTCGATTTTTTAATTTTGTGTAACGCTGGATTTACAACTTGATAATCTGCGACAGCAGCACTACTTATAAAAACCGTCTGTTGACTAATTTCCTGCTCAACAGCCGATAGCATTTCACTGGCAGTCTTCACTGATATAAATTTCAATTTCCTTGGAGGTGTTAAAGTGACAGGTCCACTAATGAGTGTAACTTCAGCACCCGCTTCTATGGCAGCCTGGGCTAAAGCAAATCCCATCTTACCCGAACTCCGATTTGATAAATAGCGCACGGGATCGATGCATTCTTGAGTCGGACCTGCAGTAATTAAAATTCTTTGGTTGCGTAAGTAGGGTTTGATAAATACTTTTGATAAAGAGTCCACTATCTCTAAAGGTTCCAGCATGCGCCCTAAACCAAACTCTCCACAGGCTTGACTCCCTTCTCCAGGCCCTATAAATAAATAATCCCTTTCTTTAAGCGTATTAACGTTATCTTGCGTTGCTCGATTAAACCACATCGTTTGATTCATCGCAGGTACAATAATTAAACGTGTGTTGGACGCCAAACATAATGTACTCAATAAGTCATCAGCAAAACCGTGAGCTAATTTAGCAATCACATGCGCTGTAGCAGGAGCTATCAAAATACAATCGGGCCATCGTGCAAGATCAATATGACTCATTGCAGCTTCAGCTTCAACATCTATAAGTTCTTCATATATTTTATGTTGTGAAACTGTTTGCAGTGTCAAAGGTGTTACAAAAGCTTTGCCACAAGAAGTTAAAACAACTCTAATATCATGATGTTGTTCTTTGAATTTTCTAATAAGTTCCGGAGTTTTATAAGCAGCAATACTGCCTGTAATACCCAATAATATGCGTTTGTTCATTGGCTTAGAATAACAAAAAGGGGCATTAAAAGTAATGCCCCTTTTTATAGCATTTTAATTTTTACTCACAGCAAATTGGATTTTTTAGAATGGACCGCGTAGTAAAGCAACCAGAATGTATTCAAAATACATGGGATTGTGAATTGAACGGCAACACAGTCCAAAACTCAAGTGCGCAGAGTATATTTTTAGAAATATAAACCTATCTGTAAAGTAATTGTATTACCACTTCTTCCTGTTCCATTAATAGGATTAAACCCCGACTGGCCAGTGGCAACATCTGTAATGCTATAGTCGATATCATGACGAAATTCTAAACTTTCGATGGTATCTTTCCAAACGGATGTACTAATGGTCGCTATATAACGTTTCTTAGGTATAAGTAAACCTAAGGCATCCTTTGATTGGTCATATCCAATAATAATTGCACTTGGTTTTTCTAAAACATTAAATTTATAAGCAGCTTCTGCATGGAAAGCTGAGGGTTTAGCGCCTTGATTATCAAATGATAATACGGATTGAGAAAATGAACGGCTGGCCGTCACATATTCGCCCGTAAGACTAAAGGCTTCAATACTTAAAGTTCCACGCGCATCTAAACCTGGTACAGGATTAAGTATTTCAGTGTTATTGTCAGTAGCAAAACCTGAAAAATTATTAATGCCTGTATTTCCATTATGCTGCATTCCTACCGAATCCGCGATACTACGAATATAACTACCTGCTATATCAAGATTCCATTTAGGTTTCGTAAAAATATATTCAGCATTCGCACCATAATTACGTAGACCATTATTATCTATACTGGTTCGACTTGGACCTCTAAAAATAAACGCTGATAAATTTAAATCATTTTCTTCATTAAATTGTTTGGAAAAACCCAATGTTAAAGCTCTAGCTTTGGTTCTACCTAAAATTTTAGTAAATGGATCGCTAATCATTGCAGATGAATATTGACCAAAAGGCACATAAAATTGCCCCATAGTCGCATATAATGGAAACTTAGCTAAATTTCCAATTGTTAGAAATCCTCGTTCTAAAAGAACACGAGAATTATCAATTCGTCTAGGCGACATATCCGTTGGAGGAGTATTATCATAAACAAAAGCAATAAGACCGGTTACCCATTGATTGACTAAAATCTCAGTATCTAATTCGATGCCAGTCAAATCAATATCTGTAGCTGAGTTATTTTGAAAATTATTAAAATAATTAGTATGAAAAATCTGAGATTCAATTTTTCCACTAAGATTAACGACTGGTGTATCGGAAAAAGCGTGCCCATGCTGTTGCAAATAATTGTAAATTTGTTTTCGTTGTTGTAATAAATTAAGATCTTCATTCACATAGGGTTGGTTAACCACTAAATCAGATGCATTATATTCTGAGTTAATACCTATAAAGGGCGAACTAATAACTGGAGTACCTATAATAAAAAAAGGATGCAAAGAAGTAACCAAACTTTGATGTGCAGCTGTTTCAGCAGTTGTTTCTGTAGAGGAAACTGCTGTCCGGTTTGATTGTCTCCGCAAGGTCGCCACCTGATTTTGCACGCGCTGTAGCTCGGATTCTAGGGCTTGAGTCCGTTGTGACAGTCTTTTAATTTCCTTGTCATTACTTGCCTGAGTGATTTCATTAGCTAATGCAACATTTCCTTGTAAACTTAGCCAACACACACCTACCATAAGCGTTGTTAATTTATATTTGTTACTTAGCATAAGAAACACCTTATTATTAAAATAAGTAATATGTTCCCTATGTATCAAAAAAAAGTGATGAATGCAAGCCTAATTTTCATAGGGGAGGCCTATTTAAGGTCCATCCTATTGTCGGGGTAGATGTTTTAAGAAACAATCCACTAATTCGAATTTTTCTTCTGTCGCCACCGGTTAGCCAGAATATTTAGCCATTCTACAAATACAGAGAAAGTAATAGCAAAATACAGATAAGCTCTAGGTACATGTATCCCAAACCCATCAGCCACTAATACTAATCCTATTAATAATAAAAAACTTAAACCGAGAATCTTTAGGTTCGGATAGGTGTTAATAAAATAACTCAGTGGTCCACTGGCCCATATCATTAATGCAATTGCGATGATAATAGCTAAGGCCATAATTATAAATTCCTGGGCCATTCCTACTGCGGTGATCACACTATCCAATGAAAAAATAATATCTAACAACATAATTTGAATGATAACCATCGAAAATCGCGAATATCGATGCAGGCTGCTTTTTTTTTCTGTCACAATAGTTACATTAAAATGAAGTTCACTTGTTCCTTTTGCAAGTAAAAATAATCCCCCCAAGATAAGAACTAAGTCCCTTCCTGAGAAAACATGCCCTACCAAAGTAAAAAGCGGTTGCGTAAATTTAGTCATCCAAGCAAGCGTTGCCAATAAAAGTAAACGCGTTACACAGGCGAGTAATAAACCGAATTGACGAGCTAAACGTTGTTGAGATTGTGCAAGCCTATTTGTTACGATAGCAATGAAAACCAGATTATCAATACCCAAAATAATTTCTAAAGCTGTTAACGTAAGTAAACTAATCCAAGCTTCCGGAGAAAAAAATAATTCAAACATTTAATTATCCACTGAAAATTTGAATGCATTTAGACTGTAGAGTACATCAAATTCTCAGTATTCCATAGGCTGTATTATTTTTAATAACATTCATAAGCATTTACAAATCGGTTGAGTTATTAAGAAAACTTTTTCCATCAGTAAGAAAATCTTTAAGAAAACTAAGCTTCGCTGATCTTCCAATAAAAAAAGCCCGCTGACGCGGGCTTAATGTTTTTAATCAGGATATATCGTAAGGTATTAAGCAAATTTAATGCTGGCACGTAATTGGCCTACGGTAGATTTATTACCTGTTGCACCAAAATGTATTGTTCTAGCTGGTGTCGGTACTGTGCCAGGAACTCCAGGAACAGTAATAGCCCCTTCACCAATGTTGTAATCTCTGTCTTGAAACACGGCTATACCTAGATCAAACCATTTGGCTAAATTAACCATATAGTCAGCATAGATCCTACGCTGCGGCAAGAAGGTTGCTAAATGGGTGGTTTTTTGATAACCAATCGCCACGCGTGATTGATGTGCCATCACTGGAAAGGTTAATCCGGCCTCCAAGCCCCATACAACTGGTTTGCCTAATTGAGATTGGGCCGATGGAATAGCTACTGGAAACCCTGGCGAGGTATTACCACTTAAAAAGAAAGGATTCGTTAAACTACGTGTTGTTGAAATATAGTGTCCATTCGCATCAAAAGGTCCGAAGGTCACATCTGCATTAACGTTCCACGCAGGTACTTTTGTATTCGGTAAACCGGGGACTGTAGTTCCTTCAACCAGCGCATTAAGATAATAAGAAGATAAGAAGTTTGAATCCGCTATATTCGCAATATAACCTGCGTTTATATTGAATTTACTATTAAACCATCTCCATCCCCAACCTAAATCCGCACCACCGTTTTGAATACGGCGCGTAGACCCACCATCTGAGATCTTAGGATTACCCGCAAACGTATATAACGAACCATACAGTCCGTTCGGTACGATAAACCCTAATTGCGCAGCAGTTTCAGCAATCTCAGTAAATAGTTGGGTTGGGTTTTCTGATGTTACGAATCCATAGGGATCATAGGCACCAAATGGAATATATTCTTTACCCACTCTAAAATAAATGGGTGATACTTGGAAATTACCAATGGTCGCATACGCCGTGTCTATCACCGTTCGATTTAACGGATGATACACAAGAAGCGAATTAGTAATTTGATATGGTCCTGTCGAACCTGGGATACCTGACAGAGAGGTATACACCACAGACATATTTGCCGTTACCCAGTTATTCACTCGCGCATCGACAAATAAATTCGCATTATTCAATAATAAATCACTTGCTCTGCCTGATGTTGGAATAGTTAATACATTAGGAGGTACTGCAGCCGGATTTACCGCTGCCAGCGGGTTAAATCCGGGATTAAATTCCCAGAAAACCGGAGGCTTATTCGCTAAATAAGCATCGGTATTCATCCAACCACTGATATTGATGCGACAAGTCCAACCACAAGGTTGATCAAACCCGCCAGGCTGATTTCGGTCAAGGATCATATCAAGTTTATTGACTTGATAGCGCATCACATCCATTTGATAGGATGGATCTATCATATACGGCTGCATCGCCAGTACAGGCCCGCTAAGCCCAAGTGTTACGAGTGAAGCAACAATCGTTTTGAGTTTCATCCTAAACCATCTCCTTGTAGAATTAATTAACTCCATCTATCGCTTTTCTTGCTAAACCTAAGAATCACAACCAGTTAAAGGGTTTTTCCTAGATTTATTTTCTATCTATGAAAACATGCTATAGATAAAAAGCCAAATCGAGTTTATCTTAGCAGTACTTTATAAGTATCTCAATAAGATAAATATATTTTTTACTGCGCCATAAAAAAAGCCCGCTTACGCGGGCTTAATGTTATTTAAGTTTGTTATACAATTTAAGCAAATTTAATGCTGGCACGTAATTGACCAACCGTTGATTTATTACCGGTCGCACCTTGATGTATGATCGTTCCAATAGGTGGTGCATCACCATCATTAGTGTCGTTAATAATAGCACCTTCGCCAATGTTGTAGTCTCTGTCTTGGAATATCGCTATACCGACATCAAACCATTTGGCTAAATTAACCATATAGTCCGCATAGATACGACGCTGTGGCAAGAAAGTTGCTAAGTGTGTAGTTTTTTGATAGCCAATCGCTACTCGTGATTGATGCGCCATCACTGGAAACGTTAAACCTGCTTCTAAGCCCCAAACGTTAGGTTTACCTAACTGCGCGGGTGGAGCAGTTAACACTGGAAACCCTGGTGCAGAATTACCGCTTAAAAAGATAGGATTCGCTAAACTACGAGTGGTCGCAATATAGTGACCATTCGCGTCAAAGGGCCCAAAGGTCACATCTGCATTCACATTCCAAGCCGGTACCTTTTCATTCGGTAAACCCGGAACGTTTGTTCCTTCGACAATCTGATTAAGATAATAGGAAGATAAGAAATTTGAGTCCGCAATGTTCGCAATATAACCTGCATTTAAATTCCACTTACTATTAAACATTCTCCAACCCCAGCCTAAATCCACACCACCGTTTTGAATACGGCGTGTTGAACCACCATCTGAGATCTTAGGATTACCCGCAAACGTATATAACGAACCATAGAAACCACCCGGTGCAATAAAGCCTAATTGGGCAGCGGTTGCAGTAATCTCAGTGAATAATTGGCTTGGATTTTCTTGGGTTACAAATCCATAAGGGTCATAAGCACCAAATGGGATGTATTCTTTACCCACTCTGAAATAAATAGGCGACGCTTGGAAGTTACCAATAGTCGCATACGCGGTGTCTATCGACGTTCGATTCAATGGATGATACACAAAAAGTGAGTTAGCAATATTGTACGGCCCCGTTGAACCTGGAAGACCTGACAATGAGGTATATACCACAGACATATTCGCCGTCACCCAGTTATTCACTCGGGCATCTACGAATAAATTCGCATTGTTAAGTATTAAATCACTGGCTCGACCGGATGTTGGAATAGTTAATACGTTAGGTGGTATCGAAGTTGGGTCTATCGCAATAGTTGGATTAAATGCTGGGTTAGGTTCCCAAAAAACCGGTGGTTTATTAGCTAAATAAGCATCGGTATTGATCCAACCGCTGACATTGATGCGGCAAGTCCAACCGCAAGGTTGATCAAAACCGCCTGGTTGATTTCGGTCGAGAATCGAATCGAGCTTATTAACCTGATAGCGCATCACATCCATTTGATAGGATGTATCCATCATATACGGCTGCATCGCCAATACTGGCCCGCTAAGCCCAAGTGTTACGAGTGAAGCAACAATCGCTTTGAGTTTCATACTCATCCATCTCCTTAATAGGTTGTTAACTCAACATTAGATTTATTTTAAAACTAGATTTTTAGCTCTATTTTTATCGATAATTGAGACATCGACTCAAACAAAAAATTAGTTTTACAAAAATCTATTACTTCTTTAATTTCATGCCCGCAACACACCGATAAAAGTTGGAATATGCTACGTCCATAAAAATAATTCAAAAACAATTTATTTATACTTATCCCTTGTTATTTCCTACCAAGGCTGTTTAATTTCCATTCCTGCTTTATAAAAGCGATATCGGCGAAAATTAAACAACCCTAGTCTTGGCACCGCTGTAAATTTACAATTTACAGTTTCGCAAACTCTAAACGGAGACTTGCTTAGCGGTTTACCAGAACCGTTTTACAAACATTTATTATTTGTTTTTTAAGTTTTCAGCGATTTGGAAGGTACAAGACTTTGTTATTAGTGCTGAAAATAGCTTTTCTTAAAGACCAGATAGCTATTGCATTTTATACCTAACACCATGACCTATGTCAATGGTTTCATTATAAAATACGTCATACTACCTTAACTATAAAGAAAACTTACCAATTAAAGGAAAATAGATGCTAAATCAATTTAAATCAAGTTTCTGATAATTTTTTTTGTAGGTCGCCAGTTTTATAAAGCTGTTCAACTATATCGCATCCACCCATTAACTCTCCTTGGTAAAAAAGCTGTGGAAAAGTTGGCCAATTAGAATATTGTGGTAATTCGCGACGTATATCACTATTTTCAAGTACATTAACATGTGCAAATTTTACACTGCAGATTTTTAGAATTTGTACTACTCGTGCCGAAAAACCGCAACAAGGCTGTTCGGGAGTTCCTTTCATATAGAGAATCAACGGGTATTTCGCAATTTGTTGCTTAATTGTTTCTAAGGTATTCACTTCAGTAATAGACATTTATTTTCCTCATTTATAATATATTTTGGTAATTTTAATCTAAAAACGTTCAGATTTTCTATGTAAAACTATTTAACGAAAATACAATTAGCCCTATTTAAATGCTTGCCTTATCCTTATCTGGATTTTAAACTGGCATTAGCAATTTTAGCAAATCGATAAAAATAGGATACCCTATGAAACATGAGTTACCCCCATTACCCTATGCCTTAGATGCTCTGGCACCCGTTATTTCAAAAGAAACCTTAGAATACCATTATGGCAAACACCATAAAGCTTATGTCGACAAACTGAATGAATTAATTCCTGGTACAGAGTTCGAAGCTTTATCTCTGGAAGAAATTATCAAAAAAGCCCCTCCAGGCCCTATTTTTAATAACGCTGCTCAAGTATGGAATCATACCTTTTATTGGCATTGTATGACACCCGAAGCACCAAAAAACAAGTTGAAAGGGTCTCTAGAAGATGCAATAAATAAATCCTTTGGTTCTTTCGATAAATTCAAAGAAAATTTTGTTAAGGCCGCCATTGGACAATTCGGCTCTGGATGGGCTTGGTTGGTAAAAGACGCGCGGGGAGTGACGATCAAAACAACGAGTAATGCACAAACTCCTATCCAGGATAGCAAATCTTGCCTGTTTACTTGTGATGTCTGGGAGCATGCTTACTATATTGACTACCGCAATGCACGTCCAAAATATCTGGAAAAATTTTGGGAAGTAGTGAATTGGGGTTTTGTTGCAGAAAATTTCGAAAAATAACAAGTTAACTGAGAAAAAAACTATGATATCTGCCTTGATGCCTATTTATCCAAATCGACTTCCTGTTGCCTTTGAAAAAGGCTCAGGAGTGTGGCTGACAGATACTCAAGGTGAAAAATATTTAGATGCTTTAGCAGGTATTGCAGTTTGCGGTTTAGGACATGCTCATCCTGCAATCACTGAGACAATTTGCAAGCAAGCTGCAAAATTAATTCATACATCAAATACTTATCATATTCCGGAACAGGAAATATTAGCATCAGAGCTGGCACGATTATCTGGAATGGATCAAGTTTTTTTTTCTAATTCAGGTGCAGAATCAAACGAAGCGGCTATCAAAATGACGCGACTTTATGCCCGCAAAAAAGGGATCGATCAGCCCATCATTATTGCCATGAAAAATGCTTTTCATGGCAGAACTATGGCAACTTTAAGCCTTTCTGGCAGCGAACGCTTACAAATTGGTTTTGAACCTTTATTAGAACGTTTTATCCATATCCCATTTAATGATGTTGCTGCACTAGAAAATGCTATAAAAAAACATAAAAAAAATATAGTCGCAATTATGTTAGAACCTATTCAAGGAGATGGTGGGATTAAAATAGTCACGTCCAATTTTTTAAAAGCTATTCGAGATTCCTGTGATCAACACGATTGGTTGATGATACTCGATGAGATACAAACCGGCCTTTGTCGTACCGGACCTTGGTTTGCTTATCAAACTTATAATATTTTTCCTGATATAGTTACTATTGCAAAAACCTTAGGCAATGGCTTTCCTATTGGAGCTTATTGTTCTCGCGGAAAAGCAAATAATATTTTTCCCATTGGAAAACATGGTTCTACGTTTGCTGGTAGCGCATTAGCTTGTGCCGTTGCAATTACAGTTATAAATACCTTAGAAAAAGAAAGATTCTCTCCGCATGTAAAAAAAATTGGAGCTTATTTGCTTTCAAAATTACAAAGTAGTTTTGATAACCATCCACATGTCGTCACTATAAAAGGACAAGGACTTATGCTAGGTATTCAGCTTGATATTGAATGTCGTAACATCCCTAGAATTGGGTTAAAACATCATTTACTTTTTAATGTCGTTTCTAATAATACGATTCGCCTTCTACCTGCTTTAATTTTACAAGAAGCTGAAGCGGATGAAATTTGCTTGCGCTTAATTAAAACCGTAAACGAATTTTATAATTCATCTTTATGAAAAATAGTGAAAAAAAATTAGAATTTGCTACTCGCTGCATACATGCTGGACAAATACCTGATCCAAGTACTGGTGCTTTAATAACACCCATTTATGCAACATCAACTTACGTTCAAAAAAGCCCAGGGGTACATCAAGGCTTTGAGTATTCCAGAACTCAAAATCCTACACGGTTTGCTTACGAACGTTGTATTGCCGATTTAGAAAATGGTCACGCAGGATTTGCTTTTGCTTCTGGAATGGCGGCTATTAATACACTATTTGAGCTATTAAACCCCGGCGATCATATCATAGGTATGGATGACTTGTATGGCGGCACTGTGCGTTTATTTAATCAAATTAAGCAACGATCATCAGATTTAAATTTTTCATATGTGGACATGACTGATTTAAATAATTTAAGTAAGCAAATAAAACCTGAAACTAAATTATTATGGATGGAATCTCCGACTAATCCCTTATTAAAATTAGTTGATATACAACAAGTAGTAAAAATTGCTCACCAACATAAATTAATTACTGTACTTGATAATACATTTGCTACTCCTTGGATCCAACAACCCTTAACATTGGGCTGTGATCTTGTTGTCCATTCTGCCACAAAATATTTGAATGGACATTCCGATATGGTCGGAGGTATTGTAGTCGTCGGTGAGAATGCTGAATTAATTGAGAAAATAGGCTATTTACAAAATGCCATGGGAGCCATACAAGGTCCTTTTGACAGCTTCCTTGCCTTGCGAGGTTTGCACACTTTAGCGTTACGGATGCAAAGACATTGTGAAAACGCATTAAAAATTGCTCAGTTTTTGGAACAACACAACAAAGTTGAAAAAGTTTTTTATCCTGGCTTAGCGAGTCATCCTCAACATGAATTAGCTAAAAAACAAATGCATAACCGCTTCGGAGGAATTGTAAGCTTTGTATTGCAAGGAAATTTAGAAGAAACAAGTCATTTTGTTGAACGTTGTCGTTTATTTACATTGGCAGAAAGCCTAGGTTGCGTAGAGAGTCTTGTTGATCATCCTGCCATTATGACGCATGCTGCTTTACCTATAGAAACTCGTGAGCGTCTTGGTATTACTAATAATCTGCTGCGCTTATCAGTAGGAATAGAAGCCGCCCAAGACCTTATTGATGATCTTGAACATGGATTAACATTCTAAAAATTATTTCTTTATTATGGATAAAAGTAAATTTTTATTACTTTTTATTTCTTTATTTTTGTTAGCTTGTCATTCAAGTCCAAGCTCTGATAGGTGGTTAATATCGTCAGAACCATTTACTTTTAAAATTATTCCAGGGAAAGCCAAGACCCCTTCCAGTACGATGCCCGCTGGATTCGGTCCCATCCGAGGACCTTCTTTACCCTCATCAAATGTAGAACATTCTTTTAGTAAGGATTTGGGCAGATGTCGTGATAGCTTACTAAATCAACAAGTACATTTTGTATTTAATTTTTGAATGGTTCGATTATGAAAAAAGCAGTTGCTCTTATTTCTGGCGGCTTGGATTCTATGCTTGCCGTTCGTGTTATCCAAGAACAAGGGATTTATGTTGAAGGTATTAATTTTTATACAGGATTTTGCATTGAAGGTCATACAGGAGCTATTCGTAATTTACAACCTAGCAAACCCAAACGCAACAATGCGTTATGGGCTGCTGAACAATTAGGAATTAAATTACATATCATTGATATTATTCAAGACTATAAACAGATAGTCTTGAACCCTAAACATGGCTATGGCGCTCATCTCAATCCTTGTCTCGATTGCAAAATTTTTATGGTGAATAGAGCCAAGCAATGGATGGAGGAGAATCACTTTGATTTTATCATTACTGGAGAGGTCATTGGTCAGCGTCCGAAATCCCAACTTAAGAGAAATATGCCTATAGTTGCGCATGAATCTAAAGCAGACGACATTCTATTACGCCCACTTTGTGCCAAACTATTAGCACCCACTTTGGTAGAACGTGAGGGGTGGGTAGATCGTGAGAAACTTCAAGGATTTTCTGGTCGTAGTCGTAACTCTCAATTCGATTTAGCAAAAAAATTTGATTTTCAAGAATATGCACAGCCGGCTGGGGGCTGTTGTTTTTTAACTAACGGTCATTACACAAAAAAACTAAGAGATCTGTGGAAGCACCGAGGAAAAAAAGACTATGAATTTGATGATATCATCTTGCTGAAAGTAGGTCGGCACATTCGACCCAATCCCGATTTTAAGCTCATTATTGGCCGAGATGAAGGTGAAAATCATTTCCTTGAAGCCTATCAACATCAATATACCTCGATAAAGCCCATTAGTCATCTAGGTCCTTTAAGCCTAATTGATGGTAAAATTAATGCTGAATACATCCATTATGCCGCAAAAATCGCTGCTCGCTTTACCGACGCTAAATCCAATGATAAGGTAACTTTGGAAATTTGCTCATTGAGTGGTTCTGTGCAAACAATGGAGGTTAACCCTTTTACTGCAGATCAGATCCCTAAAGAGTGGTATATTTCAGGCTAATCTTATTTTCTAAGTAAAGTATTTTATTAAAAGCAATTTTAATTCCAATAAATTAATATTAGATTACCTACAAAAATCAATGATTATGACTCACCAATTAGATGCTCGACGTTTACTTTGTCCTTTACCTGTTATTAAGGTACAAGAGTACGTAAAAAAGTTAAATCCTGGTGATATTTTAGAGGTTGTATGTACTGATAAGGGTAGTCTCTCTGATATTTCAGCTTGGTGTCGCATCCATGGTCATTATTTACTGTCTAGTAACACCCAATGTCGAGAAATTTTCATGTTGATACAAATAGGTACTTGTTAATGAAGACTTCTCGCTATCAACAAATACGCTTTATCGCATTGTGGGGTGGATTAAAAAATATCCTATTAGCGGGATTGAAAATAATCTTTGGTATTATTGGTCATTCTCATGGCTTACTAGCTGATGGAATTCATTCCCTATCTGATTTAATTGTTGATAGCGTTGTTATTATTGCCTCAAAATTTGGCAATAAAGCAGCGGATGAGGATCATCCTTATGGACATGGTCGTATTGAAACAGCAGCTACCGTTTTTTTAGCATTAATTTTAGCTATTGCAGCTTTTGCTATCATTGTAAGTGCTTTTAATACTATCGCTGCGGTTCATGTCCATATCGTGCCAGCTCAAATTGTTTTATGGATTGCTCTTAGCTCAGTTGTGCTCAATGAAATACTTTATTTCTGGACCAAACACATAGCAAATAAAATTAAATCCAGACTGTTAATAACCAATGCCTGGCATCATCGTAGTGATTCAGCTTCTTCTATAGCCGTTGCCTTAGGTGTGATTGGAGCTTGGTTTGGTTTCCCTAAATTAGATGCCGTTGCAGCTATTATTGTTGGGTTAATGATTTTAAAAATGGCTTGGGATTTTGGTTGGCATAGTATTCGTGAATTAGTTGATACCGCTCTCAGCATAGAAGAAACAGAAAAAATTAAATTATTTATAAAGGAAATCCCTGGTGTAAAGGCAATTCATCAACTTCGCACCCGTTCAATTGCAGGATCCATCTTTTGTGATGTTCATGTTTTAGTTGATCCCTTCATTAGTGTTTCAGAAGGACATTACATAGGTCAAGAAGTCGATAAACGTTTGATTGCATCATTTCCAAATATTACTGATGTTACCGTTCATATTGATACAGAAGATGATGAATTAACTAATCCTTCTTATAATTTACCTAATCGAGCTACATTACAAAAAATTTTGCAGAAATATTGGCAACATTTACTGCCAGAAATAGCAATTAAAACAGCTGCTTTTCATTATTTGGATAGTAAAATCACGATTGACTTGAAATTACCGATTGAATTCAGTAATCAAAATGACTTAGAAACTAAATTAAAAAAAATTACAGCAACAGAAAGCTTTATCACTGATATTAAAATTTTTTATTATAAATGACTCAATTATTTAAAATTGCCACTTGGAATGTTAACTCATTGCGCGTACGTTTAGAACATGTTTTAACATGGCTGACTTCCTATGAACCTCACCTACTTGCGATACAAGAAACGAAAGTTGAAAATCACCATTTTCCTGAAGAACCATTCAAAAAAGCAGGTTACCACATCTTATATAATGGCCAAAAGACCTACAATGGTGTTGCCTTCATTAGTCGTATTCCCATGCAAAATGTAATGACTTTCTTGCCGGACTTTGGTGATACACAACGACGTATTTTAGTAGTAAACATAGGATCTTTACGTATTGTCAACGTTTACGTGCCTAATGGTTCAAATTTAGGGTCTGAAAAATTTATCTATAAATTGCAATGGTTAAAGCAATTAAAAAATTATTTACAACAGGAATTAAGTATACATCCACATTTAATTGTACTAGGAGATTTTAATATCGCTCCAGAAGATAAAGACGTTCATGATCCGCAAATTTGGCAAGGCAAAGTGTTAGTTAGTCCAGAGGAACGTCACGCTTTAAATGATATATTGGCTTTAGGGTTAAAGGATAGTTTTCGGTTATTTAATAATGAGCCCGGTTATTACACATGGTGGGATTACAGGGCTGGTGCTTTTCGACGAAATCATGGTTTACGTATCGATCATATATTAAGCAGTAATGCTTTAATTCCTCAATGTATTGCCTGCGAAATTGATAAAGAAATACGATTATGGGAAAAACCGTCGGATCACGTTCCTGTCATAGCAACTTATCAAAATATAAACTAGGATTTATTTATAATGGAGCCTATAAAAGCACGTTTTGGAATCGGAGAAATTGTTCAGCATAGTTTATTTGGCTATCGCGGTGTCATTATTGACGCTGATGCTAGCTTTCAAGGGGATGATGCTTGGTATAGCAAAAACGCGCCGGGAAATCCTCCTAAAAACCAACCTTGGTATCATATTTTAGTTCATGGCTCTGTTCATCATGCATATGCAGCCGAAATGAATCTAACTAAGGACGATACATTAGATCCAATTGAACATCCTGAATTAGATTATTTTTTTGATAACTTTGAAAATGGTGTCTACTATCGTCGTCGATATAGCAATTGAATTAACAACAATATAATTGATTAATAAAAAGCTGAATTATGAAAAATTTGACGTTTATTCGACATGCCGAAACCTATCCGCAACAGATTTTTGAAAGTGATAAAGATCGGACTCTCACTCCATTTGGTCTTCGCCAAATTGAGAATATTGCAAACCAATTAATAGAAAAAAAATTCTTGCCAGATTATTTGGTTTGTAGCCCGGCTACACGTGCGATACAAACAGCTCGACTTCTCTGCGAAAAATTAAAAATAAATCCAAGACTGCTAAAGATTAGCCCTATACTCTATTCAGGCGATATCAAAACTATATTACAAGACTTTTTTTTGTTAAATTTAGCTCAACAGGCTTTCATAATTGGTCATAATCCTACATTAAGTTGCTTGGCCCACAAATTATGTTTAACTACAAAATCTATCATTTTGCCTCCCGCAGGTATAATCTCAATAAATTTTGACATTGAAAAATGGGATGATCTTCTAACTAAACAGGGAACGTTACTGTTTTGCATCGAGCCTGGACATGAATAATACTCATCATGATGAAATGGCACAATTAATCCAAGCTAAAAATCCTCCTACTATTGAAGTTTTTTTTCAGCAAGCTTTAAATGCCCATGAATCAGGCAATATAAAATATGCTAGAGATATTTATGAATATATACTAAACATACAACCCGATCATGTAGAAACTATGCATGCCTTAGGTATGCTTGCTTCTGAATTAGAGCAATGGGAGACTGCGATTGCTTGGATACAACGCGCTTTATCTATTCAACCCGATTCAACACGTTTTCACTTTCATTTAGCAAATCTTTTTAAAAACATAAATCAATTTGAATTCGCATTAACACATTATCAAACTGCTTTGCGTTTGAACCCACACTATGCTGAAGTTCATAACAATTTAGCGAGTTTATTTTATAAACAAAATCAATTAAATGCGGCTCGGCAACATTATATTCAAGCAATCGATATAAAAACGGACTATCTGGAAGCACATTTTAATTTAGGTTTAGTATTTTTAGCTCAACAAGAAAAAAATGCTGCAATAACTCAATTTAAAAATGTAATAAACTTACATCCAAATTCTATTCAAGGCCATTGGCAACTCGCCAATATTTATTGGCAAAATCAGGATCTAGAAAAAGTCCATTATCATTATCAAAAAATACTCGATTTAGATCCAAATTCAGTAGAATTATTAAATAATTTCGGTGCTCTAATGTTAAGAAAGGAGCAAATTAATGTAGCTATCGATTATTTTAAACGAGCACTCACTATTGATCCTACGCACAAAACCTCAAGAAACAATCTTGCAGCTATTTTACTACAAAGCAATCAATTGAAAGAAGCCATATGGCATTATTCCTTATATCTAAATTTAGATCCTTTAAATATAGAGGCGCTTTTTAACCGAGCACATGGCTTAATGTTGATCGGTAATTTACATGAAGCCAAATATGATTTAAAAAAGATTTTGACTATAGATGATACACAAATAGATACTCATTGTAACCTTGCTGCCATTTATTTAAAACTTAACAATCCAGTTACTGCTTTAACCCATTATCGAACCATTTTAAATTTAAACAACAAACATTCCATTGCTAATTACATGATCAGTGCACTCACTCGACAATCTCTACCTGAAACTGCACCTTTAGATTATATTAAAAATTTATTTGACAATTACGCCTTTCAATTTGATGAGCATTTGCAAAACATATTACTCTATAAAACACCTGAATTACTGCGCAAACAATTAAATCCATTTTTGGAGAAAAAAAAATATAATCTTTTAGATCTAGGTTGTGGCACCGGTCTTAGCGGTCAGTGTTTCGTTGATATTTCTAAAAAAATAACCGGTATAGATATTTCACGGAATATGCTTAATAAAGCTAAAGAAAAAGCGTGTTATGATATCTTAATAGAAAATGATATTTTGAATAGCTTAGCTGAATTAAAAGAAAATTTTGATCTTATTTTGTGTATCGATACATTAGTATATTTTGGCAATCTTAGTGAGTTTTTTACTAAAACTTTACATTGTTTAACTGTTAACGGTTTGTTGGCTATCTCTATTGAGCTTTCTGAGCAATCTTTTTCTTCATACATTTTACAAGCTAATGGGCGATATCAACATGCTGAAATTTATGTAAGAGAATTAGCTAAAAAAAATCAGTTAATACTCTTAAATTATAAAAATGTAGTGGGACGTCAGCAAGAAAATAAAGCTATTCAGACAGGCTTATTTATTTTTCAGAAAAAAATAATGGTAAACTAACGATCTAAACCATTAAATGTTTATTCTAAAGTATTCTATGAAATATATATCTATAAAAAAATTAATCTGTTTAATTTTGTTTTCTTTACCTCTTTTTTATCCTGCAATAAAAACTTATTCTTTTCCTTTGGATTTGAAAAACTGCGAAAATACTCTTTATCTATTTACAACATCCTCATCATGTATTGCCCTGTGCTGGAAAGATATTACCTAGTTTCACAATTAAGTTATCTAGGCGAAGAAAAAACAAATACCACATATTTATAAAGTTTACGCTCAGCATTGGCCGATAGCATTGAAGGATTATTATCAGCAACATATACCTGAATATGCTAACCCCAAAAGTCCTTTTTTCAAAAATTATTTAAAATTATTACAAATAGAGGATCCTTTCACTTACTTTACAGACACAGCTTATCAAAAAAAGTTATCTGAGATGTCTAAATATATTATTAATGCAAGTGGAGATGATTTTTTTCCGCCCGATAGTTCTCAGCATTATTATCAAGCATTATCAGGAAAGAAATTATTATTTTATTTACCTAACTCTCCTCATTATGTAGAATATTCACCTTCGATCTCGCAATTAGCTTACATTATCCGCTTTTTATAAAAGAATTATTTCTCATCAAACGTTACCGATCATTGCTTGGAATAGAAAAACGACTGGTGAATTAAAAATTCATTATTCTGAAAAGCCTGAAAAAATAATAGTATGGTCTCATAATCTCCATACCCGAGATTTTCGTTACTCCTGTGCAATTAATTATCAACCAATGGATATAATAGTAAACGAGCAAGAGACCAAATTAATAATTCCAAACGCTAAACAAGGTTGGCGCGCATCGTATGTCGAATTAGATTTTCCTGACGGTTTACGAGCAAGCACACCTATTTTTATATCGCCAGATGCTTATCCTAAAAACCAAATTATGTCACCACAAGGAATGTGTCTATTGATAACACCTGAGCATAAAAATATCGCTGAATAAATGTTAGGTTCTGTTCCTTAAGCGATGATTGTAATCCGCAAGCAGCTGAAAAAACAGAGTTTACACGAAGTAAATGCGTATTTCTGAGCTGTTTTTAACGCGGCAGATGGCGACAAGGGTACTTTAAGAACAGAACCTAAGAGTATAAACCTGAAATATAATTGGCTACTGCGATAATTTCAGTGTCATTCATTTTCTTAGTAATTACCGGCATCATCTGAAATTTATCATTATTCCGCCTGCCATCACGAAAGGCTTTTAATTGAGTGGCAATATACTGTGCATGTTGTCCACTTAAGCGAGGAAATCCAGCTGATGGATTCCCTAAACCTGCAGGTCCATGACACGCTAAACAAGCCGGCACTCCTTTGGCATCTCCGCCACGGTAAATTCTTTGCCCTAAAGAAAGTAAACGGAGTTGTGCGCTATCAATAGTTCCTATCAAAGTTGCATAATAATTTGCTATTTTGATTTTTTCTTTTCTCGATAATGCTACAATTAATGAGTTCATTATTGGATTATCACGCCCACATTTCGCATTCGGTTGAAAATCCTGCATTTGCTTGATTAAATAATTAGCGTTCTGACCCGCCAATTTCGGCCAATTTTCATTAACTGTGGAATTTCCTTGGATACCATGACATAACTCACATCCAGCAATAATATCATTAAATTTTTCTTCAATAATTTTGGCATCACTCGGCGAAAAACCGAATAAAAAAAATAATATAAAGAGAAAAGTAAAATTTTTGTAATCTAACATATGAAAATTTTTTTCTAACACAATTGAGGGAAATAATTAATATTGCTAAACGCAATTTTTTAGTTTATAGTCTTCTTAGGCTTTGATAAATATAAAAATAACATAAAGGCCAGGGAATTTTTCTTTTTTTATTAAGCGGAAGATAAGCTTGAGTTCCCACGTCTTTCCAGTTACCGTCTTCTTAAAAAGCGCCGCTCAATTAGACCAACTGCCTAAAGATCAAGGCACAGAGGTTGCATTTATTGGTCGTTCCAATTCTGGAAAATCTACAGCAATTAACTCAATTACTGGAAAAAAAGGTTTAGCCAAAACCAGTAAAACTCCTGGACGCACTCAATTATTGAATTTTTTTCAAATCAACGAACATCTACGTTTAGTCGACCTTCCAGGTTATGGTTTTGCCAACGTCCCAAAAGATATACAAGCTAATTGGGAAAAAACCATAGCCAGTTATCTAAAAATAAGAAAATCTTTAAAAGGTCTTGTTATCACTATGGATATCCGTCATCCACTTAAGAATCGGGATCAAACTATGTTAGCGTGGGCTTCTCATCATCAAATACCAATATATATTCTTCTGACTAAAGCCGATAAGCTAACACGTAATCAAGCCGCAAATGCCTTGAAATTAACGACCCAACAATTGACTATTCTTGATAGCCCCTATGAAATACAAACCTTTTCTGCGACAAAATCCATAGGTATTGAAAGCGCCCGTCGTAGGATATTAACTTGGCTGAACCTAAAATAAATCAGAGTTTTTCTTAATAATTATCCTAAAAGCTCCTCTTTTTCTTACATCAATTTTTTGACCTATACATCACAATGTGATAAATAAAATGATTACTAAAAAAATTCGGATTTCATGTCATCACAACCATCTGAAATAAGTTTTCGTGCCATCGTATTGGCCGTTCTGCTCGCTGTTATTTTAGCTGCTGCAAACGCCTATTTAGGCCTAAAGGTCGGTTTAACTATTTCCGCATCTATACCGGCAGCTATTCTTTCTATGGGGATCCTGCGTTTTTTTAAAAATTCGTCGATACTTGAAAGTAATATTGTCCAAACAGGTGCATCGGCTGGAGAAGCATTGATCGCAGGGACCGCGTTCATTCTCCCTGCCTTAATAATTCTTCACTATTGGCAGCATTTTGATTATTGGCAAACTGTAATAATTTCCCTAACAGGTGGAATTCTAGGGGTCTTATTTTCTATTCCTTTACGCCGAGTTTTATTAGCGGACCCTACTTTGCGTTTTCCAGAAGGTACCGCGATAGGTCAAGTTTTAAAAATTAGTCAAGGCGCTAAAGGAAATTTTAAAGAATTAATCCAAGGCGGACTTTTAGGTGCTTTTGTGGCGCTTTTTCAATCGGGTTTCCAAATCATAGCGGATAATTTTCCAGTATGGTTTAGAGCAGATAATAAATTTATTTTTGGATTTACGCTTGGTTTTGAACCTGCATTATTAGCAGCTGGATATATAGTCGGTATTAGTGTAGCGCTGAGTACATTACTTGGTGTGGCAATCGGATGGATAATTGGAATTCCTGTTTTTAGTTACTTACACCCTCTGGCAATAGTTACTAGTCAATCTGCTAGCAGCTTAGCCAATAGCATTTGGCAATCCAGTATACGTCCAATTGGTGTAGGCACAATGTTAGTAGGTGGCTTATGGACAATGGTTCTGCTCGTTAAACCTATTATTAGAGGAGTACATTCATCTTTTGTCTCATTAAAAACCATTAAAGAAAGCGGGTATACTTCCTTACCTAAGCATGAACGTGATATACCTATTCACTATACTTTAGCTTTATTAGGTATTTTAATATTACCATTAGGATATATTTTATTTAGCTTTATAAATCATCCTGCATTAGGACTAACCAGTAGTATCCAAATAATAACTCTACTTATCGGTATTGTTTTTATTTTAATCACTGGCTTCTTTTTTTCCTCACTATGTGGCTATTTTGCAGGGCTTATAGGAAGTAGCCAAAGTCCCATCTCAGGTGTTTCTCTTTCTGTACTATTGTTCGCATCTCTTACATTACTCGCTATTTTTAGTTGGGCTCCTGGCTTTACTCACGATACTAAGCATTTACTTGAAGGGGAAGGTTTAGCAATCATTATAGGAACATTAGTAAGTAGTAGTTGCGCCATTACCAACGATACCATTCAAGATCTGAAAGCCGGCCAAATTGTAGGGGCAACTCCTTGGAAACAACAGGTTATATTAATTTTAGGTGTCGTAGTTTCTGCTTTAATTTTAGCACCCACATTAGAACTATTATTTAATGCTTACGGAATTGGGGGTATTTCCCCTCCAGGACGACATATGGATCCTACCCAAATGTTATCTGCCCCTCAAGCTACTCTTATGGCAAGTTTAGTTGCCGGCGCATTTAAACATAACTTACCCTGGAATTTAATTAGCATTGGTTTCGTCGTAGCTATTTTTTGTATTTTCATTGACCGAATATTGCAAAAACGCGGTATGCGCTTACCTGTATTGGCGGTCGGTATAGGTATTTATCTTCCTTTGGATACCTCATCTGGATTAATTTTGGGTGGACTCGCTTCCTATTTCGTAGAAAGAACATTGATTAAACAACATCCTATTCAGACAGAAAAATCAGCCGATAATACCGCCAGGCAACGCGGGCTCACTTTGGCCTGTGGTTTAGTCGCTGGAGCTTGCTTAATGGGCGTGGTGTTAGCAATTCCTTTTACTTTAGCACAATCTACCGATGTATTACGTCTTATGCCCGAACATCTCACTTTGCTAGCTAGCCTATTTGGCGTGTTATCAACTCTCGGTATTCTAGGATGGATCTATCGTTCAGTCTGTAAAAGTTAAATGTTTAATTTAGCTATTGACAAAATAAAAAAATATAACTAGGCTCCCGTTAAATTTCAGGGGGTAAATATATGCCTCCCCTAGTTTGACTTATTTCACTATGTAATTTTTTAGCTGTAACGCAGCAAAAATTCCAATGCAAAGAGTATAAGCTAGTGGGGTCAAATATCTACCTCCCCCAAACTTAGTGGGGGGTGGTTCGTGTCAACTTTCTACAATCGATTTTCTTTTAGAAATTCCTTTAAAATCCTTCCAAATGGTTGGGATTTAGTTGCCTTTATTTTTGTGTTAGGCATGCTTGCTGCATTTGTTTGGGCAGGCAAACAAATGTCAGCTCCTTATCAAGTCGGTCAAACCTTAGCTCTATCCTTAGATCCTCATCAGCTACCTAAATATGCCTTGTTTACGGTTTTACGTTTATTTACGGCCATGGCATTTTCTTTATTATTCACGTTTACTGTGGGAACTCTAGCCGCTAAAAGTAAACGCGCCGCTAGCATTATCATCCCTTGCATTGATATCTTACAGTCTGTCCCTGTTATTGGTCTGTTATCTATTACCATCGTAGGATTTATCGCTTTATTTCATGGAAGTAGGCTTGGTCCTGAAGCTGCGGCTATTTTTGCAGTTTTTACTGCTCAGGTTTGGAATATCACACTCAGCTTCTATCAAAGCCTACGCTCGGTACCTACTGAATTGAAAGAAGCCGCTGATATGTTTCATTTATCTGCCTGGCAACGTTTTTGGCGTCTTGACGTTCCTTTTAGTATGCCTGGGTTATTATGGAATATGATGATGTCTATGTCAGGCAGCTGGATTTTCCTAATTGCATCGGAAAGTATTTCTGTCAATAATCAAACAATCATATTACCTGGCGTTGGTTCTTATCTAGGACTTGCTATCAGTCAAGCCAGCATTTCAGGTGTGATTTACACTATCTTGACTATGCTCATTGTCATTTTGCTTTATGACCAACTCCTTTTCAGACCTTTATTAAATTGGTCAAAAAAATTTACATTTGAGCAAGTTAGTCAAGAATATGTATCTCGTTCATGGATTAATATACTCTTACAACAAACCTATATATTAAAATACTTAGGTCGTTTTTTTGGGAAATTAGGTGATGCCATCGTCAATATTTCTTTTTCAAAGGATATAAAAAAGAAAGTTATATTCAAAAAAGCTAGCCCTAATAAATCGATCGAAATTATTTGGTATAGCTGTATCACACTTATGGTGTCTATATCACTTTGGCTATTATTACACTTTATTTTAAAGCATCTTTCATCACATGAAATAATTCATGTACTATTTTTAGGTTGTGTAACAGCATTAAGAATCATTACCATTATTTTAATAGCCAGTATCATTTGGATCCCTATTGGCGTTTTCATAGGATTAAATCGTCGAATTGCGGAATGGGTACAACCTATTGCACAATTTTTAGCGGCATTTCCAGCAAACGTCTTATTCCCTGTTGCAGTTATTTTAATCTTAAGATACCACTTAAATATCGAGATATGGTCCACACCATTATTATTGCTAGGCACACAATGGTACATTTTATTTAATATTATCGCTGGCACAGCCGCCCTACCAGAAGATTTAAAAGAAGCAATCAGCAACTTTGGTGTTAAAGGTTGGCAATGGTGGCATCGTTTAGTTTTACCTGGAATTTTTCCTCATTGGATAACAGGTACCATTACCGCGATTGGCGGAGGTTGGAATATGACTATCTTAACCGAAATAATCAGTTGGGGCTCTACTACACTCACTGCAACTGGATTAGGCGCTTATATTGCAAAATCGACTGATGCAGGTGATTTTCCAAGAGTGGCGCTCGGAATGGCAATGATGAGTGTGTTTGTTTTAGTTATGAATCATTTAGTTTGGCGTCCATTATACAATTTAGCTCAGTCACGTTATCGATTGGACTAGGAAGGAATAACATGAATAAGAAACCCATTTTTACTGTAAAAGATATCAGTAAATCCTTTAAAAAAGCTGAACAACAAGAATTATTAGTACTAGATAAAGTTAATTTCCAACTTTATGAAGATGAGATTGTTGCACTACTAGGTAAATCAGGCTCAGGAAAATCTACACTATTACGCATCATTTCTGGTTTATCTGAGCCGAGCAGTGGTACAGTAACTTATCGAGAAAAAGTTGTAAATGGACCTGTACAAGGCATGGCGATGGTTTTCCAAAACTTTGCTCTCTTACCCTGGTTAACCGTTTTAGAAAATGTTGAATTAGGTCTCGAAGCTTTGCGAGTCCCTCGTGATGAACGCAGAACTCGAGCTTTAAAAGCTATCGATATTATCGGCCTCGATGGATTCGAATCTGCTTATCCAAAAGAATTATCCGGTGGAATGCGACAACGTGTAGGTTTTGCACGTGCACTTGTCATTAATCCAGATGTTTTATTAATGGATGAACCCTTTTCAGCCTTGGATGTGCTCACGGCTGATAATCTTAAAAGCGATCTACTTGATTTATGGGAAGCAAAACAAACAGGGACTCGGGGAATTTTATTTGTAACACACAATATTGAAGAAGCTGTTTTGCTCGCAAATCGTGTCATCGTATTTGATAGCGATCCTGGCAGCATACGAGCAGAATTGATCATTGACTTACCTTATCCACGAAATGAGCAAAACCCTGAATTTCGAAAATATGTCGATCAAATATATTCCTTAATTACTCGTCAAATGGATGAACGTAAAAAATTGTTACTTAAAGAACAGTTACCTCGCATCACCGATATAGGTTATCGTCTTCCTGATGCTGATATTTCCGAATTAACGGGTTTACTTGAAACTTTAGATCAATCTGAATACCAAGGACATATTAGCTTACCTGAGCTTACTGAATCACTCCATTTAGATGTCGATGATTTATTTCCATTAACCGAAGTATTAGATATTTTAGGTTTTGCTCATGTCAATAATGGAGAATTAATCCTAACCGAAGCTGGAAAATTATTTGCAAATGCCGATATCTTAGAGCGGAAAAAAATCTTTGCTGCTCATTTATTACGTTATGTGCCCTTAGCAAAGCATATACGGCAAGTTCTAGAAGAAAGACGCACAACCGGTCAACGTGCGTCTCGAGAACGTTTCTTGAATGAATTAGAAGATTATTTGAGCGAAAAAGAAGCTGAACGTGTTCTGCGTACCGTGATTGATTGGGGTCGTTACGCAGAGCTCTTTGCTTATGCGAACAATACAGGGATGCTAAGCTTAGAGAATCCGAATTAAGTCAATAAAATATAACATTGAAATTTAAATGGTAATTTAATTTATTAGGCAACTTGGAACTCAGTGATGAGCTTAAGTTCAGGGCAAACGATAAATCGAGGACCGGAGTTTACATGAGTAAATGAAGGCAGTAAATTATCGTTTAACGATGAAATCAAGTCTATCATGCAGGTTACGCAAGTGATCTATTCTAATTTTCTCTATGGTTAAAACTGATGCATACTAAAAAATTTTCCGAGTCCGCTCGAAAAGTAATTGAAACAGAAGGAAAAACCATTTTGAGTTTATTAAACCAAATTGACTCAAATTTTGAACAAGCGTGTGAATTCCTTTTAAATTGCCAAGGCCATATCGTTATCATTGGGATAGGTAAATCAGGTCATATTGGTAATAAAATCGCAGCTACTTTAGCCAGCACAGGGAGTCCCGCCTTTTTTATTCATGCAGCTGAGGCAAATCATGGTGATCTTGGCATGATCAATTCCAAAGATGTGGTCCTTGCTATATCACATTCAGGAGAAACGGACGAGCTCATTACTATTCTTCCTACACTCAAACTACTCAATATCCCTTTTATACTTATAACTGGGAATGTTCAATCTACTTTAGCGCAACAAGCAACCATCACTATCCATATCCCTATAGAGAAAGAAGCCTGTCCTTTAGGCTTAGCTCCAACCTCTAGCAGTACAGCAGCGTTAGTTTTGGGTGATGCCATCGCAATATCACTGCTTGATATGCGTGGTTTTAGTAGTGATGATTTTGCTAAGGTTCATCCAAAAGGGCAATTGGGTCGGCGTTTATTATTAAAAGTAGCTGATATAATGCACACTGGAGCAGCTATTCCAAACGTAAAATCTGGAACTCCTTTAGTTCAGACCCTATTTGAAGTTTCACAGAAAAGACTGGGAATGGCCATAGTTACTGACAAAAATCAACGTCTCTTAGGTATTTTTACTGATGGCGATCTTAGGCGAGCAATAGATCAAGGATTAAACCTTCAGAGTACTCTAGTCGATCAAGTAATGACTTCTAATTGTAAAACAATAAGTAAAGATAGGTTAGCTGCTGAAGCTTTGCGAATAATGGAAGCTAGCAAGATAACTACTTTAATTATTGTAAATGAAGAGAAAAAACCTCTCGGCGTTGTGCATATTCATGATATTCTGAGCCAGAGAATTAATTAAAATATTTCTTAGTACAGAACAAAAATTACTGAGCCCGTCATGGCCAGATCGAAACATTAGAGAGGGGGTGGCATCAGAAAAAATTAAGCTTTTCGCTGGATTGCCGTGACCAGATGCTCGTAGTGATTAAAAATACTTAAATTAAACCATTTAAACTAGCGCATAATAGTATGTTTTCTAAAACGCTATTCATTAATCTTATTCTTATTTTTTTAATTTTATTAGGCACATGGTATACATGGTTACAGCTAACTAGGCCTGTTAACTTGGCTATTACTGGAAACCAACCTGACGCCTATGCAACGAAAGTTATAGTTTATCATATTGATAAATCAGGGAACCTTTATGATCAATTAAACACACCTTTATCAATCCATTATCCCTTAGACGGAATTATTTCTCTCGCCACACCTATTTTCACTTTATTTTTAAAAAATAAAGAGTCATGGCAACTTTCATCTCGTTATGGCAAACTGCAAGAAGGTAAAGATCTTCTACAGCTTTGGGATAATGTCAAACTTGAACAAAAACAAGGACCAGCCAATAAAACTGTCTCAACCCTAACGACATCCACTTTAGATATTCATCTAAAAGAAAAAACGGCTGACACGTCCGCCCCAGTCGTAATAACGCAGATAAATCAAGAGATACACGCTGTAGGATTACATGCTAATTTTAATACGAAAACGATTCGACTGTTATCTCAAGTAAAGGGGCAACTCAAACCTGCAAAAAGTAAATGAGGTTTAAGATGTTGGTTCAAGATCATTTGAAAAAAAAGCCATCTAAAATAAATAAAAGCTATTTATTATTCCTAGCCATATCAATAATTAGTACTCTTTCTATCCCTGTACATGCTAATCCAGAAGATCTAGCACAAACTATCTATTTTGAATCTGATACCTTGTCATATAATAATGAAACAAAATTAGGCATCTATCAGGGACATATTAAGCTGACTCAAGGGAATGGAGTTCTCACAGCAGACTATGCCACCAGTTATTCTGACCAGAATGGTCAAGTCACCAAAGTAATCGCTATTGGTAATCCAGCACGCTATCGGGCACTTATATTTCCTAATCGACCCAAGTTAATTGCTACTGGAAATACGATCTATTATTATCCACAGAAAGATTGGTTAGAAGCTATGGGTAATGCTGAGATTGTGCAAGGACAAAATCATGTCAAAGGGCCCCAAATTAACTATGATTTTAAAAAGAAAACCGTTGGTTCCCCTATCTCAAAAGAAGGGCATACTCAAATACTAATAGCACCATTGCAACCTGTTCGCTCATGAGTAAATTACAAGCTATCAATTTGGCTAAACGCTACCATTCTCGCGTTGTTGTCAAAAATGTTTCTTTAGAACTAGAAACCGGAGAAGTAGTAGGTTTGTTAGGCCCTAATGGCGCTGGAAAAACCACAAGCTTTTATTTGATTGTGGGTCTAATTGAAAGTACACAAGGTAAAATTTTATTAGATAATCATAATATTACTCGTTTGCCGATGCATGCACGTGCTAAGGCAGGCATTGGTTACTTACCTCAGGAACCTTCAATATTTCGTAAATTGTCTGTCGCTGATAATATTCTCGCTATACTCCAATTACGTAAAGATCTTTCAAAAGAACAACGTAAACAACATCTCGAAAATCTTCTTCATGAGTTCCATATAACTCATATCCGCGATACATTAGGAATTAGCTTATCGGGGGGTGAACGGCGTCGTGTTGAAATTGCCCGCGCTTTGGCCATGGAGCCAAAATTCATGTTATTAGATGAACCTTTTGCTGGAATCGATCCCATTTCTGTTGTTGATATTAAACGAATGATTATTCATCTTAGTCGGCGTGGCATCGGAGTTTTGATTACCGATCATAATGTTCGAGAAACTCTTACGATTTGTAAACGTGCTTATATAGTGAGTGAAGGAGAAACTATCTATGTGGGGACTCCAAAAGAAGTATTAAATAATCAACGTGTTAGAGAAGTCTATTTGGGTCATGAATTTGATCTATAGTCATAGATTTGTGTAAAATAGAATAAAAATTGTTTAAATTTTACTCGAATTGTCCTATGAAATTTAATTTCCACCTTTTCTTTAAAAAATTCCCTTAGGGTTAAAAAATACTCTTGTGAAGTAGGTCACACTCTACTTTACTGTTCAACCTAAGGTATAATCACTATATTATTTTAGAATATCAAAGACAATACATTATAAAGGTAGAGGGTCTAATGCAAATTACTATTACAGATGATGGTATTAAAGTTACGGACGCTTTAAAACAATATATACTAGATAAGTTTAAACGACTGGAACGTATAACTCATAAAACTACTGCCATACATATCACATTAAGTCTTGAAAATTTAGATCAAGTCGCTAAAGCCCTAGTTCATACACATGGTACTGAATTTTATGCCAGTGCTGAAAATGAAAATCTATATTCTGCAATTGACAATTTAATTGACAGAATAGAGCAGCAAATTAATAAACATAAACAAAAAATTAAAGAAAAAAGACATGATAGATCAGAAAAATATGGTCCAGAGGAATCCGAAGAGCTTTAAATAAACTTAAGAGGCCCCTGTGCAACTCAATCCTTTAACCGCAATTTCTCCTATTGATGGTCGTTATTCAGATAAAACCGATAGTTTGCGTCCCTTATGTAGCGAATATGCTTTATTTTATTTTAGAGTATTAATTGAGATACGCTGGCTACAAGCCCTGGCTAACCATTCTGGCATCAAGGAAATTCCTGCATTTTCTCAAACAACTCAGCAACAATTGAATCATATTATTGAAAATTTTAATTTGGAAGATGCTGAAAGAATTAAAATTTTAGAAAAAACAACGCGACACGATATTAAAGCCGTTGAGTATTTTTTAAAAGAAAAACTAGCCAAAAACCCAGAATTCAAATCAATCCGTGAATTTATACATTTTGGCTGTACGTCTGATGATATTAATAATTTAGCTTATGCTTTAATGCTCAAGGACGTACGGACTCAGCACTTACTCCCTGCAATGCAGCAATTAATAATTTATTTAAAAAAATATTCACATCAATACTCCACACATCCTATGTTGGGTCGTACGCACGGCCAACCCGCTGTACCTACAACAATGGGTAAAGAATTTGCGAATTTTACTCAACGCTTATTAGCTCAGGAAAAAATATTCGCTTCAGTAAAAATTTACGGTAAATTTAATGGTGCTATTGGTAATTACAATGCCCATCGGATTGCTTATCCTGAGATTGATTGGCCTGAGCTTAATAAAAATTTTGTAACCAGTCTAAATTTAGATTGGAATGCTTATACTACACAGATTGAGCCTCATGACTATATTGCAGAATATTGTGATAGTTTAAAACGGATTAATAATATATTAATTAATTTGACAGCCGATTTTTGGGGTTATATTTCTTTGGGTTATTTCAAACAAAAAATCAAAATAGGTGAAGTTGGCTCATCTACCATGCCGCACAAAATTAATCCCATCGATTTTGAAAATGCTGAAGGAAATCTTAGTTTAGCGAATAACTTATATCAACATTTTTCAAGAACCTTACCGATCTCCCGTTGGCAACGTGATTTAAGAGACTCAACATTATTACGTAATCTTGGAACAGCGTTTGCATATAATTTAGTTGCTTACAATAGTTTACAATGTGGTTTAGAAAAAATTTCTATCGATGATACTAAATTGCTTGAAGATCTTAATCAACATTGGGAAATTTTGGCTGAAGCCATACAAACTATTTTAAGACGGTATGCTACTGAAATGCCCTACGAAAAATTAAAAATCTTAACGCAAGGTAAAAAACTTAATCAAGAAGCCCTTCATCAATTTATTAAGGACCTAAAAGTTCCTGACGATATTAAACAAAAATTACTCGAATTATCACCTACTAGTTATTTAGGCTATGCGACTGAGCTGGCACAATCAATCTGAAATTTTAGCGCGTTAATTTTAATGCGCTTATACTATTAATTAAATAAGATTTTAGAAAAATTGTATTTGGAAACCATTATGCAAATGGACTTAACAAACAAACTATTTAACTTTTTTTTTAAATGGCTAAATAGGGAAGTAGAACCACCTCAAACTGTCCCCTTAAGTGATTTTAATAAACTTCGTTATGAACTACGTCCATGCGATGTTTTATTAATAGAAGGTCGCAACCGTATTAGTCAAATGATTAAAGTCATTACCCGCAGTTCCTGGTCACATGCTGCACTGTATATTGGTCGTTTATACGACATTGAAGATAAGGATATGCAAACAAGAATAATCGAGTTTTACTCTGGTGATCCAAACGAACAATTAGTATTTGAAAGTTTGTTAGGAAAGGGGGCTTTAATCTCGCCATTGAAAAAATATGAAAAGGAGCATACTCGCATTTGTCGTCCAAGAAATATTTCTTATCAAGAAGGACAAAAAATCATTAACTACGCTATAAAAAAATTAGGTATAGAGTATGATTTTAGATTAATTTTTGACTTAGGGCGTTTTTTAATGCCTTGGCCACTTTTACCCCGTAGATGGCACTCTACATTATTTAATTACAAGCCAGGGATGAGAACCAAAGAAAGCTGCTCTTCCTTATTAGCTGAGGCTTTTCAATCCGTCAATTTTCCAATATTACCAATTTTAAAAACTGAAAAAAACAGCACTAAACTTTACAAAAGCAATCCAAGACTGTACTCGCCGCGCGATTTTGATTATTCTCCCTATTTCGATATTATAAAATACCCTATTTATTTAACTACATTGCAGAATAATCAAAGATTAAATGAAAAATTAAATAAAGAATAATTACTTTTTAGTTTTAAGATTTGTTTTTTTTGCCGTTAATTTTATTTTTTCATTAATATAGTCTACAAAAATTTTATCTCCGGGTAAGAATTTTTCTTCGAGCATATCTTTGGCAATCGGATTCTCCAATTCTTGTTGAATAGTACGTTTTAGAGGGCGTGCACCATAAACAGGATCGTAACCCATTTTAGCAATATGATTAATCGCAACTTCGCTAACTTCTAATTGTAAATCACGATCACTGAGGCGTTCGTGTAGGCTTTCCAATTGAATTAAAGTAATTTTATGAATCTGTTTTTCAGACAACTCATGAAACACAACTACCTCATCAACACGATTAATAAATTCCGGTCGGAAATGTTGCGCAATAATATCTATAAGCGTACTTTTTAAAGCAGCATAATCTTTTTTCGACGTCAACTCTTGAATAATTTGCGAACCTAAATTTGATGTCATTACTATAACAGTGTTACGAAAGTCCACTGTGCGTCCTTGCCCATCTGTTAATCGACCATCATCTAATACTTGTAATAAAATGTTAAACACATCTGCATGTGCTTTTTCAATTTCATCCAGAAGAACTACGGAATAAGGTTTCCGACGAACTGCTTCGGTAAGATAACCCCCTTCTTCATAACCGACATATCCTGGAGGAGCACCAATTAGACGTGCGACAGAATGTTTCTCCATAAATTCTGACATATCTAAACGAACCATAGCATCGTCAGAATCAAATAAAAATCCTGCTAATGCTTTACAAACCTCTGTTTTACCAACACCAGTCGGTCCTGAAAAAATAAATGATCCAATCGGACGCTTAGGATCTGACAATCCCGCGCGTGAACGTCGAATTGCATTTGATACAACAGCAATCGCTTCGTCTTGACCAATGACACGTTTGTGGAGTGCATCTTCCATATGTAATAATTTTTCTCGCTCACCTTCTAGCATCTTAGCAACTGGAATGCCGGTCCATTGTGAAACAATTTCTGCAATTTCTTTTTCACTCACTTTATTGCGCATTAAATGGGACTCTTTTTTTGCCATCTTCTGAGCTGCAACCAATTTTTTCTCTAAGGCGGGGATATGACCATACTGTAATTCAGACATTTGATTTAGATCACCAGAGCGACGCGCTTTTTCTAACTCAAATTGGGCCTTTTCAAGCTCACTTTTAATTTTTTGCTCGCCCTGCAAGCTTGCCTTTTCGGCCTTCCAAATCTCATTAAGATCAGCATATTTTTTTGAAAGCTCAGTAATCTCTTTTTCTAAATTTTCCAATCTAATCTTGGAAGCCTCATCGGTTTCTTTTTTTAAGGCTTCTCGTTCAATTTTTAACTGAATTAATCGTCTATCTAAACGATCCAATTTTTCTGGCTTAGAATCAATTTCGATTCTAATTCGACTAGCCGCCTCATCAATAAGATCAATTGCTTTATCAGGCAAGTTTCTATCAGAAATGTAGCGATGAGACAAAGTGGCTGCAGCAACAATAGCTGAATCCATAATTTCAACACCATGGTGAATCTCATAACGTTGTTTTAAGCCGCGTAAAATAGCTATAGTATCTTCAACGCTAGGTTCATCTACTAAAATTTTTTGAAAACGGCGTTCTAATGCAGCATCTTTTTCAATATAATTCCGATATTCATTTAAAGTAGTTGCGCCAATGCAATGCAACTGACCTCTCGCTAAAGCAGGTTTAAGCATATTTCCTGCATCCATAGCTCCTTCTGCTTTTCCCGCACCCACCATGGTATGCAACTCATCAATAAATAAAATAATTTGTCCCTCTTGTTTTGCCAGCTCATTTAAAACGGCTTTTAATCGTTCTTCGAATTCTCCTCGATATTTAGCTCCAGCAATCAATGAGCCCATATCTAAAGCAAGTAAACGTTTGTTTCTTAATCCTTCTGGAACTTCATGATTAACAATTCGTTGCGCAAGTCCTTCCACTACAGCGGTTTTACCAACACCAGGCTCGCCAATAAGGACTGGATTATTTTTTGTTCGTCTTTGCAGCACTTGAATAGTTCGACGTATCACATCATCACGTCCAATGACTGGATCGAGTTTTCCTTGAGATGCCTGCGCTGTTAGATCAATAGTGTATTTTTCCAAAGCGCCGCGACGACCTTCTGCTTCAGGATCATTCACTGCCTCTCCGCCTCTTACATCTTTTATTGCTTGTTCAAGCAAAGTTTTGCTAGCACCCGCTTTTCTTAATAATTCACCCAAAATATTTTTATCATCTATAGCTGCAAGTACAAATAATTCGCTTGATAAATATTCATCATTTCGTTGATGTGCAAGCTTATCGCATATATTTAGTAAGCGGACGAGATCTTTAGAAGGATAAATCTCTCCAGGAGTTGCAGTCTGAACTTTAGGTAAACGCGCAATTGCCTCATCCAAGTCTTTAGTTAATTGATTTAAATTAACATTAGCTTTAATCAATAAAGGTTTAACCGTACCATTCTCTTGTTGCAATAGAGCAGACATCAAATGGATGGGTTCAATAAAAGCATTATCCTGCCCGATAGCGAAAGATTGAGATTCCGCTAATGCGTTTTGAAACTGACTGGTTAATTTATTAAGACTCATATTCCCCTCTAATTACCACTTATTAAGATTTATATCTTATAAATAGTTTAGTCTAATTAGAAAAAATCAAGTCAATTTAGCTAAACAAATGTTAGCAACCAATACTTTAGACAATTTAAGTATAAATTTACGGTAAAAATTATCTAACTCTTGTGTAGTAATTAGGCTTAGGAAGTTAGATTTTTGTATTTTCAGCCAAAATATGTCCTGGCTAGTAAAAAAGAGGTAAACTATGCGCATTTTTACTCTTATTTCAAAAATTTAAATGGGAAATTCTATGATAGAAGAACTATTAAATGATCCAGCATGGCAACGCAAAACCATAGAAAAATTACTTTTTGATACCTTAAAAGAACAACGTCGCAAAAGACGTTGGAATATTTTTTTCAAATTCCTGTTTTTTATAATTTTTTTAGGTCTTCTGTTAACTTTATGGCCAACAACAAGTAATCTCCCCACTGCTTCAAAAACAAAAGCACATATCGGACTTGTTGATATTAGAGGCATCATCGATGACAATTCAACTGCAAGTTCTGATAACGTAATTGAAGGATTGCAAAACGCTTTTGAAGATAGAAATACTCGTACAGTGATTTTGCGTATTAATAGTCCAGGAGGCAGTCCAGTTCAAGCGGCACAGATCTACAATGAAATCCGCTATTTACGCCATCAATACCCAAAGACTAAATTGTATTCTGTATGCGATGATCTTTGTGCATCTGCAGCTTATTATATAGCCTCGGCTAGTGACGACATCTATGCTAATCCTGCCAGCTTAGTCGGTTCAATTGGTGTTTTAATGGATGGATTTGGTTTCGTTGATACCATGAAGAAAGTCGGTGTTCAACGTCGCCTATTAACAGCTGGAGACCATAAAGGCTTTTTAGATCCCTTTTCACCTGAAAAAATAGATGAAAAGCTCATTGCTGAACGCATGCTTGCAAATGTTCATCAACAATTCATTCATGCCGTTAAACAGGGGCGCGGAAATCGCCTAAAAGATAATCCAGAGTTATTTTCTGGTTTAGCGTGGACAGGAGAAGAAGCATTATCTTTAGGACTTATAGACGGTTTTGGAGATTTAAATAGCTTATCTCAAGACTTAATTAAAAATAAAAATATTGTCGATTACACCGTCAAACCTGGCCTATTACAACAACTTTCTGATCGAATGGGTGCTGCGTTCGCACAACAAATAAGTACAAACTTGGGTATTTTACCTCATGGATTTCGTTAAAAAATAAAGCATAAGAAGGAGTTTATCATGAAAAATACTGAACATGGATTTAGCTTATTCGAACTGCTTATTGTTTTATTTATAGTCGGTATTTTAGCTACAATCACTTATCCTATTTACATTCACGCTCTGAAGAAAACTCACCGTACTGAAGCGAAAATTGCTTTAATAAATCTTGCCCAACAAATGGAAATTTATTATCTTGGAAATAATAATAGTTACGAAGATGCGAACTTTAACAAGTTACATCTAAAAGATGTTACTGAAAAAAACTTTTATCAATTGCTTCTAAAAAGCACTACCAGCAGTTATCAACTATCAGCCAAAGCTAAATTTTCCGATTCTGAATGTTATCTATTTATGCTTAATCAATTAGGAGAAAAAACTAATGCTGGTACCGGTTCGAAGCAGTGCTGGTAATGGAAATTGAGTTTTTAAAGTTTTATATTGCGTGGAATATCCTCTATATTGATGAAAAATATTTTCTACTGCTATACTTCATCTGATTTTCAAGGAGATTTAATATGCTAAGGAAACTATTAGCGGCGGAATTTTTAGGTCTTTTTGGCTAGTGTTAGGCGGATGCGACAGTGCTGTATTAGCCGCTAAATTTCCTCTAGTAGGTATAGGTTTTTTGGGTGTAGCTTTTGGTTTGAGCTTACTAACCATGTGTTGCGTATTCGCCCCAATCTCTGGTTGTCATTTAAACCCTGCCGTTTCGATAGGTCTTTGGGCTGCGGGTAGATTTAGCCTTAAAGAAGTACCTAGTTATATTATTACTCAGGTAATAGGAGGCATACTAGCCACTACTGTTTTATATCTGATTGGCAAGTGGACATCAAGGGTTTGATCTACGAAATGGCTCTGCCAGCAGGTCCAGCACTATTTGTAGGAGGGTGGGCAATCCACCAGCTTTGATTATTTTGGCTCGCTCCCTTAGTCGGTGGAATAATGGGTGGAAGCTTATTTAGATATATCTGGGGAAATGAAAAATAAGCTCCTGAACGATAAAACAGAAAAAAATTCTTTATATAATTATTAATATTAAATTGCCGTTTCAGTGGCGATTGCTAATGGCGTTCGTAATTCACGTGGTAGAGCAAAAGCAACGTTTTCATCTATACCTATTAATTCGGAAACCAAACATTCTTGCCAATTAGGAAATGTTTTTAGATATTTTATAACCTCTTGGACTAAAAATTCAGGTGCAGACGCCCCTGCAGTGATACCAATAAATTCTTTTCCAATTACCCAGGTTGATTGGATATCTTTAGCCGTATCAATTAAATACGCAGGTTTACCTAAACGTTCGGCCAATTCTTTCAATCTATTAGAGTTGGAACTATTAATAGATCCTAAAACTAATACCATATCACATTGTTTTGCTAATTCTTTTACCGCAAGTTGACGATTTTGTGTTGCATAACAAATATCCTCTTTCTTAGGTGTAGCAATTTCAGGAAAACGCTGCTTTAAATCCTGTATAATAGTTTTAGTATCATCCAATGATAAAGTCGTTTGTGTAACGTAGCTTAATGAGCGAGGATTTTTAACTTTTAACGAAGCAACATCCTCAGTATTTTCTACTAAATAAATCCCTCCAGCTGGATTATCATAATGTCCTAAGCTTCCCTCTACCTCTGGATGATCCGCGTGCCCAATCAAGATGCACTCTTGGCCTAAGCGATTATAGCGTGCCACCTCCATATGCACCTTAGTTACTAAAGGACAAGTCGCATCAAAAACTTTTAAATTGCGTTGTTTAGCGGATTCACGAACGGCTTGAGAAACACCATGGGCACTAAAAATAGCAGTGGCACCTTGTGGTATTTCATCGATATGTTCAACAAAAATTACACCTTTTTGTTCTAAATCGGCAACTACAATTCGATTATGGACTACTTCATGGCGCACATAGATAGGTACGCCAAACAGATTTAATGCTCTTTTAACAATTTCTATGGCGCGATCAACACCGGCGCAAAAACCTCGAGGATTAGCTAAAACAATTTTCATAGCACAGCTCTTTAATTAAGGACTTAGTTTAGAGATGTGCAAAAAAATTGCAAGCTTTATGTAGAAAAACACTGTGCAACTAAAAGAAACTAATCACTTTTTGATAAATTTAGCGTTGATGAATGTTCCTAAAGTTTCTATTGTCTACATTTTTATAAAGTCTTTCCGTAACAAAAGTATTTAACGTTTTGTAAAACAGTGACTTATTAACATTTAATGGCTTATTTTTAATCACTTCAGACCATCGTCTATCAATTATTTCCTTAGATAAAGAACGTGTGGGGGTATTTTTAAATAGATTGAGTTGGTTATTCAATAAATCCTTAAACTCGCTAACCGAGCTACAGCGCCGCGCCGCAATGATTAAAGCCTTGGCTCTTTCATTATGTTTAGCCGGAAAGCGAATAAAAATATTTCTATCTACATAGTTCTTTCTTAAACATTTTATAAAATCATTAATAAGTAACTTCAGCTTTTGTTCCTCTTTCATATCTACTTTTTTATTAAGATTTTGAATTTGGACGATATTTTTCACTGAATTTTTTTGAATTACATATTTAGTAATCTCTCTTACAATCATGGTTTTTTTGCTATCATAAGCATCTTGTAAAGCAGTTCGTTTTTTCTTGTTTAAGCTAAGTAATGCTCCTTTTCTTAATAACATGACTGTCAAATCTTTGTGCCCCCCTCTTGCGGCAAAATGCAATGGAGTGTCGCCACCTTGATCCTGAGCATCAATATTTAATTTTGATTTATCTAGCCAATACTCAAATAAATTAACATCGCCTATATTTGCTAAAGTAAATAAGCAATTATTTTCCCAATTGAGATTAGATTTGGGCATTTTTTTCTCTCCTTATAATTACTTATTATTAACTATACTAATTGTTTTTTTATTTTTTTCAACACTGCAAAAAGTAATTCTTTAGATATAGGTTTATAAAAAAAATCATATGCTCCTAGCATGATCGCTTCACACCTTTCTTCTTTGTTTGCTTCACCAGAAAATAATACTAATGGAATATTTAATTTTCTTTTTTGCATTTTCGCTAATAATTGCAAACCATGAAGATTGGGCATAATTCTATCGCTTAAAACAACAAAAAATTTATCGGAATTTTGTAGTAAATAATTCCAAGCAAGTTGGCCATCTTTACAAGCTATGTAGGCATATTGAGCTTCATCTAAGTATTGAGTTAATACTTTCAGGCACAGTTCGTCATCATCCACTAGTAATATCTGTTTCGGATTCGGATTTATTATCATTTGATTTTACATTATTTAATTTTAATAAAATCTTAATATAGTTTCGCCCTGAAATAGTCAAATCTTTTAAAATAATATGTAAATATCTAGGGCCAAATAATAACAAAGCAATCAGAAAAATAATAAGGAACGATATTAGATTTAATCCATAAAATCCCATAAACACTCCGTGTTTAAAGTAAAATTAATTTAATTTCGTAAATTAATCATCGCAACTAAAAATAACCCCAAACCTCCTAAACCTAAAATCCATAAATACGTAGATGTTAAATGTGTTACATCCTTAACACTTAGATCTAACAAAACCCAAACTATACAAGCAGTAGCAATACCTAAACCTATAAACCAGAAAGATTTTTTACGTGTTTGTTTTTTTTCTTTTTCTTTTGCGCAATAAAGACATTTTGGTTTCTTTTTTAAATGACGTAACTCGAGCATTACTTGATATATTAAATCTGGAATTTCAGGAACCTTTTCTGCCCAAAAAGGGGCATATTCCCGAATTTTTCGTATAAAGGCCCGTGGCCCGACTTGTTTTCGTAACCAATGTTCTAAAAAAGGTTTGGCTGTGTTCCATAAATCCAAATCTGGATACAATTGCCGCCCTAAACCTTCAACATTAAACAATGTTTTTTGCAATAGCACTAATTGCGGCTGCACCTCCATATTAAATCTTCTAGCAGTCTGAAATAATCTTAAAAGTAATTGTCCAAAAGAAATTTCTTTTAAAGGTCTTTCAAAAATTGGTTCGCATACGGTGCGTATCGCTGCCTCAAATTCATTAATCCTAGTATTTTCTGCAACCCAACCCGATTCAACATGCAATTGGGCTACACGACGGTAGTCTCTATTGAAAAATGCTAACAAATTTTCGGCGAGATAGCGTTGGTCATCTGGACTTAAACTTCCCATAATCCCGAAATCAACACCCAAATACTGAGGATTTTCTTTATTTTTAGGTGAAACAAAAATATTCCCTGGGTGCATATCGGCATGAAAAAAACAATCACGAAACACTTGCGTAAAAAAAATTTCAACGCCTCGTTCCGCTAATTTCTTTAAATTAATTCCTTGCTTTTTTAAAGTAGAAATATCAGAAATTGAAATACCATAAATGCGTTCCATGACTAGGACTTTATGAGAAGTATACGACCAAAATACTTCTGGAATGTAAAGCAAATCAGAATCAGAAAAATTACGCCGTAATTGTGAGGCATTAGCACCTTCACGTAATAAATCTAATTCGTCTTTTAAACAAGCTTCGAATTCTGCTACAATTTCACGAGGTCTAAGTTGCTTGGCAGATCGCCAATAATGTAAAGCCAAATCCGCTAAAGCATACAATAAATCAATATCTCGATTTATTTTTTTATAAATTCCCGGTCTTAACACTTTAACCACAACTTCTTGACCCGTAGTCAACAACTTAGCGGTATGAACCTGCGCAATAGAAGCCGACGCTAAAGGATTAATATCAAATTGAGAAAATGCTTCTGAAATGGATTTTCTAATACAAGTTTCAACAATAGATTTCGCTTCTTCTCCTGGAAAAGGAGGTACACGATCCTGTAGCTTTGCTAATTCGTCAGCAATATCAATAGGAATAAAATCACGACGTGTTGATAAAGTTTGACCAAACTTAACAAATATTGGACCCAAGTCTTCTAGTGCAAGACGAATTCTTTCTCCTCTAGACATCTTTTTATTAAGTCTTCGATAAGGATTTAAATATCCAAAAAAACGTAAAGGCCTGAATAGATCGAGAGAATACATTAATTCATCTAGATTATAACGAAAAAGAATAAAACTGATCTGCATTAAACGCACTAGATGAGAAATAGCTTTCATCCATTCAATCCTTTTTGCAAAGAATTTATCCGAGCTTCTAATCGAGCACAATCGTCGCGCAAATCATCAACATCGGAAAAAAAAAACTGTAATTCTTCGTCTGGAACCAACCAATTCATTTCCGTTTGGACATAATTTGTTACATTTTGACCAAGATTTTCTATATTTTGTCTAGCCCAAAGACTTATTGCTTTAAGTGCTTGTATCAAGGGGTACGCTATAGCATCACCTATTTTTTTTGATAATTGTTCTTCGTAATCTATCTCAAGAGTTGAAAAAAAATCTCTAAATTGCTTTCCAAACTCCATGTCACCTACAATCTGTAGAGGAATATCTGTAAATGCTTTATCTTTCTTTATAAATGCCATGCGTAAAAAATCAAAAGTTGAACCACGTAATATTAAATCAGCAGGTCCGTTATAATCTTTACTTAAATAAATTGAATTGGATTTAAAAAGCCAATAATAGATAAGTGAACCCCATTCTATCTTTACGACCCTCCCAGACAATTGGCGCAAATGTTTTTTAGATTCTGGGTCAAGGTTTAGATAGCGATTAAGTATCGCTTCTTGAGCAGATAATATTATATTGGAGCTAATCAAAATTTCCACGCTCTATGTAACGCGACTATTCCACCGCTAAGATTATAGTATTCACATTCATCAAATCCTGTGTCTAAGATGAGTGTCTGAAGTGTTTTTTGATCGGGATGACGACGTATGGATTCAATTAAATAACGATAACTTGCTTCATCATTAGCAATCCATTCCCCTAATATAGGTAAAAAATCGAAGGAATAACGATTATATAAGTTCTGTAAAAACCCTAATATTGGTTTAGAAAACTCTAAAACAAGTAAACGACCACCTGGTTTCAAAACCTGATACATAGATTTTAGTGCAGTTTGCTTATTCGTTACATTGCGTAATCCAAAAGCTATACTCAGACAATCAAAACTAGCCTCCGCAAAGGGTAAATACTCTGCATTGGCTTGGATGGAGCTTATTTCCGAAAATCCTAAATCCAGTAGCCGATCTCGCCCTATATTTAGCATAGCAGCATTAATATCTAACAAAATTGCCTTACCCTGTGGTCCTATTTGTTTAGCAAATGCTTTTACCAAATCACCAGTACCTCCTGCCACATCAAGTACACTATCTCCCTTACGAAGTTGAGATAATTCCACCGTAAATTTTTTCCATAGACGATGCAACCCAAAAGACATCAGATCATTCATAAGATCATATTTGCCTGCTACTGACTGAAAAATTTCAGCCACTCGGTTATTTTTTTCACTCACGGGAATACTTTGATAACCAAAATCTGTAGTCAAGGTTTCATTCATTTTAATGCTCGATAGAAAATCTGCATAAGGATTATCATTATTCTAGTTGTTCTATCTTAACTACCTAGCTGATTTTGAGCAAGAAAATGCTCATTTTAATAACTCATAATTCTAGAATCTTCAAATGTGTATGATTTAAATTAATCAAATAATTAAATAAAAAGTTAAATGCAGCTAAGCTTTTAATTTCTTCAATCCAATATTTTAACTGAAACAAAGTAGTAGGAAATAATGCGTGAATTATTGAACCTAATGCTTAAGTTGTGATCCTGTAAAAGTAGAATAGGATGTATGCCTACGCAACACTGTTAAAGCGTGCGGACTTTTAACATCGGTCCATAACTCTAAGGCTTGCAAGGGGGTTAACTCATTAGCTGGATCATTTAAACCCCGGATTGCATGTAAGATTTCCATCAAGCTAATAAAATCATAACTTAAGGCACTATAAAGAGAAGCGGAACTTGCTTTTGACAAGCTTGCTACCTGAATATAGGCTGATTGACCTAGCTCAATAAAATACTTAATTTTTACATGTCTTTTTTCAGCCTGCTCAGGAAAAAACCCGGCAAACAATAAACATTTATCTCCTACCTCACGTAAACACTCTCGTTGCCTAGAGCACCTTTCAGTCATACCAGTTAGAAATTCTTTCGCTAAAACTGAATTGGCGATATCAGGCCGATGATTATAGTACCCTAATAAAAAAACTAAGTAACTTTCTAATTCATTGTTCAACCTGAGATTGCTGCTAGATTTTGCATCCTTAACCAAAGACTGCCATTGAGCTGTAGTAGTTGGTTGCAATAAAAGCACACCCATGATAAAACCTCTCAATATTAATTGCCTTTCTATCAGTGTAGAACACGCTAGCCGAAATGCCTTACTTTGCGTTATCATGCACTCTTTTTGAACATTCCTAATACCTAATTTCTTAAACTATCATGATCCAAAATATACGTAATATCGCCATAATTGCCCATGTGGACCATGGGAAAACCACACTTGTTGATAAACTATTACAACAATCCGGCACTCTCTCGAGCAGGGTTGCTCCAGTGGAGCGTATTATGGATAGTAATGACTTGGAACGTGAGCGTGGCATTACTATCCTCGCAAAAAATACTTCTATCGAGTGGCATGGTTATCGTATTAATATTGTCGACACTCCTGGGCATGCTGACTTTGGCGGAGAAGTGGAACGTATCTTGGCTATGGTAGATTCTGTCTTGCTGTTAGTAGACGCTGTAGATGGTCCTATGCCACAAACACGTTTTGTTACGCAAAAAGCCTTTGCTAAAGGTCTAAAGCCTATTGTCGTCGTTAATAAAATTGACAGGCCCAGCGCCCGTCCTGATTGGGTTATTAATCAGGTTTTTGATTTATTCGATCGTTTAGGCGCAACCGAAGAACAATTAGATTTTCCTATTATCTATGCTTCTGCTTTACAAGGTTATGCAACATTAGACCTTAAAAAACCAAGCTCTGATCTGACTCCTTTATTTGAAACTATCATTAATAAAGTTGCCCCCCCCGCAGTCGACCCTCAAGGCCCCTTTCAAATGCAAATTACCACCTTGGATTATTCCAGTTATGTAGGCACTATTGGTATTGGTCGAGTTCAGAGAGGATGCGCTAAGTCTAATATGCCTGTTGTATTAATTGACAGAGAAGGAAAAACTCGGCCTGCTCGTATATTACAAATTTTAGGTTATCGCGGCTTAGAACGAATAGAAATCGATCAAGCAGAAGCTGGCGATATTATAGCCGTAACAGGTATTGATAAGCTGAATATCTCTGACACGTTGTGTGATCCTAATTTAGTGGAAGCTTTACCCGCTTTGATAGTTGATGAGCCTACGATGAGCATGACCTTCCAGGTTAATAACTCACCTTTTGCAGGTAAAGATGGAAAATTTGTTACCAGTCGCCAAATTAGAGAGCGTCTCGACAGGGAACTACTACATAATGTTGCGCTTAAAGTTGCAGACACAGAAGATCCCAATCGATTCCGCGTCTCTGGAAGAGGAGAATTGCATTTATCGATATTAATCGAAACTATGCGTCGTGAAGGGTATGAGTTGGGTGTATCTCGTCCTGAAGTTATTCTAAAGGAAATTGATGGTGAGCTGAAAGAACCCTACGAAAACTTAACCGTAGATCTGGAAGAACAACATCAAGGTAACATCATGGAAAAATTAGGTAGTCGACGTGGCGATCTAATAGATATGGTATCTGATGGTAAAGGACGCGTCCGACTAGATTATAAAATCCCCACGCGCGCTTTAATTGGTTTTCGTACAGAATTTTTAACTGCAACTTCTGGCTTGGGATTGATGCATCATGTATTCGATCATTACGGTCCAGTGAAAAAAGGGACAATAGCTAATCGAGCAAATGGTGTCATGATCTCCAATCAAGTCGGTAAAGCGACTGGATTTTCCTTATTTAATTTACAAGAGCGTGGAAAACTATTAATAGGTCCACAAACTGATGTCTATGAAGGGATGATCGTAGGCATTCATTCGCGCGATAACGACTTAGTTGTTAATGTCGTAAAAGGGAAGCAGCTCACGAATGTTCGAGCTTCAGGTTCAGATGAAAACATCATTTTGACTCCCCCCATAACATTTTCCTTAGAGCAAGCATTAGAATTTATCGCTGATGATGAATTATTAGAAGTCACACCGCATTATTTGCGTTTACGTAAAAAGTTTTTAAAAGAACATGAACGTAAACGTTCCGGACGAGATGTTTAAATAAACTAAGCTTTTTTACTCCTGTTTAAGTTCATGTTGCTTATTCTAAGAATTTTTATGAAAACCTGTTGTATAATTCATAGTATTTATGAAAACTTATTCTAAACTCAAGCTTTGGAAATTAGCATGGCAGCAGAAAATCTAGAAGAAATTGTATCTTTATGTAAACGCCGAGGATTCATCTTCCCTAGTGCTGAAATTTATGGGGGCCTACAAGGTGTCTATGATTATGGCCCATTAGGTGTGGAATTAAAAAATAATTTAAAAGCCGCCTGGTGGAAATCTAATGTTTACGAGCGTGATGATATCTATGGATTAGATTCTGCCATTTTGACACATCGAAAAATTTTTTATTATTCCGGTCACGAAAGCACCTTTGCTGATTTACTTGTCGATTGTAAACAATGTAAAAAGCGTTGGCGTTTGGATCATCTTATAGATGGTAAATGTGAAGCATGTGGTTCTACCAATCTTACTGAGCCAAGAGCCTTCAATATGATGTTTAAAACCACCATGGGCCCAGTAGAAGATCCTGATGCTTTTGCTTATCTGCGTCCCGAAACCGCACAAGGAATATTTACTAATTTTAAAAATGTTATGGATTCTATGTCTCCTAAACTTCCTTTTGGCATAGCACAAATTGGTAAAGCTTTTAGAAACGAAATAACACCACGTAATTTTATTTTTAGAGTCAGAGAATTTGAACAACTCGAGATTGAATTTTTTGTTAAACCGGGTGAAGATGAAAAATGGCATGAATATTGGGTTGAATCTCGTTTAGCGTGGTGGAAGAATCAAGGGTTAAATACCGAAAAATTAAAATTATTAACGCAAAGCACATCCGAACTGGCTCACTATGCAAAAGCAACCGTCGATATACTCTATAAATTCCCTCATGGCTTTGAAGAACTAGAAGGAATTGCTAATCGTACTGATTATGATTTAGGTTCGCATACGCAAGATCAAAATAAATTAAATATCAATGCTAAAGTATCTGTTAATAAGGAAAGCATTGCTAAATTAACCGTTCAAGACCCTCCTGGTTCGCATTTTATTCCCTACGTGATAGAACCTTCAGCAGGTTTGGATAGAGGTGTACTTGCCATACTCACCGAAGCGTATGAAGAAGAAACTCTAAAAGATGATAAAAAACGTTTAGTGTTGAAAATAAAACCACATTTAGCGCCCGTCAAAGCAGCTATCATCCCTTTAAAGCGCAACGATAGTTTGTTGGTAGAAAAAGCAAAAAATTTGAAGAATGCAATATTAGCTTTGGGAATAGGCAGAATTGCCTTTGAGGATACCGGAAATATTGGAAAAAGTTATCGGCGTCATGATGAAATTGGCACTCCACTTTGCATTACTGTTGATTTTGATACGATAGCTAAAAGTGAAAATACTGAAAATCATGATACCGTCACCCTACGTGATCGCGATACTATGCAACAAAAACGTATCAACCTATCTCGTTTAGATGAATATATAAAAAATTACTTTTCATAAAAATTTTATCATTGTCTTTTTCCAAAAATTGCTGTACCTAATCGAACCAATGTCGCACCTTCAGCAATAGCGGCCTCAAAATCCTGAGATGTGCCCATAGATAAAGTATCTAATCTTAAGCCTAATTTATTTAGTTTCTCTAAGCTTAAACGTAACGCTTTAAAGTGTTTACGTTGGGAAGTGAAATCTTTTTCGGGTTTGGGAATTGCCATTAAACCCCTTAAATTAAGATGAGAAAGCTTATTAATTGAAGTTGCGAAGGGGGCAATATGTTCTAAATATATTCCAGCTTTGCTTCTCTCTTTCTGCAGATTAACTTGGATACAAACATTAATGGGCGTTAAATTTGCTTCTTTTCGATACTCATTCAATTTTACTGCTAATTTTAAATCCGCAAGACTGTGTACCCAAGAAAAATTATTGGCAATAAATTTTGTTTTATTCGTTTGAATTCTTCCTACAAAATGCCATTCTAACCTTAAATTCTGAAGATTTTGAATTTTTTCAGCAGCTTCCTGAACATAGTTTTCACCAAAGATGAACTGTCCAGCATCAATTGCTGACCTTATAGCCTCTACATTTTGAGCTTTGCTAATAGCAATTAATTCGACTGAACCAGGTCTTCTTCCAACGCGACATTCTGCATTTCTTATCTTTTGTATACAGTGTAAAATTCTGCTAAAAATGCAATTTTTCATATTTTCATAGAGAATTTAGAGACAATTTACTTACTTCTGATAATTTAAAAGTGTACAATAATCTTATTATTAAACAATAAGCGGGGTCGTTGTGTCTGCATCACCATCCAATTTTTTAGTTAATTATCGACAACACATTCAGCAACGGGCAGTTCAAGATATTCCCCCTCTTCCTCTTGATGCAACACAGGTTACCGCATGTATTGAATTAATTAAAAACCCCGCCTTTTCTCATGAAGCCTCTTTTTTAGTCAAATTATTAGCTGAACATGTAGTACCCGGCGTCGATCCAGCGGCTTATGTTAAGGCTGGTTTTCTTGCAGCTTTAGCAAAAAACGAAGTTAATTCCCCATTTATATCGCCTAAATTCGCCATTGAGCTTCTAGGTAGTATGTTGGGTGGTTATAATGTTCCTATTCTTATCGAGTTACTTGACGGGCAACAGGACATAGCTGCAGTAGCAGCAAAACAACTTTCACACACCCTATTAATGTTTGATGCTTACCATGATGTCATAGCCAAAGCCAAAAAAGGGAATCTTTATGCTCATCAAGTTGCAGAAGCTTGGGCAAATGCAGAGTGGTTTCTGTCTAAGGCTAAACTTCCTGATAAGCTCACCTTGTCAGTTTTTAAAGTATCTGGAGAAATTAATACCGATGACCTCTCTCCTGCGACTGAAGCCTGGAGTCGTCCTGACATCCCTTTGCATAGCTTGGTTATGTTGCATAATCGTATGTCGGATGCATTACAGGTTATTAAGCAGCTAAAAGCTAAAGGTCATCCTATCGCGTTTGCTGGTGATGTTGTGGGTACTGGTTCATCGCGAAAATCAGCTATCAATTCATTATTGTGGCATATCGGCAATGAGATCCCTTTTGTTCCTAATAAGAACCGTGGTGGAGTTATTTTAGGTGGCAAAATTGCTCCAATATTTCGAACAACTGCTGAAGACTCTGGTGCTTTTCCTATCGAAGTTGATGTAAATCAACTTCATATGGGTGATATTATTCAAATTTATCCCTATGAGGGACGAATTGAGAATGAACAAGGGCAAGAAATTGCTCATTTTACACCGAACTTCACACTCATGGATGCCGCACGTGCTGGTGGTAGAATTCCCTTAATTATTGGTCGATCATTGACCGATAATGTAAGAACCGCATTGTCTTATCCATTCTCCAAAGAATTTAACCGCCCAGAAATTATCCCCGAAAATGGAAAAGGATTTACCTTAGCTCAAAAAATGGTAGGCAAAGCCTGTGGAGTCTCTGGTATCAGCCCTGGGACATACTGTGAACCAAAAATGACAACCGTTGGCTCACAAGACACAACAGGGCCTATGACCAGAGATGAGCTAAAAGAGCTTGCATGTCTTGGGTTTTCAGCAGATCTTGTCATGCAAAGTTTTTGCCATACTGCAGCATATCCAAAACCCGTTGATATAGAAACACAACACAGCTTGCCAGATTTTTTCTCTTCGCGTGGTGGGATTGTATTAAGACCTGGCGATGGAATTATCCATTCTTGGCTTAACCGAATGCTGTTACCTGATACGGTGGGTACCGGTGGCGATTCCCATACGCGATTTCCTATAGGTATTAGTTTCCCTGGCGGTTCGGGTGTTGTTGCTTTTGCAGCAGCTATGGGGGTGATGCCATTAACCATGCCAGAATCAGTATTAGTTAGGTTTATTGGCAAAATACAACCCGCTATCACATTACGTGATCTAGTCAACGCGATACCCTATGTCGCCTTGCAACGGGGTTTACTCACGCTCGATAGCAAAAATAAAAAAAATATCTTTTCAGGTCGAGTATTAGAAATTGAAGGTTTACCGAATCTTAAAATTGAGCAAGCTTTTGAATTTGCTGATGCATCTGCTGAACGTTCAGCAAATGGTTGTACTGTTCGCTTAAATAAAGAACCGATCATTGAATATTTAAACTCTAATATTTCCCTACTAAATTGGATGATAAGAAATGGTTACCAGGATATTGGGGGTTTACAGCGTCGAATTGAAGCCATGGAAGCTTGGTTAGCAGAACCTACTTTGCTAGAACCTGATTCTGATGCGGAATATGCAGAAATCATCGAAATTGATCTTAATCAAATTTCAGAACCTTTATTAGCTTGTCCAAACGATCCAGACGATATCAAACCCTTATCCGCTGTAGCCCAAACTAAAGTTGATGAAGTATTCATAGGTTCATGCATGACGAATATTGGTCACTATCGTGCAGCTGGTAGTTTATTAAAGAATTTTAACAACAGATTACCTACTGTATTATGGATAGCACCTCCAACCAAGATGGATGCACATCAGTTAATGCAAGAAGGTTATTACGCAATCTATGGCATTGTAGGTGCAAGGACCGAAATGCCCGGCTGTTCTTTGTGTATGGGAAATCAAGCAAGAGTACGTGATAGTGCAACCGTAGTTTCCACCTCAACTCGAAATTTTCCTAATCGTATGGGAAAAGATGCTAATGTCTATTTAGCTTCAGCTGAATTATCTGCTATAACCGCCATTTTAGGTTATATACCTAATTTAGATGAATATAGAGAAAAAATGAAATTTATTGACACTATGAGTGAAAACTTATATCGATATTTGAATTTTGATCAAATGCTAGATTATCAAAACGTTTCCAAACAAATCGACCAGTTAATAGGGACTTAAAGCATTAACAAATAGTATAAAAACCTCTGTCATGGGGAGTGAATGTAATAACGTGTTCATCCAGTTTGTGGCATTTCTCTAAATTATCGCCCGCTATGCATTCGGAATGATACAGATTGCTGTTTTATTATTATAAACTTAGACGTTTAAAAACTTTTTCTGGTATAATCCGGATAATTAGCATTATAAGCCGCCAAATTCCGGGAATGTATACGCTCTCTTTCCTTTTATCTAACGCCCGGATAATTTTTATTGCTGTTTTTTTTGGGTTGGCAGCTAAATAGAGCGGGTACTTTCCTCCAAAAACCATTTTCGTATCAATTAAACCTAACTTGATCGTTAATATTTGTATTTTTAAAGGATACAAATAATTACGTAACCCTTGTAAATAAGTAGTCAATCCTGCTTTGCTAGCACCATAAACATAATTGGATATCCGCCCTCTATCTCCTGCAACAGAACTTAATCCAATAATAAAGCCTTTTTTTTGAATAGCTAAATACTTAACATAATGTTCAAGAAAGGAAATAGGACCGGTAAAATTTGCTGCAATAACTTTTTGATAATCTAATTTATCAATTAAACCTATAGCCATTATGAGACCATCAATAGCACCCATTTTATCGATAAGCATTTCCAAAAAAGCCGTATGTGAATCAATTTGGGTAATATCAAAAAAAGCACAATCAACATCAACACTGAATCGGATCCTAAGATCGCTTGCTATACGTTCTAACTCTGAGATATCCCGACTTGCGAGAAAAAGTTTGCAACGTCTCGAAGCCAAAATTTCGCTACAAGCTCTTGCTATAGAAGAAGTAGCCCCTAAAATCAATATGGATTGCATAGAAAATATTTACATCTAATCAACATAATATAATTTTAGATTATACTCATTGCACATCAAGATGCGAACAAGCATTTTGATGTACTTTCATTAATAGCGGATAAACTAACCAAATGACATCATGTATTTGCTTTTTTTAAAAATTCAGATATTACCGTAGATTGATATTTTTCCTTGTGTATTAAAATATAGAACTCTCGACTCAACGTTAAAAATGGAGTTTTTAGTTCTACTAAGGTATTATTTTTTAAAGAATCTTCCACAACAAATCTAGATAAGCAGCTTATCCCCAAACCTGCTTGTGTTGCTTGCTTAAGTGCATCTGTATCATCCAATTCTAAGAAAGGACGAATTTTTCCGCCAATTTTCTCTTCCAATTTTTCGCGTATACTAGAACTTTGTTTTCGTAGTAACCAACGTGCGTTAGCGATATCTGATAATGTCAATTTCTTTTTTTTACTTAAAGGATATTTTGGAGCAGCAATTATCACTAACTCATCTTTTTTCCAAGGATAGGTATGAACTTTATCAGAAAAACAATTAGCCTCAATTAACGCTACATCAATATTAAACGTGAGTAATCTAGATAATATTGCTTTAGTAGTAGCTATTTTAAGGTTGATCTGAATATTTTTGTGCGTATAAGCAAGTTCAGAGATAAGTTTTGGTAATAGATAATTACCGATGGTTTTACTCGCACCTATGATTAACTGACCCGATAAATTATCTTTTTTATTTTCCATCATCATATCTTTGAGTTCTGATATTTGAGATATGACACTACCCGCTTTGGGTAACAACACTCTTCCGCGTTCATTCAAAAATAATTGCTTTCCATGCCGATCAAATACAGAGCCTTCTAATTGCTCCTCTAATGTGGCAAGTGCCATGCTGCACGCTGATTGCGAAAGATACATTCTTTTTGCAGCGTGGCTAACGTTTCCGGTCTTAGCAATTGCAACAAAAACTTCGAGTTGTTTTAGAGTAATACGCATAGCAATTTTAAATTATCATTACTTAAATCCAATGCATTTTAAATTAATTTTACATAATAATAATTATGTAAATGTAAAACCATAATACCGGATAAGTAACACTATGACTATTATCATTATGAAAAAATATCTACTTCAAAGAATGTAAAATGAATCTCTAATGTATTGAGTTTTTTATTATTCCTTATTTGAAAAAATTTTCTAACTGCATCATAAAATGTTAAAGATAAAAAAATATAATCTGCATAATCTAAAATATAAATATAATTTAATTTTTTTATTTATAAAATGAATTTGAGTAACCTCTGACAATAAATTAATAAAATTTTTAAAAATTAAAAATTAACATTGTATGTAGATTTGGTTACTATAGAAATGATTAAGCCCACCAAATAATATTCTTATGAAGCTATGCTATACTTAATGAGATGTAATAGGGAGATATTTTATGTTTAACTTGCTTAAGTTGTGGGTTGCTAGCATATGCATACTCATCTGTAATACAGCCCTCGCTGATATCTCCATACCGATGTTTCTTACTTCTCAACAGGGAATAGGGCAGCCGATAGGAGTAATAATAGCCACGCAAAAGCCCTACGGTGTTTTATTGGCACCCAATTTACATAATCTTCCTCCTGGTTTGCATGGTTTTCATATCCATCAAAATCCTTCTTGTTTGGATAATGGGATGGCAGCTGGCGATCACTTTGATCCTTTTCATTCTAGCCAGCATTTAGGTCCTTATGGGAAAGGTCATTTAGGAGATCTGCCTGTTTTAGAAGTTGATAATAATGGCAACGCCACATTACCTATTTTAGCCCCACGATTGCGCTTAAATGAACTTAAAAATCACTCTTTAATAATACATGCAGGGGGCGATAATTATTCTGATGTTCCTGCTAAGTTAGGCGGAGGTGGTGCGCGTATAGCCTGTGGTATTATAAAGAAGAAATAATGTCCATTTTAAATTTCAACGATATTTTCTTGCCAAATGCATAAATCCATAAACATTGATAGAATTTATTTTTCGTAATTAATAATCTTTTTTTACGAATGGTAAACAGAATAATAGTAATCATTCTATGAGCTCAGATCTTTATTTTTTATCAGCAACACAATTAGCCCAGCTAATTAAAGAAAAAAAAGTTTCTTGCGTTGAGGTTATTCAAGCTTATTTAGGCCGTATCGAACAGGTTAATCCCAAACTTAATGCCCTAGTTCAACTGACTGAACCAGAAATTGCATTAAAAAAAGCATTCATAGCCGATAAAAAATTAGCTAAGAATCAAACTCTCGGACCTTTACACGGTTTACCTATTACTATTAAAGATTGCTGTAAAGTCCAAGACTTTATTATTAGCAAAGGAAGTAATGGTTACAACTTTCTTCCTAAAGAAGATGCAACTGTTGTTGCAAGATTAAAAGCAGCGGGTGGAATTATTTTAGGTATCAGCAATGTTCCTGAATTTAATATCGCCTATGAAACAGATAATGATCGCTTTGGCAAAACTTTAAATCCTTATGATTTAAATCGTACCCCTGGTGGAAGTAGCGGTGGAGAAGCGGCTATTATCGCAGCAGGCGGTTCAGTAATTGGTTTAGGCACAGACGGAGCAGGAAGCATTCGCCAACCCGCTCATAATACAGGAATTGTAGGTTTAAAACCCACTCGTGGTTTAATCCCTAACTCAGGTAATGTTCCCTCAGATGGCAGAGGTTTATCACGCCCATTAACTACCTATGGTCCTATGGCACGGTTTGTAGATGATATCATATTAGCCTTACCATTATTAACGGGTCCAGATAACGCTGATCCAGATGCCATACCTTTTACAATCCGTACATCTCTCACCAACTGCAAAAATTTACGAATTGCTTTTTATACAGACAATGACATCGCTTCACCGGATGAAGCTACCTTACAAACCATTAATCAAGTAATGCATGCTTTACAAAATGAAATTCAACAAATTGAATATCGGTGTCCTCCTCACTTAAAAGAGCTTTATTTTTTAATTACAGAAACATTTATTTTGGGTGGTGATAGGGGTTTAGGATTGAAAAATTTACTGCATCATTTAGGCATTAATAAACCTTCCTATCTGGTTAAAGAATTTTTAGCGATTGCTCGTCAATGCGAATTTTCCATTACTGAATTACATCAACGCTTACGTCGCATTGATGAATTACGCATTTCCTTAGAAAGATTCTTTTTTCCTTTTGATGCAATCATATGTCCAGTTGCCGCGACCCCAGCCAAATTATTAGGTCATTCATTTATAGAAAGCCATGATTTTAGTTATCTTAATCTTTACAATTTAACTGGCTGGCCAGTTTTAACAATGCGTTGCGGTACTTCCCCGAAAGGCTTACCTATAGGAATACAGATCGTTGCTAAACCCTGGCATGACGAAATAGCGCTCATGCTTGGAAAAAAATTAGAAAGCTTACTAGGCGGATGGCAAAAACCCATTTTATTCCCTTAAAACCTCCAAACCAAAGAGCATAGTTCTTGAACCTGCTATACTTTGAAAACATACTTAAAGAGGAAGCTAGATGATTTGGGTAATTAGCTTAAATAGTAGTTTAGGTCATATTTACTCTTATGACCCCAAAAATCATAAATTGATTTTATTGAAAAGCTTAGAAAACCCTAGTGCTAAATTAAAAGAAAGTGATTTAGTTTCAGATAGACCTGGTCATTATCAAACTATGCATTCTGCTAAAGGTGCTTATGAAGCAGCAAGTAGCCCTCATGAGGTTGAGCTTGACCATTTTACTAAAATCTTGGCTGATTTTTTAAAAAAAGGACTAGATAATCATCAATATAAGCAACTTATTTTATGTTCTGCACCTCACGTCGGTGGCATTTTACTTATCAATCTTGATAAACAAGTAGAAAAAACATTATTGGTTAATATCAAAAAAAACTTTGTTGAAGAAGATGAATCTGTTCTTCTCAATTATCTAAAAGATAATTGGTGGGATATAATTCGATCGAATATCGAATAAGGTTTAATCAATAATTCTTAAGCTAGATAAATTTTCCTAAAAAAACTTGTATCGAAAATAAACGATTAATACTTTGACTGTAGAAATTAATTACGATTAATCCTGCTTCTTCTGAGGTCGTTTCCAATTTTCAAAAGTACGGGCTTCTGCTCGGCTTAAGGTTAATTTCCCCGCAGGCGCGTCTTTATTTAAGGTAGATCCGGCACCTATCGTTGCACCTTTTTTTATTCGTATCGGAGCTATCAAGGCGGTATTAGAACCAACAAACACATCATCTTCTATTTGTGTTTGATGTTTAGCTGCTCCATCGTAATTACAAGTAATGGTACCCGCGCCAATATTAACATTTTTACCTATATTTGCATCGCCGATGTAACTTAAATGGTTAATTTTTGTTTCTTGTTCTATCTGGCTATTTTTAATTTCAACGAAATTTCCTATATGAACATTATTTTTGAGAACCGCTCCTGGGCGAATACGGGCATAAGGGCCAATAATACAATTATCGCCTATAACCGCACCTTCAATTAAGCAATAAGGCTTAATTTCAACATTTCTCCCAATTTTGACATCTTTTAAGATTGTATGAGAACCTACCAAGCTATTTGCGCCAATAATATTCTCGCCTTCTATAATAACATCTACATCGATAATCACATCTTTTTCAACAGTTAATTGCCCACGTAAATCAAAACGATCGGGATCACGTAATGTAACTCCCGCTAACATCAGTTTTTTAGCAGCTTGCTGCTGAAAATAACGCTCAAGCTTAGCAAGTTGCACACGATCATTGACTCCTTGCATTTCACCATCAACATCTGAAGATACCGTTACGATTTCTATCTTTTCATCCACAGCCATTGTAATAATATCCGTTAAATAATATTCACTTTGGGCATTCATTTTTTTAATTTTAGGCAACCAACGCTTTAGTAATTTTAGCGGCACATAAAAAATACCACTATTAACTTCCTGTATTTTTCTTTGCTCTAGGCAAGCATCTTTTTCTTCAATAATTTGAACAACTTTTCCTTCTTGATTCCGTAAAATCCGTCCTAAACCAAAAGGTTGTTGCGTAATAAATGTAACTAAACCAATTTGATGAGTTTCAGTTACATGAATTAATTTTTGTAACGTAGCTAAACTTACTAAAGGTGTATCCCCTAGCAAAATTAATACACGACTCTCATCTTGTTTAATTTCTGGAATTGCTTGAGCGACTGCATGCCCTGTACCTAATAATTCTGGTTGCTTTACCCAATTAACGGCTAAATGACTTAAATATTTGGGAACTTGACCCCCACCATTTCCATATACTACATAAACTGCCTGGGGTTGCAAATCTTTAACTGTTTCAACTATATATTGTAACAAAGGTTTACCAGCCAACTTATGCAATACTTTAGGTAAAGTAGAATACATACGTTTCCCATGACCCGCAGCTAAAATGATGACATCAAGTAATTTCATATTTTCAAAAACTAGCCTTATTCAAAACTTCATTTTTCGTTAGATATTACTCAATCTTTTTCTAGAAATTTCTTGGAAAATTAAATTCTACCGGTAAGTTTTTTCTTTAATTTAGATATGACTTGTAATTGAGCAACTGCCTGGGCTAATTCTGCTATTGCTTTTGCGTAATCGATATCAGTTTGTTTATCACTCAATACTCTTTCTGCATGTTCTTTGGCTTCTAAAGCGGCCAATTCATCTAAATCAGAAGCTCGTATGGCCGTATCGGCTAATATACTAACGTGTTGTGGTTGAACTTCTAAAATACCGCCCGAAATGTAAAGTATTTCATCTTCCCCATCTGGTTTTACAATACGCACTGGCCCTGGCTTTAATGCCGTTAATAGTTGGGTATGGCCCGGATAAATACCAAGCTCACCTAATGAACCCGTAACTACTATATGCATAGCCTCACCTGAAAAAATCGAAACTTCTGCACTAACAATCTCAATTTGCATGGTTTTAGTCATGATATTTTTCTAACCTTATAAAGCTTTTGCTTTCGCATCTACTTCATCTATACTTCCAACCATATAAAATGCTTGTTCAGGCAAATCATCAAATTCACCATTTAAAATAGCTTTAAAACCACGGATTGTCTCTTTAAGACTGACGTATTTGCCTGGAGACCCAGTAAATATTTCGGCAACAAAGAAAGGCTGAGATAAAAACCGTTGTACTTTTCTTGCGCGCATTACAGTCAATTTATCTTGTTCTGACAATTCATCCATTCCTAAAATAGCAATAATATCTTTCAATTCTTTATAACGCTGTAAAGTTTTTTGTACCGCTCTGGCAACATCATAATGTTCTTGGCCAACAATCAAAGGATCAAGTTGACGACTATTAGAATCTAACGGATCAATGGCCGGGTAAATACCCAGCTCCGCAATTTGACGAGATAATACGACTGTTGCGTCAAGATGCGCAAAAGTAGTTGCCGGCGAAGGATCAGTAAGATCATCTGCTGGAACATAAACAGCTTGGATAGAAGTAATAGAGCCTGTTTTGGTTGAGGTAATACGTTCTTGTAAAGCACCCATTTCTGCAGCCAATGTAGGCTGATAACCCACAGCAGAAGGCATACGCCCTAATAATGCAGACACTTCGACACCTGCTAATGTGTAACGATAGATATTATCGATAAATAACAATACGTCTCGACCTTCATCCCGAAAATATTCAGCTACAGTCAAACCTGTTAAAGCAACTCGTAAACGGTTACCAGGCGGTTCATTCATTTGTCCATAGACTAATGATACTTTATCTAAAACATTAGATTCTTTCATTTCATGATAAAAATCATTACCTTCCCGTGTTCGCTCTCCAACGCCTGCAAATACTGAGTACCCACTATGTTCAATAGCAATATTACGTATTAATTCCATCATATTAACGGTCTTACCAACTCCAGCACCGCCAAACAAACCTACTTTTCCACCTTTAGCAAAAGGACATAGTAAATCAATAACTTTAATTCCTGTTTCTAATAATTGTTCATTAGCAGCTTGTTCTGCAAAGCTAGGTGGTTTACGGTGAATAGGTAAACGAATTTTTTCATTAATAGGACCTGCTTCATCGATAGGTCTACCTAACACATCCATAATTCTACCTAAAGTCTGCTTCCCTACAGGTACACTAATAGGCGCTTCGGTATTAGTTACTTTTATTCCTCGCTGCAAACCATCACTAGTACCCATTGCAATGGTCCTTACAATACCATCACCTAACTGTTGCTGGACCTCTAGCACCAAATCATGACCGTGAACCATTAAAGCATCATAAACCTTCGGAACCTGTTCTCTTGGGAATTCAACATCGATAACAGCACCGATAATTTCGACTATATGTCCGATGGGATTAATTGGCTTCATAACGTTTCTCTTCATTATTTATTCATATAAGGTTAAATTTAAACAGCTTCAGCACCGGCAACTATTTCTGCTAATTCTTTGGTAATCGCTGCCTGACGGGCTTTATTATAGGCTAATTGCAAATCACTTATTAATTCTCCTGCATTATCTGTCGCACTTTTCATTGCTACCATCCTAGCTGCTTGTTCACACGCAGTATTTTCTACAACACTTTGATACACTTGTGATTCAATATATCGTGTTAGTACTAACTCTAACAAAGGCTTTGCATCAGGTTCATAAAGATAGTCCCAGCGATAATTAAGCTCTGACTTTTCAGAAGATAACACAGGCAATAAGGATAAAGTCTGTGCCTTTTGTGTCATCGTATTAATAAATTCATTATAGAAAATAGTTACACTATCCAACTCACCTTGCTTGTAAGCATCTAATAAAACTTTAATAACCCCAATTAAATCTTGTAATTGCGGTGCATCTCCCAAATGATTGGCATGTGCAACCACATGGCCACCGACGCGCTTAAAAAAAGCTTCTCCTTTTCCGCCTATAATAGCCAAATCTATATCTATTCCTTTAGATTGGCATACTCGAAATTCCTGCAAAACTAATTTTAGTAAATTAGTATTCAGTCCCCCGCACAAGCCTTTATCAGTGGTGATAACTAGAAAACCCGCTCGTTTTATTTCTCTTATTTGTAAATAAGGGTGTTGATATTCTGCGTGACTACTTGCAACATGATAGATTAGATCGAGCATTTTATGCGCATAAGGTCGCGAAAGCGTCATTCGTTCCTGAGCTTTTCGCATTTTACTAGCCGCCACCATTTCCATTGCTCGCGTTATTTTCTGAGTACCTTTGATACTAGCAATTTTACCACGTATCTCTTGCGCAAAACTCATCAGCTATCACCAAGTTTGTGTCATTTTAAAGGCTGTAATTGCTGTATCTAACTCATTAGCTATCACTTCGTTATAATCACCTTTTTGGTTAATTTTTTCCAAACATACTCCCTGTTCTGAATGCATATAAGCTAATAATTCTTCAGCAAATGCAACAATCTTTGTCAGTTCGATATCATCTAAATAACCTTTATCGGCAGCAAACAATAATACCGCCATTTCTGCAACACTTAAGGGAGCATATTGTTTTTGCTTTAAAATTTCAGTAACTCGTTGGCCTCTCTCAAGCTGCTTACGTGTTGCCTCATCTAAATCTGACATAAACTGGGAAAAGGCAGCAAGTTCACGATATTGAGCCAAACTTAATCGAACACCACCGCCCAATTTCTTTATAATTTTTGTTTGAGCCGCAGAACCCACTCGTGAAACAGATAAACCCGCATTAATTGCTGGGCGTATACCTGCATTAAACAAATCCGTTTCTAAAAAGATTTGACCATCAGTAATTGAGATAACGTTTGTTGGAACAAAAGCGGACACATCCCCAGCTTGAGTTTCGATAATAGGTAATGCCGTTAACGAACCTGTTTTTCCTTTAACACGTCCATTAGTAGCTTTTTCAACAAACTCCTTATTAACTCTTGCAGCACGTTCGAGTAAACGTGAATGCAAATAAAATATATCTCCTGGATAAGCTTCTCGACCTGGGGGACGTCGCAGTAACAAAGATATTTGCCGATATGCCCAAGCCTGTTTCGTTAAATCATCATAGATAATAAGCGCATCTTCACCTTGATCGCGAAAATACTCACCCATCGCGCAACCTGCATAAGGGGCAATAAACTGCAGCGCTGCAGAATCAGCAGCACTTGCTGATACTATAATGGTATGTTTTAAAGCATCTTGTTCTTCTAACTTCCTCACTACTGCTGCAATCGACGAAGCTTTTTGACCGATTGCTACATAAATACATTTTACGCCCGTATCTTTTTGGTTAATAATCGCATCGATGGCTAACGCCGTTTTCCCTGTTTGTCTATCCCCTATTATTAATTCGCGCTGACCACGCCCAATAGGCACCATACTATCAATGGCTAAAATACCTGTTTGCAATGGTTGTGATACGCCTTGACGCCAAATTACGCCTGGGGCAACCTGCTCAATAGGTGCATTTTTTTCAGCCTCAATTGGACCACGACCATCTATGGGATGCCCTAAAGCATTAACAACCCGCCCTAATAAAGCCTCACCCACTGGAACTTCAAGAATACGTCCAGTACATTTAACCTTTTGACCTTCACTTAATCCTTCGTAGTCACCTAAAACAACAGCACCTACTGAATCACGTTCAAGATTTAAGGCTAATCCATAACATTGGGGTGAAAACTCTATCATTTCTCCCAACATAACGTCATTTAAACCATAGATACGTACAATTCCATCACGCAGACTGACAATACTTCCTTGTGTACGTGTTTCTGCAGAAACATCAAATTTCTGGATACGTTCTTTGATTAATTCATTTATTTCAGATGTAGTTAATTGTTGCATAGCTTATACTGCCTCTTGATTCACTAATGTCGCACGTAAACGTTCTAATTTGCCACGTACAGAATCATCGATGACTAAATCTCCGACGCGAACGACCAATCCACCTAATAAATTTTTATCAGTATGGCAGTCTAGTTTGATATGACTTTGAAAACGCTCCGATAATACTTTTTCTAAAGTTTGTTCTTCTATTTTAGTTAAAGGCACAGTGGAAATCACATAAGCCGTAACTTGATTGGCTAGTTCAGCCTTATAACGCTCAAATAAATCTTTAACTTCTGGAAGTACTAATAATCGTTGGTTAGTAGCCATTAATTTTAGAAAATTTTTTCCAAAAGGGAATATTACAGCTTTGCAAAATTCTAATAGGCATTCATACGCCACTCTTTTATCGATACATGGATTTTTTAATAAATTTTGCATCGACTTCTCGTTAATAATTTTGGTAGTCTGCTTTAATAAGGCAGACCAAGCATCCATATTGTTTTTATCTGATGCACAAGCAAATACTGCTCGTGCATAAGGTCTAGCAATGGATGTGAAATCAGACATCAAATTTCTTCCAAAGATTGTTTAACAAGCGCATGTTGAGCTACGCTATCAAGTGATTGTGCCAAAATTTTCTCAGTAGTCGTAATAACTAAATTAGCCACTTCCGCACGAAGTTTTTGTTGTGCTGTTTGCCATTCTTGCTGAATGTCAGCTCGAGCTATAGCTAATAAACGCTCGTTTTCTATTCGTATTTGCTGTTTAGACTCTTCAGACATTTGATTAGCACGCTTATTAGCCTGTTCAATAATTTCAGCCGCTTGTTGCTTTGCTTCCTTTAAATGCTCATCTGCTTTTAACTGTGCTAATTCTAGGGCTTGTTGACCTCGCTCAGCAGCAGCTAAACCATCTGCAATACGTTGTTCTCGTTCTTTCATTACTTTCAGTATGGGCGGCCATACAAATTTCATGGTAAACCACACGAAAACAGAAAATGTAATTAACTGGCCTAATAAGGTTATATTAATTTCCACGATGATTTCTCAAGTTTATTATCATTTAACCCGTTACTGGTTTAGAAACTAGCTTTAAAACTTCGCTTAAAAAAGGATTTTTAGCAAAAATTAAATAAAGCCCCATTACAATTGAAATAGCAGCAAATGCATCGACTAATCCAGCCATTAAAAACATTCTCAACATCAGCATAGGTGTTAACTCAGGTTGGCGAGCCACCCCTTCTAAAAATTTTCCACCTAAAATACCAAAACCAATCGCGGTACCTAATGCAGCTAACCCTACTAATAAAGCCGCTGCAATGGCCGTTAAACCTTGTACATTAGCAACTACTTGCGCAACTTCTACCATTTTTATATCCTCTCTTTTATTAATAAATAATTAATGTGTTTGTTCTTGACCATGAGTCTCATGTGCCATACTTAAATAAACTATAGTGAGCATCATAAAGATAAATGCTTGAATCGCAATAATTAAAATATGAAATACCGCCCAAACCCCACCAAAAGTCCATTGTAACCACCATGGTAATAATGCCACTAAAATAAAAATTAATTCCCCCGCAAATAAATTTCCGAATAGCCGTAACGACAAGGATATAGGTCGTACGAATTCTTCTAATAAACGAAAAATAATATTGATGGGGAAGAGATAAGGACCAAATGGGGCAACCAGCATTTCTTTACTGAGTCCCTTCACACCTTTAATTTTCAAGTTATAGTAAATGATTAAAATAAAGACCGCAATTGACATACCAAATGTTGTATTAGGATCGGCGGTCGGCACGGATCGAAAATGACTTACGCCAAATATTGATAACACTGTCGGCAGTAGATCAACCGGCAGTAAATCCATAAAATTCATTAAAAATACCCATACAAAAATTGTCAGCGCTAAAGGCGCAATCAATTGACTCACCCCTTGAAAAGACTCTTTCACAGTTTTATCTACAAATTCAACGAGAATCTCAACAAAATTTTGTATTTTACCTGGAACGCCACTACTTACTGTTGCAGCCACCCAGCGAAATAAAATTAAAAATCCTACGCCCAACACAGCAGACAGAAAAAAAGTATCGAGATTTAAATTCCAAAAACTTCCTTCACCTGAGAAACTTAATGTTTTCAGGTTAAAACTGAGATGTTCAAGGTGATGCTGAACATAATATGCTGAGGTTTGTTCACCATTCATAATAAGCCTTTCATGCTTTTAATTATTAGCAATAGCCAAAATACTAGCTGTGAAACCCAATAAGCTAGCAACAAGATCGGAATATTTACTGATAATAACTTAATCACCACTACGAAAAAAATCCCACTGAAAAATAATTTTATTAATTCTGCTCGATAAAAAATATTGAGTAAGTCTCTTCCTGATACCTGCCCTAAACAACGCATTATTTTTGTCACAAAATAACAGTTAGGGAGCAGCCATAAGACAATACCCAGCATAAGAGATCTAATAACCAGCTCATCCTGGCAAACACTCCATAGAAAGACTACTATCCCCAGGACGGCAAATGTCATGAGACTCGCTTGACACATTCTTTGAATTACCTTCCCAGGCAACTGGACAAGCCTACTAAAAGTCATTCTAAGCCCCACTTATAAAGTGGCGGACAGTATAATAAGCACAACTCTTTTATGCAATGCTAATTAAAGAATGTATTGCTTTTTTCTCAATTCGACTTGAACTCTACTCATAGAAATTAAATATATTCTGCTAGTTAATAGGAAATACTAAAATTTATAGCAAATTAATGCGAAAAAATGCTATTTAGTCTCTTTTTCAACTTGCCCCCTTTCTGGCCTTACAGAGTAAAATTGAAAATCACTGCAGAAATTCAGATCCTTAACTTTACTAGAAATTACTCACATTGTTCTATATAGTATTAGGCTTTACAAAATCTATGATCCACTTAGCTTTACACGTCAAAAAAATGTAAGGAGCAATTATTATGGCCACTCATGAGCTTGAAGGAACTATTCAACGATTAACGGTACCAGGAAAAGGAATTTTAGCGGCAGATGAAAGTCAAACTACTATTGCCAAGCGATTTGCTGCCTTACATTTAGAGTCAACTGTAGAAAATCGCCGTAATTATCGTGAATTACTTTTTACTACCCCTGGTATTGAAGCATTTATCAATGGCGTTATTCTTCATGAAGAAACTTTAGCGCAAAAAACTAAAGATGGACTTCTATTTCCCGATTATTTAGATAATGAAGGTATCGTCCCTGGCATAAAAGTTGATAAGGGACTCATTCCTCTAAATGCTGAAGAAAAAATGACCCAAGGTCTAGATGGTCTAGCAGAGCGTCTTCTAACTTATAAAAATCTTGGCGCTTGTTTTGCAAAATGGAGGGCTGTTTTTTCCATAACTGACATGCTTCCTTCATCTTTAGCCATAACCGCTAATTCACAAGCCTTAGCTCGCTATGCTTCTATTTGTCAAAACAATGGAATTGTGCCTATTGTAGAACCTGAACTACTAATAGATGGCGCTCATAGCTTAGTTCGCTGTGCTGAAGGTACAGAGGCTGTTCTTTATACTGTATTTGAAGAGCTACATAAGCATCATGTTTTACTCGAATGTATGATTCTTAAACCCAGTATGGTTATTGCTGGGAATCAATATATACCACAACCTAGTATTGCCGAAGTTGCCGCAGCAACTTTAAAAATATTACGTCAAACAGTTCCTGCGGCAGTACCTAGCATTAATTTTCTTTCTGGAGGCCAAACACCAGAAACTGCTACCGCTCATTTAAATACGATGAATAAACTACAACCTTCACGTCATCCGTGGCGTCTAAGTTTTTCCTATGGTCGCGCATTACAAGAACCTGCGTTAAAAATATGGAACGGTAAAGCACATAATATAAAAGCTGCTCAACGGGCCTTTTATAAACGTGCGAGACTTAATGCAGCTGCTTGCAAAGGACAATATCAATCAAGCATGGAGACAGAAGAAAAAGAAGCGGAAACAAACTTTGTTTAACTTCTTGTAATCTTAAAATTTACGCTTACGCATAGGTGCCAAAATTTATAAGTATAATTCTTTTTAACTTTCTTTTTGGTTTTGGAATATATGCCTATGCAGATTTTTTTGATAATTCTACAATAGCTCTTGAAAATCGTATTGCTCCGATTGGAAAAGTCAAAGTAGCTGCTTCGGAAGTAGACCATTCATCTTTGACTGATATTAATAAAGATATCCATTTAGGCAAAGCAATATTTGAAAGCAAATGTAGCTTATGCCATAAAAATGGCATAGCAGGTGCTCCGCGCTTAGGCAGTCAGTTAGATTGGGGGTTACGGATAAAAAAAAATTTTTCACTTTTAGTTAAGCATGCCACAACGGGCTACCGAGCTATGCCTCCAAAAGGGGCATGCTTAGAATGTTCAACTTTGGATTTAGAAGCGGCTATTCACTATATGTTAGAACAACTACATTCTAATTGAATTAAATCTCATTATATTTAAAAAAATTTTGCTCTTTCAAGCACAATGGATAATACTCTTCGCAATTAAATTTTTGGCATTGTTGCCGCTCAATTCACAATCCCATGTACATTAATACACTTCGGTTGCTTTATTCTCACCGCGCCATACCAAAAATTTAATTACTGTGAGTATATTTCATACAACGCAGATATAATTTTGATATTTTTTGTTTCTCTTTTTTTAATCAGCTCTTATATCTGAACTCGCCTATTAAATAGTGATTTTATTACGATTTTGGTCCACTATTCTTTTACTTATCCCTTTGATTTTTACCAAATCATCAATAGATTTAAAAGGACCATGTTCATTACGATAAGCAATGATTGCTTTTGCTTTTTTTGGACCGATCCCTTTTAATTCTGCTACTAATGTTTCTATATCAGTTGTATTAATATTAACATTTGCAGAAATAGGATTAGGTATATTTTTGGCTGGGGAAGAAGTTAAAACTGTATTATTATGCGAAATAAAAGGGCTGGTAGTTGCTAAAACCGGAACCGCTATAATTGATGTTAACAAAGTCACAAATAGAGAAGAATAAATATCCATAAACTAAACTCCTTTTTAAAATTTTTCTATCGGAATATATATTTTATGGACAAAAAACAAATGAATCAATGAATTAAATGGTAATATTTTTATGCATAATAGAAAGATAATCTTTCACCCCATTTGCGACACTACGAAAAATTCCTTGATAACCCGCACTTCGCAATTTTGAAAGATCTGCTTGCGTAAAATTCTGATAATAATCTCGTAAATGTTCTGGAAAAGGAATATAGCGAATCTCTCCGCGTCCATAAAAATCAATAACTGCTTGAGCTAACGCATTGAAACTCTCGCAGTTTCCTGTTCCTGTGTTATAAATTCCACTTTTTTTGGACTCTAAAAACCACAGATTAACAGCAACAGCATCATCAACATAAATAAAATCCCTCAGTTGCTCACCATCAGCATAACCACCCGTTCCTTTGAATAAATTAATAATTCCTGTATTTTTGAGTTGCTTATCTGCATGCAACACCACACTAGCCATAGAACCTTTATGATTTTCTTTAGGACCATAAACATTAAAATAGCGTAAGCCTACTACCTGACTCTTTATTTTATTAAAAATACTTCTTACATATTGATCAAATAAATATTTAGAATAAGCATAAACATTTACTGGCTTTTCATATACTAATTCTTCTTTAAAAACGGTTCCTAAACCATAAACGGCAGCGCTAGAAGCGTAAATGAAAGGAACCTTCCAGGCCAAACAGTAATGTAGTAGACTTTTTGAATATTCAAAATTAATATTCATCATATATTTTCCATTCCATTCAGTAGTAACAGAGCAAGCCCCTTGATGAAAAACCGCTTTTAACTTAGAAAAAATTTTATTTTGTTTAATTTTCTCTAAAAATTCATTTTGATCTATATAATCAGCAATTGAGCAATCCACTATATTTCTGAACTTAGCTCCGTCTGTTAGATCGTCAACAACGATAATCGGCATGCCAGAATAAACTTTGTTAAGTTGTTTGATTAAATTGCTACCAATAAAACCTGCCCCTCCTGTAACAACTATCATAAAGACTCCTTTCCTTGTTCTTGAATTTTGGAAATAATAGCGCTTGTAGAATATCCATTAACAAAATCTAGTAATCTAATCTGGCCACCATACTCATGTATTGCTTTCGCTTCCGAAAGATCATCCATTTGGTAATCAGATGCCTTCACCCAAACATCTGGGAGTAGCAACTTGATTAGGCGTTCTGGAGTTGTTTCACTAAATGGCACTACCCAATCTACTACATTCAATCCTGCTAATACTGCCATTCGATTAGCTAATTTATTTATAGGCCTTCCTGATCCTTTTAATTTTGATACTGAAGCGTCGTCATTAACGGCAACGATTAACCGACTACCTAATTGTTTTGCTTGTTCTAAATAGGCGACATGACCCGCATGTAAAATATCGAAACATCCTCCTGTCATCACAATTTGCTCTTTATGTGTTTTCGCATCTGCAACTGCAACTTGGAGTTCATCTTCTGTCAAAACACCGCGATGAAATGATAGCTGCTGAATTTGTATCGCTCGCCTTAGTTCTGCTGGATTGACTGTAGCAGCACCTAGTTTTCCAACGACAATGCTCGCAGCAATATTGGCAAGTTGTGCTGACTGAACTAAATCTGCTTGAGCTGCGTAAGTTAACGCCAAACAAGCTATCGCTGTATCACCTGCACCCGTAACATCATAAACTTGCTTAGCATAAGCTGGAAAATATACTTCCGGCTGATCTTGTCGAATTAATGTCATTCCTTGTTCACCACGTGTCACAAGTACAGCTTGAAAATTATGCGTTTTTAAAAGCTGTGTACCTTTTTGCAGCAAAGCTTGCTCGTTATCACATCTTCCTACTACCGCCTCAAATTCCCTTCGGTTAGGCGTCAACACCGTAGCGCCTTGATAGACATCAAAATCATTGCTCTTAGGATCAATGAATATAGGTTTACCTGCTTTTCGCGCCAATTGAATGAAATCCTGAACTTCGGCCAAACATCCTTTGCCGTAATCAGAAAGTACCACTACATCGCAATGTGTGATTCTTTGCTCAAATAACCGTTTTAGATTGATATGTTCGAATTGATAAGGTACTTCTTCAAAATCGAGTCGTATTAATTGCTGATGCAAACTAAGTATACGAAGCTTAGTAGCAGTAGGTGATTGGGGTATTTTGTATAAATAGCAATTGACCCCTGCATGAATTAATTTTTTCTCAAGCATCTCTCCCGCTTCATCATCCCCACAAACACTAAGTAAATCGACCTGTGCACCTAGTGCGGCTATATTTAAAGCGACATTACCCGCCCCACCTGGACGTTCATCAAGATTTTTTATATGTACTATCGGTACGGGTGCTTCGGGAGAAATTCTGGATGTATCGCCAGACCAATAACGATCCAACATCACATCACCTACAATTAAAACCCGGATAGATTGAAATGAAGGAACTTGTATTTTCATTAGGCCTCTTGTCAAATCTTCTTCTTACATTTTTAATTTTTAAATAATCAGCCACTATAGATATGCTATCGACGCTTGAGTTTCTCAGGTACTTGTTTAAGTTTTAAACAAGTACCTATTTTCAAGCAGATCTCTTAAAAAAGCATATAGAGACCCGCTTAGTTTATGCGATAATACTAGCTAGAGTCCATTTTTACACATTTTTTTCCTTTATAAAGGTACCCTCCTATGAGTGATGCAAGTAATGCTCGAGAAAAAGCCCTTAAAATGGCTATAAGCCAAATTAAGAAACAACACGGAGAAGGTGCTGTAATGCGTCTGGGTGATTCTAGTCGAGTTCCTGTAGACGTAGTTTCTACGGGTTCTTTAGGTTTAGATATCGCCTTAGGGATAGGTGGATTACCGCGCGGACGTATCATCGAAATCTACGGGCCTGAATCTTCTGGTAAAACGACACTCACCTTACAAACGATTGCCGAGTGTCAAAAAATAGGGGGGGTCGCAGCATTTGTTGACGCGGAACACGCACTGGACCCAATATATGCCACTAAATTAGGTGTAAAAACAGCCGATCTTCTAGTTTCCCAGCCTGATACGGGGGAGCAAGCGTTGGAAATTGTTGATATGTTAGTCCGCTCTAATGCAGTCGATATTATTGTAATCGACTCTGTTGCCGCATTGACTCCTCGCGCCGAAATTGAGGGAGAGATGGGTGATTCGCATATGGGTTTACAAGCCCGTTTAATGTCACAAGCTTTACGTAAGCTCGCAGGAAATATTAAGCGCTCAAATACGCTAGTTATCTTCATTAATCAAATTCGCATGAAAATTGGAGTTATGTTTGGCAATCCTGAAACAACAACCGGCGGCAATGCACTAAAGTTTTATGCGTCGATACGTCTTGATATACGTCGTACTGGTTCCATCAAAAAAGGCGATGAAGTCATAGGTAATGAAACTCGAGTCAAAGTGGTAAAAAACAAAGTTGCTCCTCCATTTAGGCAAGCTGAGTTTGAAATTCTTTATAATCAAGGAATTTGTCATATGGGAGAAATTGTTGACCTAGGTGTAACCCATGGCTTAATCGATAAAGCAGGAGCCTGGTATAGCTATCAGGGCGAACGTATTGGTCAAGGAAAAGATAATGTAAAACAATTTTTGAAAGATCGTACTGAAATTTGTCAAAAAATAGAGGCGGAAATTCGAAAAAATTTACTTAACAAGCCATCTGAAAATAGTCAATCTGAACCAAAACTGGAGACCGAAATTATTGAATAAATTTCAGCGTGCTATCTATGACCTACAAGGCTAATGTTTTAGAAATTGACAAAAACATCTACCAAATTGCTTTGAACCATTTAGCGAGACGAGAACATACTCGCTTTATGCTTCGAGAAAAATTGATGCGAAAAGGATTTTCGCATCAATCGGTAGAAGCTGTTTTAGATATTTTAATTCAACAAGGATTTTTAAACGAAGAACGTTTTTGCGAAGCTTTTATCCAAAAACGTATAAGACAAGGCTACGGACCAATGCGAATCAGTGCCGAATGCCATGAATATGGTATAAATAATGATATTATTTTTTCTCAACTACCCAAAGACGAAGAATTTTGGTTAGCTGCTATTCAGAAAATACTGAAAAAAAAGTTTCAACCTAATTCTCCACCAAAAGAACAGTTACGACAAATACGTTACCTTCAATATCGTGGCTTTAAACTTGATCAGATAAAAGCATCACAAAAAATTTATCTTAATCAGACAAAATAAACTTAGCTTGTTTTTAACAAAAAATAGGTAAACATTACTCTTAGGAATATATGATGACTGTCTTACCAAAATTTAATGAAATTAATCCGGACAATGTAGTCAAAGAATTAGATGCGCTGCTTACCAATAATCGATTCGAGTTAGCAAAATTATTAGCTGAAGTTATGCCCCTCGATTGGGGCTTTATTCAAAAGTTAGATGATTTAGATGACCGACTCCAACATTTTTGGTCTCCGATCAATCACCTCTATGCTGTCAAACAGACCCCTGAACTACGATATGTTTACAACGAATGCCTACCCAAACTAAGTGCATATACTTCCGAGTTAAGTCAAAATCAGGCGCTCTATCAATCCATTAAAAATTTAGCTAATAGTGATTATCAATTCAATTATGAGCAAGAAAAGTGTCTACATAATGAATTACGAGATTTTCATTTAGGTGGTGTCGATCTACCCAAAATTCAACAAAAAAGATATCAAGATATTCAAACACAGTTATCTCAATTATCGAATCAATTTGAAGAAAATTTACTAGACGCTACAGCTGAGTGGTCAAAATGTATTAGTAATAAATCCGAGCTAAAAGGAGTTCCTGCTCATGTTATTATAAATGCTGAAAAAGCTGCACAAGAAAAAAATTTAATTGGTTATTTAATTACGCTAGATTACCCCTCCTATTTTCCCATAATAACCTATGCTGATAATCGCGACCTGCGCAAAATCATATATAAAGCTCACATTACACGAGCTTCAGAACTCAGTAATCTAGTCCTTGATAATAGCAAAGTTATGTTCAATATACTTAACCTACGCCATGAGCTGAGCCAAACACTAGGTTTCAAAAATTATGTCCAAAAAAGTTTAGCTTCTAATAAAATGGCAAAAAATCCAGAAGAAGTGCTTAAATTTTTGGAGGGGCTTCTCTCATATACACAACCTAAAGCAAAACAGGAATGGGAAGAACTTTCTAGTTTTGCTCAATCCCAAGATCAAATTGATACACTACAACCCTGGGACATTTTGTATTATCGCGAAAAATTACAAGAAAAAAAATTTGGTATTTGTGATGAGACCTTACGCTGTTATTTTCCTGTAGACAAAGTGCTTTCGGGTCTTTTCAAGTTAATAGAACGTTTATTTGGGATGCAAATCAAAGAAATTAAAGGCATTGAGGTTTGGGATCCTCAGGTGCGATTTTTCTCAATTACTGATAGTCAACAACAATTACGAGGACAATTTTACTTAGATCTTTATGCTAGACCTGAAAAACGTGAAGGTGCTTGGATGGATGATTATCAATCCCGACGCTATTTAAGTAATGGTGATATTCAAACGCCTATTGCTTTTTTAACCTGTAACTTCTCGCCTCCCATTGATTTCATGCAAACTCCTTTGTTAACACATGAAGAAGTTTTAACTTTATTTCATGAATTTGGTCATGGTTTACAACATATGTTGACTGTAATTGATTATTCCGCTATTTCAGGTATTAATGGTGTTGCTTGGGATGCCGTAGAATTACCCAGTCAATTTTTAGAATATTTTGTTTGGGAAAAATCGGTTCTAGATCAAATCAGTAGCCATTATAAGACGGGTCAGACTTTACCCGATACATTAATTACAAAAATGCGTAATGCTAAAAATTTTCAGGCAGGCCTACAACTATTAAGACAATTAGAATTATCCTTATTTGATTTTCGTTTGCATATAGAATTTGATCCAACAAAGGGTTATGAACAAATTCAAAACTTACTCGATTCAATACGTAAGCAAATTGATATAATTCCCATAGCTCCATTCAATCGATTTCAGCATGGATTTTCGCATATTTTTGCAGGTGGTTATGCTGCAGGATATTACAGTTATCTTTGGGCAGAAGTTTTAGCCTGTGACGCGTTTACTAAGTTCCAAGAAGATGGAATCTTTAATGAAGAAACTGGAAAAGCATTTTTACATAGCATTTTAGAGCAGGGTGGCGCAATCGATGCCATTGAATTGTTTAAAAAATTTCGGGGCCGTGAACCAAAAATACAAGCTTTTTTAAAAAACTTAGACTTAAATTATTAACAACATTAGAGCGTGTCTTCAATTGTGTTAAGCTGAGACAAAAAGGGCTGTTTCGAGTATCTAACGGAGCATACACGCAGTATGTGAGTAGCGAAACGCAGAAAACGGTGACTTTTTAACCAGTATCATGCAATTGAGACGCCTCTTTAACTACCAATATTTAAACGCCTTGATAAACTTGAACTAAATCTATTGTGAGGATCCCAATGTTGTTTAACTACCAACCATTCTGGGTATCGTTTATACATTTCTCGAAAATTCTTTGGCTTTAAACGTGCATCTTTTGCTAAATAAATCCTTCCTCCAGCAGAAATAACTATTGAGTCCAAAACATCTAAACAATTAAATAATTTTTCGCTGCGAATAGGAATATCGAGCGCTAAGGTAAATCCTGATAATGGAAATGACAATGGCGCTAAATTTTCCAGCCCAAAACGTTTCAACACAGCCAGATAAATAGGATGCTTATGTTTATGCAAAGTCTCTAAAATATCTTTAATAGCAGAATAAGCAAATTTTTCTGGTATTGCACACTGATATTGAATAAATCCTTTTTTACCGTACAATCGCGGCCAATTTCTTATACGATCCAGTGGAAAAAAATAATCATGGTAAGGGAGTAAAAAAGCTTGATCCCTCTTGGCTAAATGGTAGTAATATCCTTTGTTAAATAGTTTGACCCATAGGGGTTGTAAAATAGAATACGATAGAAAGTAGGGACAATATAATGAAGAATATTTTGGCGTTGAAAAAACTTGGGTTTGTTCGTCAATAGGAAATTCCAACAAATCTGCATGTTTAGCCTTCATAATAACACCATGGAAAAATGATGTATTTAAAGAATCTAACCAAGCTACACTATATTCAAACTCATCACCTTGACTTAAGCTCTCCAATATTTGTTTTAAGTTATTTGTAACTTGATGTTGTACCTTCATATAAGCTGTTTCAATTCGTTTTAATTGTAAAGTTACTACTCCAATAATACCTGTTAAACCCATACCACCTATTGTGGCCCAAAATAATTCTGGGATAATTTTAGGTGAACAATTTATTTTTGCTCCAGTAGCAGTAATAAGCTGTAAGCTAAGTACATGTTGTCCTAAGGAACCAGCATAGTAATGATTTTTTCCATGTACATCCGCAGCAATGCATCCACCTAAGGAAACTTCTGCTGTTCCAGGCATTACAGGTAAAAACCACCCTTGTTTAACAATAAGCGCTAAAATCTTCGCTAAACTAATACCTGATTCAACTGACAATATACCTTTATGCACATCAAACTCGAGAAAACGATCGAGACGGTTTGTTAAAACGATCTCTCCCTGTGCATTTAAAGCAGCATCACCATAACTACCTCCTGAACCGCGCGCTATAGAAATTAATTGGCTAGGTTTGAGTTTCGCATAACTTTCAGGACGCGCTATAAACTCCGGAAGCTCTATAGGATAGCCATTAAAGCTAGATTGACATTTTCTACACCCACTCATAATACTATCCCGCTATAGGTATTAAATGTTCCAAATTAAATCTCGACAACTCTTCATTTAAATATTTTCTTATATCGGTTGCATTATCCATTCCTAAAATTCGTATTAATGTATCTCTAGCTTGATGAAAACTGATTTGCCGAATCACGGATTTTATCCGAGGAATAGAAAAAGAGTTCATGCTCAATGCATCAAATCCCATCGCTAAAAGTAAAGGTATAGCTAAAGGATCACTGGCCATTTCTCCACAAATGCTAATCGGTTTTTTTGCTTGATGAGCAGCTTCTACAATTTGAACTAATGCTTTTAGAACTGCTGGCTGAAAGGGATCATATAAGTTGGCTACGCGTGGATTATTACGGTCTACGGCTAACATATATTGTGTGAGGTCATTGCTTCCTACTGATAAAAACTCAACTCGTTCTGCTAATGCACGAGCTTGATAAATTGCGGAAGGCACCTCAATCATTATCCCAATTGGAGGCATACATGCATGCGTGTCTTCACTCACTACTTTTTCATAAGCTTGATCGATCAAACGTAAAGCATGATCAGCCTCGGCAATGCAGCTAACCATAGGTAACATAATACGTAAATTATTAAATTCCAAATTAGCTCTTAACATTGCACGTATTTGTATTAAAAATATTTCTGGATGATCCAGTGTTACACGAATTCCACGCCAACCTAAAAATGGGTTATCTTCTTTAATAGGAAAATAAGGTAATGCCTTATCTCCCCCAATATCTAATGTACGCATTACGACAGGTCGCGGCGAAAATGCTGCCAATAATTGCCGATATAAGCCATATTGCTCATCTTCTGCAGGAAAACAATCTCGAATTAGAAAAGGTACTTCGGTACGATAGAGCCCTATACCTTCCGCACCTGCCGTTAAAGAAAGGCTCGCATCCGCCATCAAGCCAGTATTTACCCAAAGGGCAATGCTATAGCCATCTAAAGTTTGCGCAGGCAATTCTCGCAATGCTTCTAGACTATTCGTAAATTCACTTTGTTGCTGTATCAGTGTAGTAAAATTTTGTTTAACCCTTTCAGAGGGGGCAACTATTATACGGCCTTGAGAACCATCTACGATTAAGGTCTGCGCTTCGAGCTGATTTACTGGTAGGTTTTCTATTCCTGTGACGGCAGGAATCCCTAAAGAACGTGCCAAAATAGATAAGTGAGAATGACTAGAACCTTTTACAGAAACTATCCCTGCTAATCGCCCCTCAGGTACCTCCGCTAAAGCAGAAGGGCTGACTTCCTCACCAATTAAAATAGTATTTTCTGGATATAAAGGGGGAGTAAATTGGTTGTTTTGTAAATGCATTAAGATTCGGCGACCTAAATCTCTTAAATCCGCCGCTCTTTCTCTCAAATAATCGTCATCAACTTTCTCAAATTGTTGCACGTGCGTACTAATAACCGATTGCAAAGCTGCCTGAGCCCATTGATGAGAAGTTTTAATGGCTATTATAACTTCTTTCTCCAAGTTGGCTTTATTTAAAATCGCTAAATATACATCGAATAATGCTTGCTCTTCTTCTGGCAACACAGACATCATATGTTTTTTTAAACGATGAATATCATCACGTGCTGCTTTAAAAGCTTTCTTCAATTGAGTTATTTCTATTAATAAATCATCTGCTCTTTTATAGGGAACTGCTTCTAAATCAGCAAAAGGATAAGCAACAACAACTTGCCCGATGGCAATACCTGGTGCGCTAGCAATTCCTTGAAAACTGATATCTTGTTGTAATTGTTTTTTATTTTCCTTAAATAAAGAAAATATTTCTCCTGTCGCTTCTGCATGCGCTAATACACCACCTAATTGAGCAGCCATAGTGACCAAAAAAGCTTCTTCTGCTTCATCAAAACAACGCTGTTCTTCTTGTTGAACTACCAATACACCCAATAAGGCGCGATTATGAATAATAGGTACGCCCAGAAAAGCTTTGTAACGTTCTTCACCTATATCAGCGACATATAAAAAATCCGGATGTTCGGGTGCATTTTCTATATTAATTAATTCACCATTACTTCCAACTAAACCAACTAAACCTTGATCGAAGCCAAAACGTACTTTTCCAACACACTTAGGATTTAAACCATCAGTTGCAAGTAAAACATAATTTTTTTCGCTATCCAGTAGAAAAACAGTGCAGGATTGAGTATTTAAAGCTTCACGGATCCGCCTTACTAATGTTCGTAAAGCTTCTTTAAAACTTTGCGCTGCGCTGATTTCTTGAACAATACGACGAAGTATCTTCAACATAGCAAACACCTAACTTATTAATATTTGGGCATAATTAAATTATGGTTTAAAATATTACATCTGCCAATCTAAACCCTAACATGCTCAAATAAGTTTATATTTGATTATTCGACTTTTTCTATCAACGTTAAGTTGCTGCATAATTTACTAACCCGTCTTTGTTGCATAATTTCAGAGGGAAGTAATGTTGCTAATTCCTCTAACGCACGCCGATAAACATGTCTTTTAAATGTGATAACTTGCCTGATAGGGTACCAATATGGGGCCCAACGCCAACGATCAAACTCAGGCGAACGAGTAACATCAAAACGAATTTTTTCCGGCTTTCCCCTTAAGCAAAGCAAAAACCATTTTTGCTTTTGTCCAATACATAATGGTTGCATATGCGAACGTCGTAAATGATGGGGTAACCAATAATATAACCAATTTTTTGTTCCACCTAGCAGCTCAACATCTGTATCTTCTAACCCTAATTCTTCATAAAGCTCTCTAAATAGAGCCTGCTCAGGTGTTTCATTAACTTGAAGACCGCCTTGAGGGAATTGCCAAGCATGTTGACCAATGCGTCTAGCCCAAAGGACTTGCCCAGCAGAATTAGCAACAATAATACCAACTCCTATACGAAAACCTTCCTCGTCAATCACACAATACTCTCCACATAAATTAGGCTTACATTGTTTCATAAAAGTACTAGGGGGTAAACCATCTTAGAACTTCTATGTTTAATTTATTTTTTAACGAGTCTGGGATAACTAATCTCTGAAAAAATCGAACGTTATAGAGACTCATGCATATGAAAATGAAGATAAATATCTTCCATATACTTCATTTTGTGATGGAAATTTTCAAGAAAGAACAACACAATGTCCCTCTGAATGCATGAATCTGCTTGGCTAATACCAGTCATATGACAAGATAATTGGCCAAAATTGAATGTGTCTCAGCTTCAAATAGATGCAGGATATGATCATTCGGAAGACTAATTCTCATGGCAGAATAGAAATAATGATGCCTAAAAAATCCTAAAACTGATTTTTATTAACTAACGGATAGACTCATATCCATTAATTAATCCACCTTTAGAAAAAACAATTTGCCATAATTGAAGATCACGTGCTCTAAATGCACCGGCACATGCTAATAAGTAATATTTCCACATTCGATAAAAAGAAGCATAATCATAATCTTTTTTTAAAAAAATCCAGGATTTATTAAAATTTTCGAACCAAGCCATTAGTGTTCTATCATAATAAGCCCCAAAATTATGCCAATCTTCCATAATAAAAAGACCTTCACTTGCTTTTCCAATTTGACGAATAGAAGGTAAAATTCCATTCGGAAATATATATTTATGTATCCATGGATTGGGATAATATTTTGATGTATTACTTCCTATCGTATGTAATAAAAATAATCCGGAATTTTTTAGACAACGATGTGCGATTTTCATATAGGCTTTATGATTTTTTGGCCCTACATGCTCAAACATACCTATTGAACAAATACGATCGAATACTCCATTAATATCTCTATAATCTTTAAAGAGAATTTCTACAGGCCAGCCTTGACAAATCTCTTTAGCATAATGATATTGTTCCTTAGATACTGTCAATCCCAGTACTGAAACTCCATAATTTTCTGCTGCATACCGAGCAAAACTTCCCCAACCACATCCGATATCTAATATCTTCATACCTGATTTTAGTTTTAATTTTTCACAAACTAATGCTAATTTGGCTTGCTGCGCTTCATCCAAAATCTTACTTTTTTTCCAATAAGCACAACTATATGTCAGATCTTTATCCAACATTGCTTGATATAATGAATTTCCTTTATCATAATGGTGTTCTCCAACTTCAAATGCACGAGATTTTGCTTGTAAATTAAAGCAACTCATCATAAGCATATGAAGCTTTTCTTTAACAAAAGAATACAAAAAATATTTATTTATTTTTATATTTTCAGATAATTCTGTATGTAATAAATAAAAAAAGAATTCATCGAGACTTTCGCAATCCCACCATCCTTCCATATACGATTCACCTAAAGCTAAAACAGGATTTTTTAACAGTCTCAAATAAAGCTTTTCATTGTGGACCTGAATGTCTCTAGGATTTTTTCCATTAATCTCAATGTGTGCTTGGTTTAACAACTGCTGGATTAATTTTTTAGCATAAGATAATTTCATTTAAAATGTCCTTATAAAAATAATCAAATCTGAATCTTATCCCCCTTACAACCAATAACAAGTTACGTTATAGTAATCTGTGGGTTAATTAATATTGATTTTGATCTTCAAATTATGCTGAATTCTTCTTTAATTAAGAATCTTCTATCTAGCCGTGCCTATAACCATCCAACTCTGCAACTTGGGCTTATTGAAACGCACGTTTCCTGGGTCATATTAACTGGAAAATATGCTTATAAAATAAAAAAACCCGTTGATTTTGGTTTTTTGAATTTTTCAACTTTGAAAAAACGCAAATATTTCTGCGAAGAAGAATTGCGCTTAGGGCAATTATTTGCACCTGAAATTTATCTTGCTGTAGTGCCCATTACAGGAACCATTGAACAACCTGAAGTTAATGGCGACACAGGACCTATTTTAGAGTACGCCATCAAGATGTGCGAGTTTTCTCAAGATAATTTACTTAGCACACTGCTTAAACAAGGAAAATTAAATGCATCGCTTATTGGCCAATTAGGACAGTTAATCGCAGAATTCCACAAAAAAACACCGATTGCGCCTAAAAATTCTCGATTCGGCCTTCCTCATGAGGTTCATGCCCCTACTCAGCAAAATTTTGAACAAATAATTCCATTACTTAGTAATTCTAACGATATAGCTCAAATAGGGAAATTAGAGAGATGGGCTAACGAACAATTTACTATGCATCAAAAACTATTCGAAAAACGTAAAGAACAAGGTTTTATTCGTGACTGTCATGGAGATTTACATTTAGCAAATATTATTCTCTATCATGAAAAACTTGTTCTTTTTGATCGATTAGAATTCAATGAAGACTTGCGATGGACCGATGTCATTGCTGATCTTGCTTTTTTAGCGATGGATCTAGCGGGAAAAAAGCAACCCAAGCTAGCTAATCAATTAATTAATACTTATCTACAGTTTACTGGGGATTATGAAGGACTTAATTTATTAGCTTATTATCTTTCTTATCGTGCGGTAGTTCGCGCCAAAATAGCTTTATTTCGCTTAAATCAGAAAGATCTAAATGATAAAGAAAAATTAGATATTCGTAATGATTATTACAACTTCATTAATTTAGCAGAATTTTATACTCGCTCTAAAAAACCAAATTTAATCATTATGCATGGGCTTGCTGGATCGGGAAAATCAACTATAGCAAAAAAAATTGCCATTGAATGTGGTGCCATTCAAATAAGCTCCGATATCATACGTAAACAATTATTTAGCATACCTTTATTTGAAAATTCCAACTCCACACCCTATGGAGAAATTTATACTCCTCAATCAACAGAGAAAACTTATAGTAAACTTCTGAATTTAGCAAAAATTTCTATTAAAGCAGGGTTCACTGTAATAATTGACGCTACATTTCTTCTTCATAGGCAACGATTAATGTTCTATAATTTAGCTAAGCTTTTAAAAGTACCATTCTATATACTTCATTGCCGAACCAATGATCTTAAAATAATTCAACGAATTAAAAAGCGCAACGTTCGAAATAATAATAAAATTTCTGAAGCCAACTTAACTATTTTAGAACATCAAAAAAAATTAGTGGAGCCTTTATTAAATTCTGAACAACAATATACCTTGGTTATCGATGATAAATTATGCACTTTTAAAATCGCTTTAGACAATATTTGTTCTCAAAATAATTAATTTTTTACGTTATAAAAGGCAATTAGTTAAAATAGTAATTTAATAAAGAGGAATCTATTACATGTTTGATACAAAATTTATTGATGATACCGTAAAACGACTTAGCGAAAGTCTGCCACCTGGATTAAATAAATTTAGAAAAGATTTGGAAAAAAATTTTCGAGTTATCTTGCAAAGTATGCTTGCAAAGCTTGATTTAGTAACAAGAGAAGAATTTGATATACAAAAAAAAGTTTTAACAAAAACACGAACTAAAATAAATATTCTAGAAAAGCAAATCGCACATTTAGAAAATCATTTAGGTAAAGAAAAAAACAAAAAAAATGTAAAAAAGAAGAACTTATAGTATAGATTTTGATCGATCAATTAAAATAATAAATACAGAAGGAGCTGATTATGTCGATAGCTATTGTACAAACTCGTGCAAATGCTGGTATTGAAGCGCTTCCTGTTACTGTTGAAACTCATATATCAAATGGTTTACCTAGCTTATCTATTGTTGGGCTTCCTGAAACGACAGTAAAAGGAACTCGGGATCGGGTACGTAGCGCTATAATTAATGCACAATTTCAATTTCCTGTTCGGCGAATAACTATCAATCTCGCTCCGGCTGATCTTCCCAAACAAGGCGGCAGATTTGATTTACCCATTGCCTTAAGTATTTTAGCTGCTTCTAATCAGATACCTAGCAGTATGCTTGAGCAGTATGAATTTACTGGTGAGTTAGGGCTATCCGGCGAACTTCGACCCGTGTCCGGGATTTTACCTTTTTCTTTAGCAGCACAAAAAGCTAACCATATTATTGTATTGCCTTTCGAAAATGCTCAAGAAGCCAGCTTTAATAAAAAAACCAACATTTTACCCGCTAAAAATATTTTACAAATTTGTTCACATTTACATGGACGAGAACCCTTAGTACATTACCATGCAGAATTTCCTAAGCTTAAACATCGTGAATTATCTGATCTATCTGAAGTGCATGGCCAGGCGCATGCAAAGCGAGCTTTAGAAATTTGCGCTGCAGGAAAACATAATTTATTAATGATCGGTCCTCCGGGTATTGGAAAAACGATGCTTGCTTCTCGTTTGATAACCTTGTTACCTTTGCTCAATGATGATGATGCTCTTGAGCTTGCTGCTATACATTCTATCAGAGGCCAATCCCTGGAATTAAACACTTGGAGATTACCCCCCTTTCGTAGACCACACCACACCGCTTCAAGCATTGCACTAGTTGGAGGAGGTAATCCCCCTCAACCAGGAGAGATATCATTAGCCCATCATGGCGTTTTATTCTTGGATGAATTACCCGAATTTGATCGCCGAGTATTAGAAGCATTGCGCGAACCTTTAGAATCAGGAAATATAACTATCTCACGCGCAGCTAAACAAACTGAATTTCCAGCTAATTTCCAGTTAGTTGCTGCTATGAACCCTTGTCCGTGTGGACATTTTGGTAGTCAGATAAATCAATGTATATGTATGCCACAACAAATTCAACGTTATCGCAAAAAATTATCTGCACCTTTTTTGGATCGTATAGATGTTTGCATTGAGCTAAATCCGTTACCAAAAACTTATCTTTTTCAACAAGGCAAGGAGGAAAATAGTAAGACAGTTCGAGATCGAGTTAAGAAAGCTCAAACTTTACAACTGAAAAAATTTGGGAAACTTAATCATCATTTATCCGGTAAAAACTTAGAAAGTTCATGCATGTTATCAAATAAAAATCAAAAAATTTTACAAAATTCCTTAGAAAAATTTCAACTTTCAACACGTGCTTATCATCGAATTTTGCGTATAGCACGTACCATCGCAGATTTAACAGAAAGTGAAAAAATCGAAACTTCACATTTAATGGAAGCTTTAAGTTATAGACTTATTAAAAAATAATTAAATAGAATTAGGATTTTAAAGCTGATCAAATTACCTATTGCTTTTATTATAATTTTTAGTAACCATTCTGGAAAGTTAACAAAAAAAGCTATAGAATAAAGTTTTTAAAATGGATTTAATTCAAAATGGATATTTTCTCTATCTGTACAGCTGCTGCTTGGGATATAGAATTTAAACAACATGAACAAGAAACTGCAATTTCTGATCTTGAGTCTGGGAAAATTATTTTTTGCCCGCAACTTTCATTTAATATAGATCCATCCGAGCGGATGTTATTTATTCCTTATTTAATAAACAAAAAAACCAAAAATATTAGTTTCAATTTAAAAAAAAATCATTTAAAAGGTATTAAAGCGGATCAAAAACACCAAGTGTGTTTAAAATCAATGTTAGCGCGTTTTTCAGAACAAGCTTACTGCTTCATGGGCTCATTATTTTCACAATATACCAATTCACTTACCATAGGTCGCACAAGTTACCGTCCAGTACAAATAAGAAATCGTAAAACATCTGCACGAAAAGATGATCGCCGATTACATGTTGACGCTTTTGCTGCAAATCCCAATCAAGGACATCGGATTGTTCGTTTATTTTGTAATATCAATCCTTATGGTGAACATCGGGTTTGGCGTATAGGCGAAAGCTTTGAAGAGGTAGCTCAGCGCTTTTTACCAAAAATTAATAAACCTATCCCTGGTAGTGCTAAATGTTTACATTGGTTAGGGATCACTAAAAGCATCCGTACTCATTATGATCATATTATGCTAAAAATTCACGACAGTATGAAACTCGACATGGATTATCAAAAACAAGTAAAATATAAAGAAATCAGTTTTCCTCCGGGTACTAGTTGGATAGTTTCTACTGATCAAGTATCACATGCGGCTATTTCAGGGCAATATTTGCTTGAACAAACCTTTTATTTACCACCTACAGCTATGGCGAATCCCAAATCAGCCCCGCTTCATATTTTGGAGAAATTATCAGGCCGCTGCTTAATTTATTAATAATAAACAATAAAAATGATAAAATTTATTAGGTTTATTAGGTTTATTAGATAAATCATAAAAAAACATCACACTATTGAGACTTTCAATTTTGTTAAAATCTATTTTAAATTTATTAGCAGATGGTAAATTCCATTCAGACAAAGAAATCAGTAAGTTTCTAAGCGTTCCTTACAAGATGGTTCCTTTAGTATTAAAGCAAATATTAGATCCATCAATAAATTTAGAGTTTGTTAAGAAAAATTATCGTATCTCAGGTGGTTTAGAGTTACTTAACGCTTCCTGGATAAATAAAGAACTAGGTGAAACACAGCAGTTACTTTCCCAACTAGAAGTATTAACACTTATTGATTCAACCAATAATTATCTACTAAATAAAACAGAATATATTGGTAATTACGCAGTTTTTGCAGAACAACAAACGACTGGTCGCGGTCAATTTAAACGTACCTGGTTTTCAAACTTTGGAAAAAATATAGCTTTATCTCTTTTATGGCAAATCTCCAACCCACTTAATAAATTAGGAGGCCTAACTTTAGCGGTAGGTATCGCCGGTGTTAAGGCCCTTGAAGAATACGGATTAAATGGAATACAGCTCAAATGGCCTAATGACATTGTTTATGAAGGAAAAAAATTGGCCGGGATTTTAATTGAATCGCGATCTGTTGAGCAAAAAATTCAAAAATTGGTTATAGGTATTGGTTTAAACCTTTATAATCCATCTACTCATTACTTTGCTAAAGACCAAGCAATTACAAGTATTTTTTCTCTCCAAAGCTTGCCACCACGACGCAATCAACTAGCTGGTCTCATTTTAAAAAATTTACTTCAAACACTTATTGAATTCGAAGCTAAAGGCTTAAGTTATTTTTTGCAAGATTGGCAGAGACTCGATAACTTAATGGATAAATTAATCACAATCCAAAATCAAGTCGATGTCATAGAAGGAATAGCTAAGGGAATAAATACAGAAGGCCAACTTTGTGTACTAATTCAAAATAAACTGCATTATTTTAATAGCGGGGAAATTAGAGTAAAGTTAAAATCTGACAATTTGTGTGATTCATGAAAATAACATCATATTAAAATTGTTATGATTAATTTTCTATGAATCCTACCCTTGCTGATATACTTTTACTTAAAAGCCTATCTTAATTGAAAAATAATTTTCATATCGAGCATTCCAGCACCATCGGCATTTAATTGGATTAGTCAAATATCCTTTCTGCTATCTATTGTGAAAACATAAAAAAATATCAAACAGTAAATTGCTAATTTATTTTAAATTGACTACAATTTGGCTCTTCTATAAATGCTGGAATAGCTCAGTTGGTAGAGCAACTGATTTGTAATCAGTAGGTCCCGGGTTCGAATCCTGGTTCCAGCACCAGAAAGTTCTATTCAAATTACTTATGTTATAATTATCTGAAATGACAATATGTTATCTATTATAAATATATCCGCTTATCGCTTTGTTCAACTATCTGACAATATTTTACCTAAATTACAAATATCACTTAAATTAAAAACGAAAGAATTAGGTTTAAAAGGAACCATATTGTTAAGTGTTGAGGGAATTAATTTATTTATATCCGGTGAAAGTGATTGTATTCGTTCTTTTCAAAATTTTCTAACTACTTATTCATATTTCCAGAATTTAGAATTTAAAAAAAGTTTTTCTAATTTTCAACCTTTTAAAAAAATGTTAGTCAAACTGAAAAAAGAAATTATATCTTTTGGTCTTCAAAGCATTAATCCCGAAAAATTTACTGCTCCTTATATTACTCCTGAAATGCTTAATGTTTGGGTAGAAAATAAGCCCGAGTTAGTGCTTCTAGATACACGAAATACTTTTGAAGTTAAACTCGGTACCTTTAAAAATTCCTTAAATTTAAATCTTAAACGGTTTAGAGATTTTCCTAATGAAGTAAAAAAATTGCCTGAAAAATTTAAGCACTTACCAATTGTTACTTTTTGTACCGGTGGAATTCGCTGCGAAAAAGCAGCAGCATACCTTTTAGAAAATGGATATAAAGAAGTTTATCAGTTAGAGGGCGGAATATTAAATTACTTTGAAAAATGTGGCGAAAACCACTTTAAAGGAACTTGTTTTGTATTCGATGCTAGAGAGAGTTTAACCTCAGATCCGGAAAATTTTAACCCTCAATTTTGATTACGATTTAATTTATATAACCCTTATTTACTTAAAATTATCTTGCTTTTGTTGAAAAATTTTAGGTGCTTTTTTGCTTAATATTTACTAACCAACGTTCATTTATGAAATTTTTGACCTTTTCTCTTTTATTTATTGTCCCTTTCTTGCTAACGGCCTGTGGTCCTCCTACTGTATTTGGCATACCTCAAGAACAATGGATCAGTTGAACCAACAACAGCATAGCCAGGTAATTGAAGGTTATAACCAGCGCACTAAAGCCGAAGTACAAGTAGCACCTACATATGCCATAGCAGATGCATTAAAACCCAAAAAGACTCAGATACTACGCCTAGCAAACCTTTTGACTCCTCCCAGATCACAACCCAATGATAAATCCTGATTCTGAAATCGACAATGCTTTTCAACCTCCTTCCTTTCATCCAGGCAGTTTACCGGGCTTTTAGGTCTCTAGCTTCAAAGTGATGTTTCACGTGAAACATCACTAATTGCTTGATACAAGCTTTAATCCAAGTATCGAAACTATTAATAAAGTTAAAAAAAGCACTCTGGTTAACGATAAAGGGTCTTTAAAAAAGAATATTCCTATCAAAGCCGTGCCAAAAGCACCTATCCCTGTCCATACCGCGTAGGCTGTCCCTAGTGGTATTTGTACAATTGCTTTATTCAAAAGAAATAGGCTTAAAGTTGTAAAAAATAAAAACCCTAATGTATATTTTATCTGGGTAAACTCCTCTGATAACTTCATACAGGTTGTAAAATCTACTTCAAATAAACCGGCTACTACTAAAATTAACCAGGGATTCATATTATTTCCTCATTATTGAATTTTAATTATTAAATTAAATATTTTTCCATAATTTTGCCTTGTTTAACTTGAAATATTTTCCTTAATACGCTGGTTTCTAGCTCTTTTATCAAAGTTTCTTCTATGGCAGTAATAAAAACTTGCGATTTCAGGCTTTGGAGTAAATGCATAAGTATATTTTGTTTACTTGAATCAAGTTCTGCAAATAAATCATCAAATAAGTAAATACATGACTTAGTTGTTATATTTTTTAATAATATGCCTTGCGCCAACTGTAATGCACAGGTTAATAATTTTTGCTCTCCTCTTGACAACACTTCATGGACAGGATTTCCATTTAACTTCATTAATAAATCGGCTCTATGTGGGCCAAATTGTGTGTAAGCTAGCTTGTAATCTCGATCTATCGAACTAGCTAAAATTGAACATAAGCTAAATTTTTTATCCCATCCCTGATAAAAATCTATGTTCAAACCTTGTAATGTAAGCAATTTATTTAGTAATTCAGTGATTAAAGGCGTTAATTGTTGTATGTATTTATCTCGCATTAGAGTCAGTTCACTAGCGGCCTCTATTAATTCTGTGTCCCATATCTTAATTTGATTCGTTGGAATTTGCTGTTGTAACCCTGCATTACGTTGCTTTAATATCTGCTGGAATCGTTGCCATACCTGAAAAAATTGTGGTTCCACGTGAAACACACCCCAATCGATAAACTGTCTACGCGCCCGAGGGCCTCCACTTAATAATTGATAACTGTTGGGATTAATAAGTTGTAATGGTAATAATTTAGCCAATTCACTAACAGAATTAATATTATTACCAATTTTTATCTTTGTTTTTCCTTGACGTATTTTTTCTAGGCCTACAGTTGTGGAGTATTGTCCTAAAATAACTGAAAATAAATTAAAGCTTTTTGCTTGATATTGAATAGCTCGACTTGCCAAATTACTACGAAATGAGCGGCCTAAACTTAAAAAATAAATAGCTTCAAGTAAACTAGACTTACCACTACCATTCGGTCCATAAATAAAATTAAAGCAAGAAGAAAACTCAAGATCCAATTCAGCAAGATTTCGAAAACAATTTGCTTTCAAACGAACCAATTGCATAAGACATTACAAACGCATAGGCATAATGACGTATACACTAGCATCCTTTTCTTTAGCCTCAAGTCTTACACTGGCTTCTATAGATGTTAATGTAATTTTAACCAACCCAGGTGGTAAACTATTTAATACATCCATAAGATAGCTAATATTAAAGGCTATGCTTATATCCTCTCCTCGATAAAACACATCGAGAAGATCCTCAGCTTCCTCTTGTTCGAGATTATTAGCAAAAATGCGTAATAGATCATTTTTTAACTCTAAACAAACACTTTTATGTTTATCATTCGACAAAACACCCACGCGTGATAGAGAAGCTTTGAACAAATCTCGATCAATTTCTAAAATTTTATCCCCGCTTTGTGGGATAACCCTATCATAATCAGGAAATGTGCCATCGATTAATTTAGATGTAAATGTATAATCCTGCATATGGACCTTTAACTGATTCTTAGTTAAGAAAATAGTTAAGCTATCGTTTTCTTCATCACTTAATAAACGCGAAAGCTCATAAATAGCTTTTCTAGGAACTATAATTTGACTACTATCTACCATTATATTTGCTTCTTTTACATTAAGCGCTAAACGATGACCATCCGTTGCGACAGCTCGTAAGCTTCCCTGACCTAATTCCCACAGCATTCCATTTAAATAGTAACGTACATCTTGTTGGGCCATAGCAAAATTAGTCGATTCTATTAAAGAACGTAAACCTTTTTGGGATAAGACAAACTCTAACTGTTCAGGGTTATTATCTAATGCTTCACTCATAGGGAAATCTGTTGCTGGTAAAGTAGATAAATTAAATCGACTACGACCGCATTGAAGATATAGTTTATCGCCTTTTTGCTGAAACTTTAGTTCGCTATCTTCAGGTAGACTTCGACAAATATCCATTAATTTTCTAGCCGGTGCAGTTATCGTCCCAGATTCTCCTGATTTTTCTAAAATAACGCGGCCTGTTAATTCTACTTCCATATCTGTGCCCAATAAGGATAAATTTTTATCATTCAATTGAATTAAAAGATTGGACAGTATAGGCAAAGTTTGACGCCGCTCAATCACAGCTGTTACCAATTGTAAAGGTTTCAATAAAGTTTCACGATTAATTGTAAATTGCATTTTTCTTCCTCAACTCGATAAAGTACGCAATAAATTTATAAAATCTTCTGCAATTCCGGTATTTGTTTTTTTTAATTCTTGTATTTTTCGGAATGCATGCAATACCGTTGTATGATCACGTCCACCAAAAGCACGACCAAGTTCAGGTAAACTATGATTTGTTAATTCTTTTGCAAGTGCCATAGCAATTTGTCGTGCCCGTGCCAAAGAAGAAGTACGACGTTTGGAAAGTAAATCAGAAACTTTAATTTTATAATATTCAGCAACAGTTTTAATAATATTATCTACTGTTACTAATTTATCTTGCAATGCAAGTACATCTTTTATAGCTTCGCGTACTAACTCAAGCGAGATCTGTAATCCTGTAAATTGTGCATAAGCTACTACCCGTTTTAATACACCTTCAAGCTCTCTTACATTGGAATGAATTCGTTTCGCAATAAAAAAAGCAACTTCCTGAGGTAAACTTATTTTGGTTTGTTCTGCTTTACTAATTAAAATAGCCACTCGAGTTTCAAGATCAGGGGGTTCAATAGCAACTGTAAGACCCCAACCCAAACGTGATTTTAAGCGCTCCTCTACTCCTGACATTTCTTTAGGGTATCGATCACAAGTTAATACAATTTGTTGCTGACTTTCTAATAAAGTATTAAATGTATGAAAAAATTCCTCTTGTGAACGATCTTTCCCTGCAAAAAATTGAATATCATCAATTAATAACGCATCTAACGAGCGATAATAAGTTTTAAAATCATTAATTGTATTGGTTTGCAACGCTCTAATCATATCGGCAACAAAACGTTCAGAATGTAAATATAACACTTTGGCATGTGGATTTCTTAGTAAAATAGCATTACCAATTGCATGCATTAAATGCGTCTTACCTAATCCCACTCCCCCATAAAGTAATAAAGGGTTGTATGCACCTCCAGGATTTTCTGAGACCTGTACAGAAGCGGCACGCGCTAGTTGATTGGATTTACCTTCGACAAAATTAATAAATGTAAAGTTAGAATTTATATGTGTTGCTGAAACTTTAACAGCCTTTGATTTTCCTTTAAGATCTTGAGTATTCCTTAATATTGGAGAGATTTGAGATGTTTGATTATTACGACTACCGACTTTCAATATAACTTCTGGAGGTGCTTCATCTAATTGAGTCAAAATCTGATTGATATGAACCAAAAACCTCTCATTCACACAATGTAATACAAATTGGTTAGGTGCCCATAGAACAAGCTGATCTTCTTTTTGTTCTGCCTGCAACGGTCGTATCCAAGTATTAAAATCTTGGAGCGATATATGATCTTGTAATCGATCTAAACATTTTTGCCAAACGAACGTTGCTAAAGCGGTTGCCACAATAATTCCTCTATCACATAAAATAAAAGGTTTAACCGACCTAAGTTCATATCATAATTCTTATAGCTTATCTAGCCTAAGCTCATGAAAAAAAGATAGTTAAGATTTGCTTGTGATTTTTATATGTATAGAAATATAGAGTTTTTGTTAAAAATTACTATGTACTGTAAAAAAATATTTCTTATTTGAAAAGAAAATATAACCTATCAAATTAAAAAAAATTGCCAGTTATATAAACAATTAAATTCCTAAAATCTTACAACTCTCTTATTCACGCAACTTTTTGTACAAATTTAAATTTAAAATCTGTTAATAATTACTAACTAGCCTGTGTGTACACATGTTAAAAAAAAATGATAATTGTCTTGCCGTAAAATCTACATCGAGTCACTCACATTTATTCCCAACTTATCCTTTTCTAATTTTGCAGTTAACTCTATGAAAAATCTAACAAAAATATAGTTAATAACAGAAATTGTCTTGCTTTATCATCACATCTATCTATTTAAAATAATTTATTATAATAATTGGGTAATAAACACCGTAAGAAAGAATATGAAATGTTTCTGTTGAGTAAGATTAATAGATAGTTTTATATCTTAATAGATATATTAGTCTTCTATATAGATTTAATTTGGGAATTAAAATATCATCTAGGGACTTTTTATACCTATCATGGTAGATAAAAGTAAAAATTCAATTAAGGAAATGTTCTTTATGTCTAAATAGTTTTAGAACAGGCCTTAAACTGAATGAATTGACAATCTAAATAGGGTCACCTAAGATACGTCTTCTTTACAAAGCAAAAGACCCTTTAGTAGTAGTTATAATTATGAAAAGAACATATCAACCCAGTAATCTTAAACGTAAAAGAACTCATGGATTTAGAGCTCGAATGGCCACTAAAAAAGGGCGTTTAATCCTTAAACGACGTCGTGCAAAGGGCCGATTACGCTTAACTGCTTAATTTTAGGTTATTTCTTCATTTGATAAAGGCTAATCAAGGTTTCGTTAGGTTATTACGGCTACAGCGAGCAGAAGATTTTCAACAGACTTTTCGATTAGGGAATAAACAGAGCCAAGGCGGTTTAGTTGTTTATACTAGGCTAAATGGCTTAGGGTTCGCTAGGTTAGGTTTAGCTATTGCAAAGAAGATAATTCCAAGTGCATCAGCTAGAAATCGGCTAAAACGCCTCATTCGCGAGAGTTTTCGGCTTAATCAGAGCAGATTACCTGAAGTAGATATTGTAATAGTGGTCACAAATCGGTCTTTATATAATAATCAAGTTTTGTTGTGTGATTTAGATAAACAATGGTCAAGGTTAGAAGTTTACTACAAAAGAGCCTGATCTTTTTATTGCAGGTTTACCGTTATCTTATTAGCCCTTTAATAGGACACAACTGTCGTTTTTATCCAAGCTGCTCAAATTATGCTCAGCTAGCAATAAGACAATATGGTTCCTGTCAGGGATCGTATATGGCTGTACGTCGAATATTACGTTGTCATCCTTGGTATGCCGGTGGATATGATCCTGTCCCACCACTTCCCGTTTCGAAACTACCAACTAAAATGAGTTAACTTATATGGAACTGGCTCGAGTTTTTCTATTAGGCGCTTTGTTTCTTGTAGCATTTATGTTATGGAATGCATGGCAAAATGAATATCCGCCTAACAGTCAAGAAATAGGATCTGCCAATCTTATAAAGAAGCAATTGATTAATAATAAAGAAATAAAATTATCGGCGCTGACTGAAACAACCGTTCCAATTAAAAATACCCAACAACGGCGTTTTATACATATAAAAACTGATGTACTTGATATTTGGATAGATACCTTAGGAGGAAATATTGTCAAAGCTAACCTTCTGCGGTACCCACAGCATCCTGGTCAAATCAGTTCTTTTCCATTTCAATTACTGAGTTCTGATGCAGCGAATTATTATGTGGCTCAAAGCGGATTAGTGTTATCTGATAAAAAACATGTATTTCAATATCATAGTCTTAAAAATAATTATAGTTTAGATCCAGGGCAATCTGAGCTTAAAATTAATTTGATCTGTAATACTTGCGGAAAAGCACAGGTTCAAAAACAATTTACATTCAAAAGAAATGATTATTTAATTCCAGTAAGCTACGAAATATCAAATCATTCATCTTCTATTTGGGAAGGACGTCTTTACGTCCAATTTCAACAAAAGAAAGTCGCTCAAGAACATAGTTTATTCAATATTAGCTCATATACGGGCGGGGCGATTTCTACTCAAGACAAACCTTATCAAAAGATCAGTTTCGATAAAATGGGACAAGGAAATATCTCCTTAGCTACTCAAGATGGTTGGGTAGCCATGTTACAACATTATTTTTTAAGCGCATGGGTACCTCCAGTTGGGCAAGAGTTCCATTTCTACAGTTATGCAAAGGGCGATATTTACACTTTGGGTATGGTAGGAGTGCCCTTTCAGGTTCAGCCAGGTATGAAATTTGTTAGTCAGAGCAAACTTTATTTAGGTCCAGAAATTATAGATCGTTTAAAAGCTGTTGCTCCTCACTTGGATTTGACCGTTGATTATGGAATTTTATGGTTCATTTCAATGGCGCTTTTTTGGTTACTAAAACATATCCACCAATATGTTGGAAACTGGGGATGGTCGATAGTTATAGTAACAATATTAATCAAATTAGCTTTTTATCACTTGTCGGCTAAAAGTTACCGCTCCATGGCCAGCATGCGTAATTTGCAACCGCGTTTACAGGCCTTAAGAGAGCGTTACAGCGATGATAAGCAAAAATTAACTCAAGCTACCATGGAGCTTTATAAAGCCGAGAAAGTGAATCCTTTGGGGGGTTGTTTACCAATACTGGTACAGATCCCCGTATTTATTGCGCTTTATTGGATGCTTTTAGAGAGCGTTGAATTACGACAAGCGCCATTCATACTTTGGATTCATGATTTATCGACCAAAGATCCTTATTATATATTACCCATTTTAATGGGTATTACTATGTTTGTTCAGCAACGCCTTAATCCGCCGCCGCCAGACCCAACACAGGCGAAAGTGATGCAGTTTTTACCTATTTTCTTTACTGCTTTATTTTTGAATTTTCCTTCCGGGTTAGTATTATATTGGGTTGTGAATAATACACTCTCAATTTTACAGCAATGGTTTATTATGCGTCGAGTGAGCATTGATTTATCAAACAAAAAACGATGAGCTATGGTTAGAAGTGAGTGAATAATTTTGATGCAACTTTAAATAGTGACAACGAAACTATTGTAGCTCTTGCTACCCCTCATGGTAGAGGGGGAGTAGCCGTCATTCGTGTTTCAGGTTCCAATATTCAACATATCGCTATTCAGCTACTGGGTCGAGTACCTAAAAAGAGATATGCGGAGTATCTTTCATTTTTATCAGCAGATGGAAGTGTTATCGACGAAGGTCTTGCTTTATATTTTCCTGCCCCGCATTCCTTTACTGGCGAAGATGTTCTTGAGCTACAAGGTCATGGAGGGCCTGTCATTGTAAATTGCCTTTTGAAGCGTGTAATGCAGTTAGGGGCTCGATTGGCTAGGCCAGGTGAATTCACAGAGCGGGCATTTTTAAACTCAAAACTCGACCTTGTGCAAGCAGAGGCTATTTCAGATTTAATTGATGCAGAGTCAGAGCAAGCAGCACGAGCAGCTATGCGTTCACTACAAGGAGATTTTTCGCAGCGTATTAATCAGATGAGAGATATCTTAATAGACTTAAGAACGTGGTTAGAAGCAGCGATAGACTTTTCTGATGAAAATATAGATTTTTTAAAAAATACCGAAGTTGTAAATAAATTACATTCTATTCTTAATAATATTCGAGAAATAAAAAAGTTAGCTCAACAAGGTACTTTGTTGCAAGAAGGGTTCAGCTTGGCTATTGTTGGGCCACCCAATGCGGGAAAATCAAGTTTATTAAATAAATTAAGTGCACAAGAATCCTCAATTGTGACTTCTCTTCCAGGCACAACTCGTGATGTTATTAGGGAAAAAATTCAAGTTGAAGGTTTAATATTAAATGTCGTTGATACTGCCGGGTTAAGAATTACCAGTGACGAAATTGAAAAAGAAGGTATTAAAAGAACACTCGCTGAAATAGTTAAAGCAGATTTAATTTTATGGGTTGTTGATCATGAGACAACATCAATTGGAGATTTAAAATTTTGGAAAGAACAGCAGATTTTTTTTAATGATTTTTTTATAGATAAACGAGTAATTATTATAAGAAATAAAATTGATCTTAAGCAAGAAAAAGCGAATATAAATAAAGAAATGGGTTTTGATGTAATTAAATTATCCGCAAAAACAGGTGAAGGTTTAACATTGCTGCTTAATTATTTAAAAAAATGTGCAGGCTACAGGATCTCGCCTGAAGGTAATTTTAGTGCTAGACGTAGACATTTAGAAGCTTTAACTAATACCGAAATTGCTCTAAACAATGGATTAGTAAAATTAAAAGAAAATCAATTTCCTGAATTACTCGCTGAAGATTTATTAATAGGACAAAATTTTTTAGGAGAAATTACTGGTAAGTTTACGACAAATGATCTATTAGGAAAAATTTTCTCAAGTTTTTGTATCGGTAAATAATTTTTCATTATTTATTAAATCTTCGATAGCATTTAGAACAATTTGTGGCGTTAATTGTTTTAAACAATTGAAATGAATAAATGGACATACTCTTTCAAAACAAGGACTACAGCTAAGATTTAAATAGATTATTTTTGCTTTAACTGATAAAGGTGGGGTAAATTCTGGACTACTTGAGCCATAGAGTGCAATTAAAGGGCGATCTAACGCTGCGGTTAGATGCATAAGTCCTGAGTCATTACTAATGACTAATTTGGCAAAAGATAAAATATGTAAAGCATCTAGTAGGGATGTTTTCCCAATGAGATTAATACAAGCATTTTTAGCTAGTTTCTCAATTCTATATCCCATGAATTCATCAGATTTAGAGCCGAGTAATACAATTTGCCAATCTTTTGATTTTTTATAATTAGCGATTTCTGCAAAATATTCTGCAGGCCAGCATTTAGCAGGGCCATAAGCAGCACCAGGACATAATATAAGTAAAGGTTTTTCTTCAATTAAGAATAATTTTTTGTATTTGTTAGTTTCCTGAGTATGGTTAATTTCAAGATGTGGTTGAAAAGCATGCCAATCTAAATTTTGATTAGCTAGGGTTTTAATATTCCCTAGCGCGAGGAAACGTTGGACCATCAAAGGGAGTATTTTTTCATTTAAAATTCGCCAATCATTTAATAGCCCGAAACGCATTTCACCAAGCCACCCTGTTCTTAGAGGAATTCGAGCTGCAAAAGGAATTATTGCAGATTTCCATGAATTTGGAAGAATAATTGCCTGGTGATATTTTTTATTTCTCAATCCTTTTCCAAGCTGCCAACGTTTTTTAAATTGAAATTGAGAATGACCTAAAGGCATGGCGAATATTTCGTTAATTTCCGGCATAACAGAATATAATTCATGGCTCCAAGCAGGAGCTAATACATCGATTATTGCCTTTGGATTGCGGTGTTTAATATATTTGAGTAAAGATTGCGCAATGACTATATCACCTATCCATGCAGGGCTGACAATAAGAATTTTTTTAGAGTCATTCATTGAAAGGATTCCATGTAACTATGCTAACTAATTTCATTTTTCAAAAAGTATTCGGTGCCGCAATAAGGGCAACTAACATGGCCTGTTTTGGCAATAGGTAAATAAACTCTAGGATGTGAATCCCATAAACTACTATTTTTTAAAGGGCATGAAAGAGGGAGACTCTTTGGAGTTATTTCATAATAATGTTTGGTTTGGCTGCGTTTTAAGGGTAATGACATAAAAACCTCTAGATTATTGCACTATTATTTTGCCAGTTCCATGCTAAACTGTATAGAAATTTATCTTTTTATGAGAGAAAATACAGTTTAAATTTTAGAATTAGTAGGGGTTTTTAAAACTCCTTTTGAAAAGGAAAATTTATAAAACTGATGTTTATTAATTAGTTTAATAATTTTACATTAATCAATAGATTTTATCTATTTTGATAATTATTTTATTAGTCTTCAAATGTTAAAATTTCGTGGGTATTCAAAAAATGGTTATGTTCCGAGATTTAAATGATCTAAAGCTTATTAAAACAGCTGATTATTTATTAGATACTGAAAATAATTTAGCATTAATTAAAACTATAAAATTACTTGTTAAATCTTCTAAACGTTTTGATTATTACTTACCAATTATTAAAAAATTTGCTGAATTTGTTCAAGATATTCCTTTGAAGCGAACCAAAGCTTTTAAGCAAGAAATTAGTTTTTTGGAAAGAGGTTTGCAAAGAAGTACAAGGACGCTCTCATTATGTTTAAAATATTTTTTCCCTGACAAAACAGATTTTGAAAGTATTTCTGATAGGGATGCGTTATGGATTTATGCTGCATTTACTGCCGCATTATTTTTAGATATAGGAAAACTAATTGCTAAGTATACTCTTCTACTTTATGATAAAAATCATCAATTAATTGATGAATGGAATTTTTTTTCAGTTTCAATGCTAAATCGTGGATATTATTATAAAATCAATTATATAAAAGAAAATAAAGATAATTTAAAATATTCTAGCACACCAATACTCGCGGGTAAGATTTTAGATAATGTTACAGATACTTTTTTAAAAAAAGACTGTTTAAATTGGATTGCAAGCGATAAAAAAGTGTTAGAAAGTTGGATTGATATATTGTCTGGAAAAAAAGATCGTATTCCAATGACCTCATTTATGTCTATGATCCCATATGCAGAAATTGATATTATTGAAAAATATCGAATCGATGCACAAATTTCTGTAGATAACCCAAATGGCGAACTTTTTTTACAGTGGTTACGCAAAGAAATTGAAAATGGAAAAATTTTAATAGGTGAAAAAGATGCTAAAGTTATCATATCAGGTGGAAAAATATTGATTTCTACAGTACTTTTTAAAGAGTTTGCTGCGTTATATCAAAATTGTGAATCTCCTGAAGTTGTAAAAAATCAATTTATTAATATAATTTTTCAACTTTATCAAATTCCAATCAGCGAATTAGACCAGCGATATAGAGCATTCGGTGGTTTGTCAGGATTGAATGATTCTAGCAAAAGATATCGGGCAGTTGGAGGGATATCTACTACTCAAGAAAATCTAAAAAATCCACCGCAACGTTTTTTACAAGGAGATTCTTCTTTGATTTTTCTAATAAAAAAACCGCCAACTTTAACATCTGCTAAAAATCTGATTAATAGTTATTAATTTGATATGGCAACCTATGCGATTGGGGATATTCAAGGTTGTTTTGACTCATTGCTCCAATTGTTAGACAAAATTAACTTTGACCCTCTTCATGATACGTTGTGGTTTACCGGCGATCTTGTAAATCGTGGTCCTAAGTCATTAGAAGTTTTGCGTTTTATAAAAAAATTAAAAAATAGCCATGCAGTATTAGGCAATCATGATTTACATCTTTTATCTGCTGTTTATACTGGCGTGCGTTTAGATCCAAAAAATAATTTACAAGCTATTTTAAATGCGCCAGATTTAGAAGAACTATGTATTTGGTTGAGAAACAGATCTTTATTGCATCATAATGCTATTTTAGGCTGTACCTTAGTCCATGCAGGTTTTCCACCCGAATGGGATTTAGATAAAGCTCTTTTATGTGCTAAAGAAGTAGAAACAATCTTAAGGGGAAAATATTATATTGAATTTTTAAAAAATATGTACGGTAATGAACCTTCTCAATGGAGTGATAATCTTATAGGTTGGGAGCGATTACGATGCATTACGAATTGTTTGACCCGTTTGAGGTTTTGTGATATCAAAGGGAATTTGGAGTTTACAGCTAAAGGGGTTAATCCTATATCGGACAATTATCTTCCTTGGTTTAAAATACCCAATAGACGTAGTAAAGATTTAAATATTTTGTTTGGTCACTGGGCAGCATTGCAGGGCCAAACAAATGAACCCAATGTATATGCTTTAGATACAGGTTGCGTATGGGGAAGGAGCTTAACAGCGATGCGTCTAGAAGATAAGATGCGGATTAGCATCGATTGTCTAGACAAACTTTAGTCTATATATATATTAGATAGGTTAGACAATTTTTGAGTTAATTTAAATTTAATTAAGGAATGCAAAGAATCTAAATGAAAAAGCAAATACTAAGATATAATTTTAAAATTTAACAAATATCCTTTACCTCAAGTGCAAAAGATGTTGATATCGGATCGTTCATACGATGATATCGTTAAAAAATAGCATTGTAAAAGGTTGGTTTTTCAATATGAAATTTTACCTTGTGACTGTAAATACCGCTGTGTTCATCTTTATATTCCTGGCTGGCAATGCTAGAAACAATACCTCTTTGAAGATTTTAAAAGCACATACTAGCTTTTAAAAGTATATTTTGAGAAGAGAGTATATGAAAATGAAACTACGAACAATTGCGTCTGTTGTAAATAGCAGGCCTTCGCAGCCAGTTTTTGTTTTTAGACCGAAAATTATGGAAAGTGCGATTAATTACTTTCGTACTCGATTTCACGGACGCATTTTATATGCAGTTAAAACTAATCCCGAAAACCATGTCATAAATCTTTTACAACACCAAGGTGTTAATGCTTTTGACGTTGCATCATATGAAGAAATTCGTATGATTAAATCGCTTATACCTGATGCTGATCTATATTTTATGCATCCAGTTAAATCTGCTTTCGCAATTCAGGAAGCGTATTTTAACTATGGAGTAAGACATTTTGCTTTAGATAGTTTGGATGAGCTTAAGAAAATTATTAGACTTACTGAGAATGCCAAAGATTTGTGCTTGCATTTACGTTTGGCAATTCCTAATACGTTTGCTGAATTTAACTTATCAGCCAAATTTGGAATTAATCTGGATGAAGCACCTGAACTTTTAAAAAAAATAAGAAAAGTTGCTTTCAGACTTGGTATTACTTTTCATGTTGGTTCACAATGCATGCACCCTGATGCTTATCGAATTGCTATACGGTTGGCTAATAAATTGATTAACCAGTCAAAAACTGAGATTGAATATTTTGATGTGGGTGGTGGGTTTCCGTCTATTTATCCTGGGATGACACCACCAGCATTAGATATTTACTTCAATGCTATTCACGAGGAGTTTGGGGGAATTGCTAATAAATTTCCTCATATTGAACTCCTTTGTGAGCCCGGTCGATGCTTAGTGGCAGAAAGCACATCCGTTATTGTACGTGTAGAATCAAGAAAAAAAAATCAGTTATATATTAATGATGGAACTTACGGAAGTCTTTTTGATGCAGGTATTCCGCATTTTATTTTTCCTGTGCGTTTAGTACAAACATCTTGTAATAAAAATAAAGATCTTATTCCATTTAGTTTTTATGGCCCTACCTGTGATTCTTTAGATTACATGGAGGGACCCTTTTATTTGCCAAGCGATATAAAAGAAGGAAATTATATAGAGATTGGTCAAGTGGGGGCTTATGGTCGAACTCTTTCAACAGGATTTAATGGTTTTAAACAAGAAGAAGGAGTTATTGAGGTTTCAGATAAACCTATAATGAGCATGTCTTCCGCAATTCATTCGCGGAAATCTCGAGAATTGGTAGCTAAATAATAAATTATTTATAAGGAAAACTAATGGATACAGAAGTTTGTAAAAATTCACTAAAAGACAAGTTATTGAATAAATTTGTAGAGCATATTGATATTACGCTTTTTGATGCACGCCCTATTATAGACGCAATGGCTGTAATGTCCTTTACGTCGCGTGATTTGGCGCGTGCGACGCAGATTTTTAACGCTATGCTTCAGGATGAACGTTGTAGCATAATTTTATCAATTGCAGGCTCGACTTCAGCGGGTGGTTGCATGAAGCTATATGCAGATTTAATAAAATACAACATGGCGGATGCCATAGTAGCTACTGGAGCAAGCATAGTCGATATGGATTTTTTTGAAGCGTTAGGTTTTCGACATTATCAAGGAAGTTCATCATTTGATGATGGAAAATTACGCGATTTACAGATTGATCGTATCTATGATACTTATATCGATGAAGAGCAACTCCAACGTTGTGATCATGTTATTTTAGAAATTGCGAATAATCTTAAACCACATGCCTATAGTTCTCGGGAGTTTATTCATGCAATGGGTGCTTATTTAGCGAATGGGCATGCAAAAAAACAAGACTCTTTAGTCCAACTAGCTTATGAGCATGATGTTCCAATTTTTTGTCCTGCTTTTACAGATTCTTCCGCAGGATTTGGTTTAGTACTTCATCAGGTAAAAAATCCAAATCACCATATAACGATTGATTCTATTCGAGACTTCAGAGAGCTTACGGACATTAAAATCAAGGCGGGTACAACCGGCTTATTGATGATTGGCGGCGGGGTACCGAAAAATTTCGTCCAAGATACAGTCGTGTGTGCTGAAATTCTTGGTAAATCGGTAGAAATGCATAAATATGCAATTCAAATCACCGTTGCAGATGTTCGTGATGGGGCTTGTTCGAGTTCAACCTTAAAAGAAGCCTGCTCATGGGGTAAGGTGGATAGAGCGTATGAACAAATGGTTTTTGCTGAAGCAAGCTCTGTGTTACCACTTTTAGCCAGTGATGCTTATCATCGTGGTTATTGGAAAGCTCGCAAGCGTCGACGTTTTGTTGAATTATTCAATTAATAAAAAAAGATTTTAATATGCAATGTATGACACCCAAAAAAGGTTTTTTAGGATTAGATCCGAGCGATGCTGTTGCATATAAAGATGCTAAAGCAGTGGTCATTCCTTTTGGCCTGGAAAATTCTGTTACTTATGGCGGGGGAACAGCTAAGGGACCCGAGGCCATTATTCATGCATCCCACGAAGTTGAATTATTTGATGAACATTTGTGGTGCGAACCTTTCCGCGAAATTGGTATAGTAACATTGGATGAACCAAAGATTGAGCTGGCGATCCCTGATGCTTTACATCAGCTAGAAAATATAGTTGAACAAGTTTTAGATGATAAAAAATTTCCATTTGTTTTTGGCGGAGAACATTCTATTACTATAGGGGCTATTCGTCCATTTCTGAAAAAATACGACAATATCATTATGTTGCATTTCGATGCCCATGCTGATTTACGAAATGGATATCAGGGCCAACATTACTCACACGCTTCAGCCATAAGACGTTGTTTAGATCATGAGAAACTTAAAGTAGTTTCAGTGGGAATTCGAAATGTTTCTAGAGAAGAAATTCCCTTCATTGAAGAAAATCGTCACAGAATTCATATTTATTGGGGAAAAGATAAAAAAAATTGGGATATTAAGCAAATAGTATCTCATCTAAAAGATCGTCCAATTTATTTGACATTCGATGTAGATGGTTTTGATTCAAGTGTGATGCCTGCGACGGGGACACCAGAACCAGGTGGGTTATTTTGGGAAGATGCTATAGAAATTATTACGGCAGCAAGCAAAATTGGTACTATCGTAGGAGCTGATATTAATGAACTTGCTCCTATCCCTTATCTACATAGCTGTGATTTTTTAGTCGCAAAACTCGCTTATAAAATTCTTTCTTTTATTAAATAATTATTTAATAAAAAGCACAGTAATTTGGGAAGCAGGATAGGTTACTTTCTTTACCATAAAGGATTTGAGATCTTGTATCAACAGCTGATCAGCCGGTGTAAGTTGTTGCAGAATAGTCTGCTTTTTTAACGGCTGAAATTGCAAATGCCAGGTTTTATGATAATGAACTAGACCCAACCAAATTGGAAAACCATTGCTTAGGCTTTTATGAGAACTCCAAAGATTTAAAACTAATAAATTATGTGTCAATGGAAAATATTTCGTCATGGTTAACGCAGGTGCTTCACCTGCATTTGAGGAAACAAACAAAGGTAGGTTTGGATCATGGTTATGCAAACTCAACTGATACAGCGCCGTATAAATTTTCGTTTTTGGAAGTGTATGCCAGGCATGTTTTTCTAAATGAATTTGAATATCAGTGAGTTTTCCAGCCCATTGTATATTTAACACTTCAATTTTTTGACCAAAATGGCCTATACGATAAGTTGGCTTTAGGGATTTAGCATTATTCCACCAGATATTAACACTGATAGTTTGTTCTGGAAAAGAAAGTTGAGAATTCGAGAATAATTTTTTATATCCATAGACGAGATTAGTGCCCCAACATAGCAATAAAATTAAAATACCCAAAGCAGCAATGTTGGTCGATGAAATAGTTGTATGTTCTATTTTTCTACGATAAGAAAGTACCAGGCCAGCGAGAATACTAATTCCGAGCAAAGCGCCGGCCAAAATATCGCTAAACCAGTGAGCAGTTAAGTAAATACGTGAAAACATTACTAAAAGAATAATGAAGCTAGTAAATCCATAAACTAATATTCGTTGTGGTTTAGGCTTTTCTATAGCAATTAATACAGAGAAAAATCCCAAAATTGAAATGCCACTAACGGTATGTCCGCTAGGGAAAGATGCCCCAAGAGGTGATTGGATTAATCCATGGGGACGAGTTATATCTAAAATATGTTTAAATATATCACCCAAAACATAGCTTAATATCCCTGCTAGTCCCCAATGTAAGCTTAACCAAAAATTTCTTTTTATTAAAAAAAACCCTAACATAAACATCCAAAAAACAGCGAGTATTTTTGGGCTCAACTCAGCCATAGCAACAAAAACCATGTCTAAGTTTTGTTGACGTAAGCTACGCATTAAATGATAAATGGGTTCATTTAAATATGTTGCAAAACCTTGATGTGCAACACTAAAGGCTATAAATAAAAATCCCATAGCACAAAAAATGCAAATTAAAGCAAGCGCTAATTGAGCATGTGATTGAGGATGTCGATAATCTGTTAAAAGAGAAGTGATGGTTTTAAGCTTTGGATGGTTACGTGTGAAGCGCCAAAGATATGCAACCTGTTTATCTAATAAACGACTAAACCATGCATAACAAGATTTTATGAAAGCATAAACTAGCCAAACAAACAATAAAAGCAACACAACAAATATAATTAATTTACTGGCTACTTCAGGTGGTAATTGTTGGGAAGCTTGACCCAAAAGAATACCAGGTAACATATAGACCGGCGCCCAGGCAATAGCAGAAATGATATCTGCAATTAAAAATTGGCGGGTAGGCATTCGTACCATGCCTGCGATAAAAGGTAAAATAGCGCGAATAGGTCCAAAAAAACGGCCAAAGAAAATACTTTTTCCACCATGCCTATTAAAAAAAGCTTCGCCTTTTCGTAAAAGTTTGGGATAGCGACGGAATAGCCAAAAATCTTTACTATGATGGTGATAATGTCTACCTATCCAAAAACTAAGTACATCACCGGTGATAGCTCCTGCAATTGCCCATAAAACAATAGATGTAAATGATAAAACTCCTATTCCAATTAAGGTACCGATAGCCGTCATGAAAACAGCCCCTGGGACTAATAAACCTATCATCACCAGGCATTCGAGAAAGGAAATAAAATAAGTAATTAAACCTGCTAAATAGGGATGAATTTGTAGCCAATCAAAAAAAGGTTTGAGATCGGGAAGCGTCATTAGGCTACATTTTCTCCAGCCGCTTGTTTATCGGCATGATATGAAGAACGGACTAACGGTCCACTCGCTACACGAATAAATCCCATTTTTTTGGCTAAATGGCCAAGATCTTGGAATTCTTGAGGAGTCACATAGCGTGCAACAGGAAAATGATGGCGACTAGGCGCGAGATATTGACCGATAGTGATCATATCCACCTGATGTTTACGTAGATCTTGCATGACTTCTCTTACTTCTTCCAAGGTTTCTCCTAGCCCTAACATAAGTCCAGATTTGGTAGGTATATCTGGGAAACGATTCTTAAATTCAAATAATAATTGTAGTGACCAATTATAATCTGAACCTGGGCGAGCTTGTTTATATAAACGTGGTATTGTTTCGATATTATGATTAAACACATCAGGTAATTCAGGTGCGATAGCATCTAAAGCAATATTCATACGGCCTCGAAAATCAGGTACAAGCACCTCTATGGTCAAGGTAGGACAACTTTGACGTAAGGCTTGTAAACAAGCAGTAAAGTGAGCTGCTCCTCCATCACGTAGATCATCTCGATCGACAGAAGTAATGACAACATAGCGAAGTCCCATTTGTTTAACCGTCTTTGCTAGATTTTTTGGTTCATCTGGATCGAGTGGATCAGGCCGTCCATGACCAACATCACAAAATGTACATCGACGAGTACATTTGTCTCCCATAATCATAAAGGTAGCCGTGCCATGACTAAAACATTCACTTAAATTTGGACAAGAAGCCTCTTCACATACCGTGTGAAGGCGATTTTCCCGTAACATGGTTTTAAGTTGATCTATAGCAGCTGTTGTCGGTAATTTGATGCGAATCCAATCCGGTTTACGTAATGGGGCAGTAGGCTCAATTTTTATTGGAATGCGAGCCATTTTTTCAGCTCCGCGTTGTTTTTGTCTAGGATCCGGTGTTTTTAATTCCATAATTTTAAAAATTTTATAATAAAAGAAATAATTTTAGCATACTGTTAATGAGGTATACGTTAATCTAGTATGATATTTGTTGAAATTATATTTAAGTAAAACTATTGAAAGATCCATGATAAATAATTAATTTTAATGAAATTTAACATTGGTAAATCCCAATTTCTTGTTGAAACTGCTTAATAAAGTCAGCTGTTACTCTATTAAGATCAATGGGCCCCCCTAAATCTGAAAGTTGAGTGATCGTAAGCTGACTCATGCCACAGGGATTAATTCCTGTAAAAGGATTAAGATCCATGGCTATATTGAACGCTAGGCCATGATAACAATAACCCCGTCGAATGCGTAGGCCAATAGAAGCAATTTTAGCAGAGTTGACATAAACACCTGGAGCTTCTTTTTTTGCTTCAGCATTTATATCGTAAGTTGCTAATAAATTAATGATTGTGTTTTCTAGAAGAGAAACTAACTGACGCACACCTAGATTAAGACGGCGAAGGTTTAGAAGTGGGTAAATAACCAACTGTCCAGGACCATGATAGGTCACTTGCCCGCCTCGATCGGTTTTTTCGATGGGAATATTCCCGGAATTAAGGATATGTTCCAGTTTACCTGCTTGACCTAGGGTATAAACGGGGGGGTGTTCAATGAACCAAATTTCATCTGGAGTTTCAGGATTCCGCGCTTCGGTAAAAACACGCATGGCTTGGACTATTGTATTATAGTCGCCCTGCTGTAAAGGTCGTACGATGAGTTGCTGCTCTAACATAGCACAGAAAGTATACTGGATCTATTTAAGTTGTTGAATAGCTGAAGGCTAAAAGTAATAAAATTCCTTATTTAACTATAATTATTACGGTTAAATAACAGATTTAGTAGCTAAATTTCTGCTAGAATAGTTTATGCTCTCATGAATTAGGATTAGTTATGAAAAAATGGTTAATTATATTTCCCTTCTTATTAATGAATGCCGCAGCTTTTTCGATGCCTAACCCAGCATCTGTTTATTGTGTTCATCACGGCGGTCGGTTGGAAATGATGAATGAATCATCGGGTGTAATGGGCGTTTGCGTATTTCATGATCGAAGTTATTGCGAAGAATGGAGTTACACCAGAGGAGTTTGTAAACCGAGTCAATTTTATTTACCAGAAAAAAAATGGGGAACAAAATATTGTCTTACACAATTACCGAATAAAAATTTAATTATTTATTTATGTAAAGCTTAAACAGATGATAGATAAAGAAAAATGTCTATATTACTTTAAAAAAATGGAAATTCCTGTTTGGACTTTAAGGGAGAATGACAATAAACTCTCTAAAGAAACAGTTAAGGACGATGGTATGCCCAGAAAAACTATGACTCGCGAACAAAAAATCTCGGCACTGGATTGGCAAGCATTAAGATTGGCAGTAAATAACTGCAAAGCCTGTAATCTATATAAAACACGTAGTAATCCTGTATTTGGTGTGGGAAATCCTGATGCCGATTTATTGGTCATTGGAGAAGCCCCAGGAGCAAATGAGGATAAACAAGGAGAGCCTTTTGTTGGTCGGGGAGGGCAATTATTGACAAATATGTTGTCTTCGATCGGTTTTGAACGAGGGGATTACTATATTGCAAATATTTTAAAATCACGCCCACCCAATAATCGCGATCCTTCTTTGGAAGAAGTAAAGGCATGCACACCTTATTTATTGCGGCAAATTAGTTTAATTAAGCCAAAATTAATTTTAGCAGTTGGTCGAATTGCTGCACATTATTTATTATCAACAGATGCATCAATGGCGAATTTACGCGGAAATTTGTTTCATTTTTGGGAAAAAAAAATTCCTTTGTTAGTTACTTACCATCCCGCTTATTTACTTCGTTCTCCGCGCGAAAAACGGAAAGCTTGGCAAGATATGCAATGTGTAAAAAAACAATTGGACCTAGAAATTATCGAACAAAATGGTTAATTAGGTCCTGTAAAAATAGTTTGTATGAATTAGGTTTTAGCCTGGTTGAGTTATTATTTACCATTACATTAAGCAGTATTTTATTAACTCTCGCATTTCCAGTTTATAAACATTTAGTTCTTGAACTCCGTTTATTTATTTTAACTGAACGAGTTCGTTCTACTCTAGATTATGCTCGGAGTGAAGCAATTAGACATCAGAGTGTGATAACAATATGTAAGAGTAAAGATGGGAAGAGCTGTTCAGGGCGTTGGAAGGATGGCTGGATCGTTTTAATAAATAAAAGCTCTTCTTTTTCTCCAGTTGAAAATGGAAGTTTATTATATGTTTATCCTGCTTTGAGTTCTTGGGATTTTTTAGAATGGCATGGATTTCGCTCAGACAATTATTTGCAGTTGTATCCAAATGGCTCTAGCCAAAATGGCAGTTTTATCGTCTGTGTTAATGCATTCTCACAGAAAATAGCTAGGTTAATTAAAATAAGTCAAACAGGAAGGATAAGAATAGATAGGAAAAACACCAAAAATCTGAAATGTAATGGGCTAAATAAATCTATTCTTTGAGATTTACATATTCAGCTTTTTTTATAATTTGGCGTCTGAATATATTGCGCTTGCAATGAATTCAAAAAATTCGTATCTTCATATTAGCAATATGCAGCTACCAGAGTTCTAAGCAATTAAAAAAATTTTTATGAAAAAAAATATTCTTTTTATCCTAAATATAGCTTCAATAGATGCCTATGCCCAAATTCCAGGATCACTAGGTGACTTATCAGATAAACTTTTATTGCCTATGTCTCTGTTAACGGGTGCACTTTATAATATGAGTTTGGCTATTGGGATAGCTTTACTATTCGGTTCCCTCATTCAGTATAAAAACTATCGAAATAATCCTTCCCAAGTTCCTTTGAGTCGCCCTATTACTTTATTAATTTTCGGTGTGATCTTAATTGTATTGCCTATACTTACCAAATTTTCTGAAAGCGCCCTTTTAGTTTCCAGAGTATCTTAAAAATGAAAATTCTTATCAGTAATGACGATGGTGTACATGCTCCGGGCTTGTCGATTTTAGCTAAAGCTTTAGCCCAAATCGCAGAGGTTACTATTGTGGCGCCAGATAGAGATCGCAGTGGGGCTAGTAATTCGCTAACTTTGCAGCATCCCTTAAGATTAAGATACTTTGATGATAATATTATTAGTGTTCAAGGCACTCCAACAGACTGTGTTCATCTTGCCTTAACAGGCCTGTTAAGCGAAGATAAACTTCCTGATATGGTTGTATCCGGGATTAACGCGGGCTCTAATTTGGGCGAAGATGTTTTCTATTCAGGAACTGTAGCAGCTGCAATGGAAGGACGTTTTCTGGGAATACCAGCTATTGCCTTTTCAATAGCTGGAAATGAGCCTATGTATTATTCTACAGGAGCAGAAGTTGCGAAAAGGTTAGTAACCCTTTTATATGAAAAACCAATTCCAGCTAAGACTATTTTAAATGTAAATATCCCGGACGTCGCTTTTGAAGACTTAAAAGGATATGGAGTAACGCGCTTAGGAACCCGCCATAATGCTGATAGAATGATGCCTAGTAAAGATCCAAGAGGGCATACTATTTACTGGATTGGTAGTTCCGGAAAGGAAGATGATGCGGGAATAGGTACAGATTTTTATGCTTTGAGCCAATCACAAGTTAGTATTACACCTTTACAGCTTGACTTAACCCATCATGCTGTGCGAGACCAGATTGAAGATTGGATTGTTAAAATGGATCCGAAACTTTAAATTATCGTTTATACTCACAGCTATTGGATTTATGGCAAGGCGCCGAGAAAATGAAGCAACCTGAGTGTATTTAAGATATATGAGGATGCGAATTGAGCGGCAACACAGACAAAAATTCAAGTGTAAAGAATATCAAGAATTTTTTATCTAACTGTATGATACCTACCTAATGAAGTATTTTTCTAAACTTTACGACAAAATGCTTGTTTTGGCTAAGCATGCACATGCTCCGTATTATTTATTTGTTTTAAGTTTTGCAGAGTCTTCATTTTTTCCTATCCCACCTGATGTTATGTTAGCCCCCATGTCCCTAGCTAAGCCTGAGTGCGCATGGCGCTATGCATTTTTGACAACGATGGCTTCTGTTTTAGGCGGATTACTTGGCTATTGGATAGGGAGTATAGCGTTTGATTGGGTATATCCCTATATTCAGCAGTTCGGATATGAGAATACTTACCAACAAATTGAGCATGGATTTAATCAATGGAATTTTTGGATACTTTTTTTGGCAGGATTTACGCCTATTCCTTATAAGTTATTTACCATAGCGGCCGGGGCCTTGCATGTTGCACTATTACCCTTTATCTTGGGATCATTGGTGGGTCGTGGCGGAAGGTTTTTTTTAGTTGCTTTTTTAATGCGTTGGGGTGGCGTTCATATTGATAAATTATTACGACATTACATCGATCGATTTTCTTGGTTTGTTCTATTACTAGCGGTCGCTGTTTTTGCTTCTCTTAAAATTTGGGGTTAAGGGATAATATTGAGTATGCAAAATAGAGATATAAATTTCCTATTTGGCTAGATTTCAATAAGAATAATGAGTTGGGATGCTAATTTGAGTGTTATAGCCCCGATGCATAGATATTCGATAAAACAATCAAAATTTAATCAGATCTAAGAACTTTTAAACTTTGTTAATTATGTTAGTAACCAAAAAAAGGTTATTTAATATATATCTTTCTATCTAGGTTAATTAATTCAGGGAGAGTTAATATGGGTAACAAAGGAAGTGCATTTAAAAAAAGAGGAGGTGGAAAACGGCCAAATTCTGTAGTGTCTGAACAAGTATTCGAAAATAAACCCGAGAAATTTTTAGTAAATCGTGAAATTGGTGAGTCAGAAACAACACCCCATAAATATGTGCGACGTGATGAGACACTGGGTGCAACCCAATTATATTTAAATGAAATAGGTTTTTCTCCTTTATTGACCGCTGAAGAAGAAGTTTACTACGCACGACTTATTGCAAAAGGGGATCAAGATGCTCGTAAACGAATGATAGAAAGTAATTTACGCTTAGTGGTAAAAATAGCCAGACATTATAATAATCGTGGATTACAGTTTTTGGATCTGATAGAAGAAGGTAATTTAGGTCTAATGCATGCAGTGGAAAAATTTGATCCGGAACGCGGTTTTCGTTTTTCTACGTATGCTACATGGTGGGTGCGTCAAGCCATTGAACGAGCCATTATGAATCAAGCGCGTACTGTTCGTCTTCCAATCCATGTGGTTAAAGAATTAAATGTTTATTTACAAGCGGCGAGAGAATTAACGCAGAAATTAGATCATAAGCCTACTTCAGATGAAATTGCTAAATGGTTAGATAGACCTTTTGAAGAAGTTGAACGCATGCTCGGTTTAAATGAACATATCACTTCTGTTGATGCTCCAGCTAGTAGTGAAGCGGATAAACCTTTACTTGAAACCTTATCCGATAATCGTGAAAATGATCCTGAACATATTTTGGAAGGTGAAAATCTACGAAAACGTTTAGAAGGTTGGCTAAAACAACTATCGACGAATCAACGTGAAGTTATTGCTCGTCGTTATGGTTTATTAGGTTGTGATCGTATGACCTTAGAAGAAGTTGGTGAAGTAATTGGCCTAACCCGTGAGCGGGTCAGGCAAATTCAGGTTGAAGGCCTGAAAACTTTACGAAAAATTATGGAAAAACAAGGGTTTTTTTCCAATTTGCTGTATGATTGATTTTTTAAATAAAAATAAAATATTTTTAAAAGTATGAAATGGTTATTTAATTATAAATATAGTATCACTTATATTATTTTAATAGTTTTACTGAATACCTTATTTGCTTATATACCTTTAATGCAAATATTTAGTACGGAAATTTCTCCCATGGATTGGACAGTGGGGATTGTGTATGTTTTACGTGATTTCGCTCAACGCGAATTAGAACATAAAGTTATATTTGCCATGTTTGTCGGTAGTTTAATTAGCTATATTTTAGCTGATAAAGATTTGGCGATTGCAAGTATGAGTGCTTTTTTAATTGCGGAGTTTGTTGATTGGTCGGTCTATACTTTTACTAAACAGCCTTTATCTCAGCGTATCCTTTTGTCTGCAAGTCTAAGTGCACCAATAGATAGTAGTGTTTTTTTATGGATTATTCACCAATTAAATTGGTTAGCAGTAATGGTCTTGTCATTAGCCAAAATTATAGGTGTATTGATTGTTTGGTATGGTTGGCGTAGTCGTGAAAGACACACAACAGCAAACCGTTTAGATATACTGACTGTCAATCACAACTAGTTTTTTCAAATTTTCTTTAGCTAGCTTAATTTGTTTAATAGTTTCATTTTTAGAACCTATCTTTATGACTTGGATAACTAGATAAATAGGTCAGAGGCTATACATCGAAGTAGGTTTTATGTCTAGAAAACAATCATTTAAAGTTAACCAAATTCTGAAAAAAAACCTACCTGTACGATTATCAATTGGTTACACAAAAAATTAAAGATTTATGCTGCAAACAGGGATAAAACAATTGCTTATTTAAATATTTGGAAAATGAAAGCCTTTTGTTTCCGACGGATGCAAGGATTATACGAAACCATTACATAGAAAACTGGTCAAAAGCCCGGGGGCATACCCGCTCCATCGTGCTTTCTTCCAAGTTGAATTTAATGCTATCTTATTTAATACTATTAAGCGATCTCGTCTTTTTTTAACTCGTTGTCTGAAAACTAATACTGATATTCCTAAGAAAAATGGCTTTACAGCATTTTTTTAAACAACTGGTGATCTTGTAATGGCTTCGATGGCATGTTCTAAGATATCAATTTTATTAGCTGAGTCTGTTTTTGGCTTAAAAAATAAAAAACTTCCTGTTAGCATTTTATAGGTTATTTCGGTAACAATATAAGGAATAATGCATGCTGCAACAGCAATGAGCAAATTAGCTACTATCTCCTTATAACCTCGATGTTTTTCTAATTTTGGCCGCGCTTTTAAAATAGCCTTGAGGGAATTTTCCTTAAAAGTCTGATCATTTATCTCTTTTTTAAAAAATTTATCAGCATTAGATTTTACAGTCTTATGTAGTTCTTCTAAACAATTTGCTGCTTCTTCGTACCCATTTTTCCTTAGTTTGATTCCTTTTATGTAAATGGCGTCTAGCTGGAGAAGAAAGTCATTTTTTTGTTTAGTAAACAATATATCGACGTTAGATTCCTGGCGAATCATCTCAGCATTTTCAAGCCTGTTAATCGAGTCGCTATGCTCAGGAAAAATTTCGGCCGTCGTGCCTGCGTCCGACGCGCACTCATCCCGAACGGGATTCATGTCCGCGTCTTCCACAATGAGTTGACGGCATGATGCGTTTACTGCTTCACCTGTCAACGCGCGCCTATCGCGAGCTCCTTGACTTTGCACTTCATACTCCTCTTCTTGTCGTGTCGTTGATTGTCGATAGGGATTTAAATCACCTAACGGAGCATATATTCCAAAATTTACTAGTTCAGTGAATCGCAAATCTTCTTTGTTGTCATAGAGACTCTTAAACTCTTCAAACAGACGTGCCTCCACTTGGGGTTTAATTTTACCCCAAATTTCTTCTACACCTTCCCTTTGAAGCTGATCTATTAGCTCGTTAATTGCTTTAGAATTAGATAGTCTTGTCAAGTAAGCATGCGTTTCTTCACGTACTATAATGGGAAGTTTTAGTGCAGCGGTTGCTTTTGTAATAAAAAGAAGTTTAACATCAGAATGTATCCCGTGTAGTTTTTCCATCAGTTTATTAAACGTACCTGCTGAACAAATAGGCTTATCGGCCCCCTGCCCATTATCAACACCAGTCTCCGACAAATTATAGCCGCGTTGAATTTCGTATAATCCATCGATAAATTGTTTATTTGCATCTTCTAGATTACCCATGCGGTTTTTATCGTCATTTCTCGCTAAATGCGATAAGATCAATAACTGTTTTGTACTTACTTGAGAATCTGGGTCAATGTACGTACCAACAGAACCCTCAGCAATCCTTTGCACACACTTTTTAGCTGCCTCTTTTTTATTAGAGTCCGGTAAATTTGCTAAATCATCGCTTATTTTATTAAGAATTTCTCTAACTTTCTGATCCGATAATTCATTCTTATAACGATTAAATAGTTTCTGAGCAGATGAGGATACAGAAAAATGGACGCTATCCGTATGAGTACTTTGCTCAGGATTGACAACATGTTGAGCATCTCCTTGTCTAACGCCTAACAATTGATTAACATGTCGTCTCACCAGATCGATTCCGTTATTTTGCTGAATAAGCTCAATCAACTCATCAAGTATAGGTAGTGTTAATTCATAAAGTAGAGTAACTTGATTATCATTATTTAGGGTATTAATGACTTTACATAAATGAGGACTTCTATCTGGATCCAATAAACGCTCATAGAATTCTTGCGGTATATTTGATATTTGATTAAATATTCTTAGCGTCCTAAGAATAGGAGATATTGCTGCCCACTTACTGCTGTGTTGAATAATAAAATTGAAGCTTTCCTGATTTAAGAAACCTCCTGCCTTATGGAGATATTCAAATGACAAGCTCACCTCAGTATATAGAGTAATATCTTTGTAAGAGTTAAAATTTTCCTCATTTAGAAGCGAAACTGAATTAAGTAAACTTAGTCCTTTTTTTATATTAGTAACATTTTCATAATTTTTTGATGTAAAAATGTCTTTTAAGATTGAATTATAAACTGATACACATGCATCACTATATTTTGACTGTGAAGGTGCATCAGATAGTTCTGAAACTCCTCCCAAAAAACATTGGCAAGCTTTAAATTCACTGTTACTATCCGATTGCCATACTTTCAACTTCTCGATAATTGACCTCTCCTCAGGCGAAATGCTCGAACTTTTCTCTTTGATTTTTGGTTCATATTGGGCTAAAGCATCTTCAACTGTTTTTACTAATGACATTTGCTATTTCCCCATTATTTTTTTCTAAAAATTAAAACACAATAAAATTAAGGAAATATTAAATGAAACTAGATGCATCCCCTACAACCAGGGGAATCGCGCTTAAAAACCCGAAGAATTTAAGATTTTAGCAAGATATTGGGAGTCCCATCCGGCTTTACTACGTTTTATTTTAATGCCGACTTTAGCCGTTTTTTCGGCTTTGAGCAGATTAAGAGCAATGCGT
>DASXLX010000055.1:0-4921 GCA_036495935.1 Candidatus Aquirickettsiella sp.
ATATTTCGCCTGAGACATATGTAAAAATTTTGACCTAATTTTGACTTTCATCTAACAAATGGTCAGCCAGACGAATTGAAAGTTATGACATCGATTTTTATCTCCTAAAGAGCTATAAAATAACTACTTAATTAATATATATAGCGTATATCAATTAAAGTAACAATCCTAATAAATATCCGTTAATGACATATCATTTATAAAAATATTATTAGTATTCCTTTCCCCCCTAAAGTCCCTTTTTACTTGTGCAATATCAGCAACAGCAAATCGAAATACTTAATATCACAGGTAAAAAACATTTTTATTTTCCCCCTACAATTATTTGTTTTTATTATTTTTATATTATCAACAATAACTTAAGTAATAATTAAAAAAATTCATCGCTATAAGCTATAGAGAGAAAAAAATAAAAGACTTGGATACAAGCTCACCGCAAAATGCTATACCGGCTTGAATTAAGGTCTATCGTCGACACTTTTTACTGGAGGCAAAAAATTACGTCGATCCAAACCTAGTGCAACTGCAATAGTTCCGGCCACATAAATCGACGAATAAGTACCAACAACGATGCCTATTACTAATGCTAAAGCAAAACTATGAATCATCGTTCCACCAAAAACACAAAGCGAAAGCACAACGAGTAATGTTGTTGCGGATGTCATGATAGTACGCGACAAGGTTTGATTTATAGACAAATTAACCACTTCTACTGCGGTACCTTTGCGAAGCTTACGAAAGTTTTCGCGAATTCGATCAAAGATAACGATGGTGTCATTAAGTGAGTAACCAATTACTGCTAAAATTGCCGCTAATGCTGTTAGATTGAATTCAATGTCAAATAAAGAAAATATGCCCAAAATAACGATAGGATCATGAATCAAAGCGATCGCCGCTCCTATAGCAAAACGATACTCAAAACGCAGTGCGATATAAATCATGATACCTAATAATGCAATAAAAACAGCAAGTGCACCTTGTGTTGCTAATTCTCGTCCTACCTGAGGTCCTATATATTCGATTTGCTTTAATTGAGCACCAGGTAAAGCATTTATAATTTGTGCGCTTAAATCATGTTGTGTAGTCTGCTGATGAGACGCCAAGCTTATCAATATATCACGTGAAGTTCCGTAACTTTGCACTAAGATATCTTTAAATCCCGCAGCCTCTAATTGTTTTCTTAATAAGGGAATATCTGCCGTATGATTAAATGAAACTTGTAATTGACTACCGCCAGTAAAATCTAATCCCCAATGTAAACCTTTGATAATTAAGGACCCCACTGAAATAATAACTAATAGTAGAGATAAACCCACTGCCCAGCGACGTAAGCCTAAAAAATTTATATGGGTTTGTTTTTTAAAAAATTCCACTGTTTTTACTCTTTAAAACTAAATACCAATCGGCAAACGTTTTAGAGAACGTCCCCCATAGCACGCATTGATCAAGGCTCTTGTTATCATGATCCCGGTTAACATTGAAGTAAGCAATCCTATGGTTAAAGTCACCGCAAATCCTTTGATTGAGCCGGTACCTACTCCAAATAATATTAATGCGACTATTAAAGTTGTCACATTCGCATCAATAATAGTAATTAATGCACGATCATAACCAGCATGAATACTCGATTGTGGTGACATCCCATTGCGTAATTCTTCACGAATACGCTCAAATATTAAGACATTCGCATCAACAGCCATACCAACAGTCAGCACAATCCCTGCCATACCTGGCAAAGTTAACGTCATACCCAATAAAGATAATAAAGCAACTAATAGTACTAAATTAAGTGCTAAGGCTATATCAGCAATTACACCAAATACACCATAATAAACAGCCATAAACACAACTGCCAAAATAAATCCTACAATAATAGAAATAATTCCTTTATGGATATTCTCAGCACCTAATTGTGGACCTATGGTTCGTTGTTCGACTACATAAATAGGCGCTGGCAATGCCCCTGCGCGTAACAACAAAGATAAATTTAATGCCTCTTGTGGGTTAGTTAAACCAGTTACCTGAAAATTAGGGGGTAGTGCGGTCTGAATTCTAGCAATACTAATAATTCGTTCCACTTTACGAGGAATATGAATAATTTTACCATTCACTACTTTTGCCCTGCTTTTAGTTTCAACATACACAATAGCCAGCGGTTTACCTACGTTTTCACCGGTCACCTGATGAAAATAACTTTCACCCCCCCCTCCCAAACTAATACTTACGGCGGATCGTCCCGATTCATCAAAGCTAGTTGAAGCGTCAGTAATCGAATTACCCGTTAAAATAACCTGTTTATTTAGTAACACGGGTTGATTTTCATATTGATATAATTGTGAGCCCACAGGGGATGTGTTATTTACTTGTGCTAAATGCGGATCATGTACTGTATCCACTAAACGAAACTCTATCGTTGCTGTTCCACCTAAAATTTGCTGTGCTCGTGCTATATCTTGAACACCGGGTAAATCGACTAAAATTCGATTATTCCCCTGTTGTTGAACAATAGGTTCTGCGACACCCAACTCGTTAATTCGATTCCGTAAAGTATTAATGGTTTGGTCTATAGCCAATTGCCTTAAATTATTAAGTCCTTGGTTCGACCAAACAGCTACTAGTTGTTTAGGGTTCCCGGTGGCTTCACTAAATTCAAAAGCTGGAAACTGTTGCTGTAACAATTTTTTTGCTTGGTTTAAATTATCTAGGTCTCTAAATAAAATAGATAATTGCTTTTCTTTAGGTATTAATTCTGTATAGCGAATACGGGCTTGTTGTAGATTTTCGCTAATATTCTTTGCTAAGCCTTGCATCCGTTGCGCAATAAGATTATTAATATCGACTTCTAAAGCGAAATGTACACCCCCGCGCAAATCCAACCCTAATTTCATAGGAGACGCACCAATTGCCTGCATCCAACGTGGTGTCGAGGATAGTAAATTAACCGCCACAGTATAATCATCACCCAAGGCAGAGGATAAAATATCTTTCGCTTTAAGTTGTGTATCCGTGTTATTAAATCGCAGTAAAAGCGTTTGCTGATTAAGCTCTTCACTAACAGGAAAAATCTGTACTGCTTTAATCAAGGCATTGACTTTGGTTTGTAAAGCTTCCAAGTTCACATGCATTATCGCTGTAGAAGGCGAAATTTGAACCGCTGGCTGCTCTGGAAAAAGATTCGGTGCTGCATAAATAAAACCAAGTATCAGCAACACCAGTAATAAACTATTTTTCCAGAGAGGGTATTTATTGAGCATAAATGGTTTAAGACTTCATAGTCCCTTTAGGTAATACACTAGAAACAGCTGCTTTTTGTAAATTAATTTCCACGTTTTCAGCAACTTTCAGAGTAACCAAATCATCATTTAGGCGGGTAATCTTGCCGACTATTCCACCGGTAGTTGTCACTTCATCACCTATTGCTAAGCTGGCCATTAATTGGCGATGTTCTTTCGCGCGTTTCGCTTGCGGCCGCCATAATAACAAGTAAAAGATGACTACAAAACCTAATAAAATTAAAATTTGAGAATATCCGCTGGATTGAGGGGCTATAGTATTTGCGGCTGATTGAGCTAATACATCAGTGATAAAAAAACTCATACTTTACTCCTAAGGAATCATGATATTAAGCCAGCAATTTACCTGGTTCGTTGTCTATTCGCAAATTTTGTCCGTTGAAATTCTCTTTAGCTGATCCACATTGCATCGCCATAGCTAAAAAATCGATAATTCTGCTTAATTGCCTCATAATAGGATTGCATAACACGCTCATAGCCTGCAAAAGCACACACTAACATCAATAAAGTCGAATGCGGCAAATGAAAATTAGTGATTATGGCATCGATACAACGAAAATTAAAACCTGGATAAATAAAAAGACGTGTGCTTCCAACAAATGATTTAACCTGACTATTTAAAGTCGCAGTTTCTAAACTTCTCACTACTGTAGTTCCAACTGCTATAACGCGTTTATTATTTTGTTTAGTTAGTAGTATCTGTTCACATACCGTTTCAGACACGGTAACATGCTCATTATGCATACGATGATCTTCTAGACGTGCGCTGCGAATGGATTGAAAAGTTCCTGAACCAACATGTAAAGTAATATAAGCAATATTTACTCCTTTAGCTTTTAACTGTGTCAACAAGTCTTCATCAAAATGTAAACCTGCTGTCGGCGCAGCAATAGCACCTGGCGAAGATGCAAAAACAGTTTGATAACGTTCCCAATCAAATAATTCATCTGCTCTTTGTATATAGGGAGGTAATGGAATATGACCTATTTTATTTAACAGTTCTAAAATAGAGGTATTAGGTTCGATTAAAAAAACTAATTCAAATATATTTTCAGCTCGAGCAGTGATTTCTAGACTCACACCAGTTTCTAATATAAGTATAGTTCCTAATTTAAGTGGCTTACTTGATTTTAATTGGGCTAAGACACGTTTTTTGTCTAATATTTTTTCAATTAAAATTTCTACTTTTCCACCTGTCGTCTTCTTTGCAAACAATCGTGCTGGAATAACTTGCGTATTATTTAAAACTAACAGATCACCTGGATTTATAAAATTTAAAATATCTTTGAATTTTTTATGTTGAATGACATCTGTCGTTTTATTTAAACAAAACAATCGACTATCGGTGCGCTGCTTGGTTGGATAGTGCGCTATTAACTTTTCCGGAAGTTCATAAGCAAAATCTTCCAGTTTATATTGAGTTTGAATTTTCAAGATAAGCTAACCATAAAACAATACATTAAATAAAGCAAAAGCGGCCGATTAAAAAAAAACCCGCTATTCGCGGGTTTTTTATATGTAACAGTAGCCTGGCAATGCCCTACTTTCCCATGGGGGAACCCCAAAGTATCATTGGCGCAGAATAGTTTCACGTCTGAGTTCGGAATGGGATCAGGTGGTACCTATTC
>DASXLX010000056.1:0-172327 GCA_036495935.1 Candidatus Aquirickettsiella sp.
AAATGCAAACCCTTAACGCTCAGAACCAAGTAACAGTATGTACTCCTGCAGAGATCAGTCCTTTTTTCGCAAAAAATAATCTAAATCCTCCTAGTCATGGCCAGGATCCAAATTACGCGACTCCTTTTCCAGATAAATCAATATCACACATGGCAAGATCAAAAAATCTTCTACTGTTAACCAAACCTACTAATACAAATAATTTATCATCAACCAGTGAATTAGAAGAAGTATTCACAAAACGTGCAAACAAAAAAACAAATCAAATCTAATAATTTCTTAGCGCACAAAGCAGCTTTCTAGGCTTGTTTGTTTTCTATCGCATGTTGAACCGATTTATGGGAGACCCATATCCTCCATCAGAATTGTCAGGAATATTCATAAATGGGATAATCTGTGGAATTTTGTCTTGGTCGATTGGAAAATAAATTGATCCTTCGAGTACTATGCCAACTACTTCTTATTGAACTAAAAAAACTTGATCTGTTGTTGCTACTAATCTCTTCCATTCGTTCTAACACACCTTCTAACCTATTTAAACGACTCTCGACTGAAGGTAACTCTACAGAATGATCTCCTGTGCTTAAACATTTAAACTTAGATGCACAGGAATACAAAGAACGCAATCCTGCTATTTGACCTAATACATTCATTAAATAACCAATCCCTGCTTTAAAAGGGCAACTAAGCCATGTACTATTTAGAGTTAATTTTGTGAATTGTATTGGTATATTGATTCTCCATCTCTGTGTTTCAAATTTATTTTTCCAGTCCCGCATTTGACCGAAAGACATTGCTTCATAAATTGAAAGTAACAAAGCGTTCATAATAAGATGTAATAGAAATGATCCAATTAGATAAAGGTGTATATTATCCCATTCTTCTAGCTCTCCTATTACCATATATCTTGTAGCTAAATGAGCTGGAAAACGCACAAAAGCACCTATCAAAGAGTCAGTTAATGCTCGAATAAAGTTGCCTAAAATGATTCGTGAACAATTTTTTTTAAACCACTTCTTAATTAATAAGGGAGTAAGATACTCATCAAAACCATCTAGTAAACCTGCTAAAAACTCACCAGGAAGTAATACTTGTAGGCTTTTAAGTTCTAATGGTCTAAAAAAACAGAATAAATCAGGTATTCCAAGAGAGGGTGATTCATCCGACGTAAAACTTTCAATTAAAAAACTCAAATAATATTTGATGATTGATATTGATTCATCTGAACAATAGGTTCCTATTTCTTGATTTAATCTTGTAATAATATTTAGTTCTATAGCAGAACATTGGCCACTTATAAAAGGATTTACTAAATTTCCCAACGCGCTCACATTACAAGATTCAACCGCATTAACTAACTCATTTGTACAATTAAACATATGATCTCATTAATATTAGATTAATTATTATTTAAATAATGAGCGAGTAGTTTATAGTTTGTAAATTAAGCTTTTATTAAGACAGATTAAATATCAAAATATAAAAGCAAACACACTTTAACAAGAATTTCCCATAAGAAACAACAGATATACCGATAACACTAAAATATTATAAATAAATGATAGGTCTATTCTTAAAATTATCCAAGAAAAGTATTTTTCGAAATAAATCATTAACTTTTCATGATGTTTTTTCTTCTAAAAAGAGAGTAACTTAATTTATTATTATCTTTTTTTACTTACTTAAAATGCACCCTGTAAAATTGCTTGGGTATTTCAAGATAACAGTTTATTTCCAATATATAATTTAGAATAAAAACCTCTACAAATATGCTTCGATGAAAATTATAAACGTAAACTATACAAAATCATATCCACATCGTTTATATGAATGTGCTAATTCATTGCGGATTTCAAATGACTAAAAAACTATTCCACACCCGAGTGGCCAAAACCACCTTCGCCGCGATCAGTTTGTACAAACTCTGGAACCAATTCAAACTGCGTTCTAACGACGGGTACAAATACCAATTGTGCAATTCTATCCCCTGGTTGGATGGCAAACTCGCTATGACTCCGATTCCAACAAGAAATCAACAGCTCGCCTTGATAGTCTGAATCAATGAGACCGATGAGGTTCCCGAGTACAATGCCATGTTTGTGGCCAAGACCCGAGCGCGGCAAAATCACAGCCGCTAAATTTGGTTGAGCGATATGAATAGCTAAACCGGTTGAAATTAATTCGGTCTGATTGGGTAATAATTGGATGGTCTTCTTGGAGCACACGCGTAAATCAAGTCCCGCAGACCCATCCGTCGCATAGCTTGGCAAGGGGAATTCTTCTCCCAATCGGGAGTCCAAAATTTTCAACTGGATGTTTTGCATTAGGATATCCTACGAAAAATGGGCTCTCATTATAACCTAATCTAACTGTTCAATTTTTAAACGTTTTTAGTGCTAATAATTGGTATTTAGCCCCCCCGCTGCCTATACTTTTGTTAAGAACCATAGATAAATATACTCATAGCAATTGGATTTTTTGACAAGACGCCATGAGAATGAGCAACCGGAGTGTATTAAAGATACATGAGATTGCGAATTAAATGGCAACGCAGGCAAAAATTCAAGTGCGAAGAGTAAAGTCCAAAAATTATTTCATTTTCCATGGGGTATAATATGAAAAAATTTAATTTATTCGTCTTAATAGGCGTTTTATTAGTAGGCCTTACCGCTTGTGATACGATGTCACCTGATCAAAGACGCGTTGCCGGTGGCTTAGGTGGTGCTGCAGTAGGTGGTCTTCTAGGTAACACCATTGGTAGTGGTTCAGGTAGAACTGTAGCTACGATCGCTGGTGCAGGATTAGGCGCAGTCGCAGGAAGCAGCCTTGCAGGTAGTTCAGGCAATCGGTACTAGAATCTAATCTGCAAAGCCTAAATATATGTTCCTCGTAAATGAGTGTATGTTTAGGCTTTTTTATTAAATCCCCCTCTTTTACTAGTTAAACTTGCATTTTTAGTTATTATTCAGCTAATTATTCTTTTATATTTTCTATAAATGCTATACTTTTGCCTATATTAAATCGATATTAATACCCTATGCGTCTTGAAAGTATTAAATTAGCAGGATTCAAATCCTTTGTTGACCCCACCACGGTGGCTTTTCCTAGTAATCTTACCGCTATCGTAGGACCCAATGGCTGTGGAAAATCGAATATTATAGATGCCATACGCTGGGTTATGGGTGAAAGCTCTGCGAAGCAACTCCGTGGCCAATCACTTGATGATGTGATATTCAATGGTTGTCATACCCGTAAATCTCTAGGCAAAGCAGCAATTGAGCTGAATTTTGATAACTCTGATGCAAGCCTAGGCGGCCAATACAGTAGTTACACACAAATTTCGATCCGACGTGAAATCACACGTGAAGGTCAATCAATCTATTCACTTAATGGGACGCGTTGTCGCAGACGCGATATTCGTGACATTTTCCTAGGCACTGGCCTAGGTCCGCGCAGTTATGCCATCATTGAACAAGGTATGATTTCCCGTATAGTAGAAGCTAAACCCGAAGAGCTTCGCGCCTATATCGAAGAAGCCGCCGGTATCTCAAAATATAAAGAACGACGTCGTGAAACTGAGTTACGCTTAGAACATACACAGGAAAATTTAAATCGTTTAAATGACTTAAGAGAAGAACTTAGCAAGCAGCTTAAGCATTTACAACGACAAGCCAATACTGCCGAACGCTATAAAACACTTAAGCAAGAAGAACGGCTCCTAAAGGCTCAACTACAAACCTTACGCTATCAAGCTTTTCAAAAAAAACTACAGACTCAATTAACTGAAATACAATGTGTTGAAGAACAACTACACACATCTCAACTTGAACAACAGCATTTATCAGCACAAATAGTAGCCGATCGCGTTCAACAAACTCAAACAAGGCAAAATTGTAATAGTTTTCAAACAGAATATTATGAATTAGGCAATAACATAACACGTTTGGAAGAAAACTTACGTACACAAACAACACAACTTCAGCAAAATCAACACGAACTAGCTGATTTATGCAAAAAGAAGTTGGTTCTTGAACAGCAATGCCAATCCTGCGAAACTAATCAGATTCAAATCAAGCAAACACTTAGCGAACTTCAGCAAAAACACAATGAACTCCAAGTAGCTACTGAGCAAAGCCAATCTTTGCTAAAAATAGCTGAAAAAAATTACGCAGAATGGCAAACAATATGGGAAAAAATTCAAACCTCTTTTTCTGAACTAAAACAACAACAACATACTGCTGCAACACAAAACCATTACCATCAACAACAATCACAAACTTTAAACCTGCGTATTGAACGTTTGCAGCAGGATCACGATGAACAATCTAAATTTTTAATCTCACAGAATGAACAACCTGAAGATTTGAACGAAATTTTAGCGCAAGTTGTAAAAAAACAAACTCAATGTAAAACACAACGTGAACAGATTGCTCAACAAATTCTTGAGCTGCGTTCCCATTTACAACAAACCACTAAAGAACTCGATCAATTAAAAAGTCGCTTACAGATCACTCAAGGCGAATATGCTTCACTCATGGCCTTGCAACAAGAAGCTTTAGGCAAACGCGAACATACTTTACTGCAATGGTTTGAAAAGCATAATTTAACCGAGCAGCCTCGATTGGCTCAGCTATTGCAAGTTGAATCAGGCTGGGAACGTGCTGTAGAACTTGCTTTAAATCAGCATATTCAAGCGGTATGTTTTACCGACCGGGATTCTTTAGATGATTTTTTAACTAACCCACCGCCGAATACCGTTAGTTTAATGACAAAATCGATGCCATGTGAACATTTTGCATCGACCTTTCAGAATCAATTAGCCTTAGCGCCTATCAGCAGCAAATTTACAGCTCCGTGGCCACTCGAACATTTATTAGCGGGTGTCTATGTAGCAGAAACTATGTCTGAAGCCCTGGAACATACCAAACAATTAAAAAGCTATGAGTCCATCATCACACGCGAGGGGGTTTGTTTAGGTAACCATTGGATTCGTTTAACTGCAGCAGGTGATGATAAAGCAGGCTTATTACAACGTGAACGCGAAATAGTTCAACTACAAAAAATACAACAAGACATTCAAGAACAGCTTGATAAGAAACAAGCATACTTTCTGCATACTCAAAAGCACTTAAAGGAACTGGAAGATGCTCAAGCTCTACAGCAAAAACACTATGCAGAATTAATTGCCCAACAAGCAGATTTAAGCGCACGCCAAACTGTCCAACATGCGCGGATAAATCAAGCTAAACAACGTATTCAAGTGATACAACAAGAATTGCAAGAAACCAAACAACTTAATGAAACGACACAAGAAAAAGTGCAGCAAACCAGCGAAGAGCAAAAAATAGCAGATACTCAGCTGCAGCAAATGGAAAAACAACGGCTCGCACACTTGGAAGATAAAGAGTCACTACACAGTCAACTCAATGAATCAGTGCGTGTCGCTAAAGCTTATGAAGCAGAACTTCATCAACTTGAGTTAAGCCTACAAGCGGTAGATCATCAACTAAAAGCCGAACTTGCCAGTTTATCCAATGTAAAACAACAACAATTGCAATTAGAACATCGTCTTAGCCAATTATATAAAATCCTCAACGTTGTTGAAAACCCGATAAGCTCACTTGAGCAACAACTCAATCATCATATCGATAAGAAAAATAAACTTGGCTTACAACTTAAGGAAAGCCAAACGCAATTAGAAACCATCGACACTAGAATTAACTACACTGAAGATCAATTGCAAACATTGGAAACCAATCTTAACTTAGATCGTGATACCTTAGAGCAACAACGTTTATTTTCACAAGAGTTACGTGTACGCGCTAAAACCTTAGAAGAACAATTACAAGAAGAAGGTTATGAACTGGAAAAACTATTATCAGAAATTCCCTCTGAACAAATTGATATTGCAGAATGTGAAACACAACTAACTAAATTAACCCAGCGTATTGAACAGATAGGTGCGGTTAATCTAGCTGCTCTAGAAGAACAACAACTCGTTTCAGAGCGTGAAAAATACTTAGAAGACCAATTTAAAGACTTAACAGCCGCCTTAGAAATGTTGCAAACAGCCATTCAAAAAATGGATAAAGAAACGCGTAATCGTTTTAAAGAGACCTTTGACAAGGTCAATCAGAATTTTACTACATTATTTCCAAGACTATTTTCGGGCGGTATTGCGTCATTACAACTGCAAGAATCGGATTTGCTGGATAGTGGTATCTGCATCATGGCACAACCACCAGGAAAGCGAAATAGCAGCATACATCTTCTTTCAGGAGGAGAAAAAGCGTTGACCGCAACTGCTTTAGTCTTTTCTTTTTTTCAGCTAAATCCTGCTCCTTTTTGCATGTTAGATGAAGTTGACGCCCCCTTAGACGACACGAATGTTCTAAGATTTTGTAAGTTGGTGAAAGAGATGTCGAATGAAGTACAATTTATCTTTATTAGCCATAATAAAGTAGCGATTGAAATGGCACATCACTTAGCAGGTGTAACTATGCATGAACCTGGTGTATCACGGATGGTCGCTGTCGATCTAGAAAAAGCCATCGCTATGGCCGAGGTACCCACGTAATGGATATTGACTACTTACTCATTATTTTACCCAGCATTATTTTCCTAGGAGTGTTTGGCCTAATACTTATTATTTGGCATGGAAATTTTCGTAGTAAAAAAGAAAAAACAAATTTAAATACTAATCATTCAATAACGCAGCCTCCTTCTAAAACCGAACCACTCACATCGCGACTCGAACCTACTTTAACTAAATCAAGCCTAAATGAAGAAAACACAAACACCTCAACTCAACATGAAATTGATAACTATATTATCTTACAATTAATGGCTCCCACACAAAGACCTTATCGAGGATATGAGCTCATTCAAACATTAACGAGCGCAGGTTTTCATTATGGCAAAATGAATATTTTTCATTTTTATGCTGATCCTCTTAACAAAACAGAACTTTTGTTTAGTCTAGCTTCGGCTATCGAACCCGGAACGTTTGATTTAGATAATACCGGTGAAATAGTTTGCCCTGGATTATGTCTATTTATGTCAATTCGTAAGGTCAAATCCGCACTGACTGCATTTGATGTAATGTGGGATACAGCACAAATTCTCGCACAAGACTTAGGTGGTACATTATGCGATAGGCAATTGCTACCCATTGACGATCTGACGTATTATCACTCTCAACTTCATGCTTATGCCTAACGATAGCATTATAAAAAAAATAGCTCAGCTTAAAAAAAAAATTAACGAACACAACTATCGTTATCATATTCTCGATGAACCATTAATTAGTGATGCAACTTACGACAAGCTTTTTCGTGAATTAGAAGATCTCGAAAAACAACACCCCGAGCTTATTAGCAATGACTCCCCTACTCAACGTGTTGGCAGCACTCCATTAGCATTCTTCCAACAAGTCCAACATGCTATCCCCATGCTATCTTTAGAAAATGCTTTTTCTGAAAAAGAAGTGTTCGCCTTTAATAAGCGTATACAAGAACGCTTACATACCAAAAAAGAAATAGAATATGCTTGTGAGCCCAAATTAGATGGTGTTGCTGTGAGCTTAACCTACTATAAAGGACAATTAACCCGTGCCGCCACTCGAGGTGATGGCAATACTGGGGAAGATATTACTTTAAATATCCGAACAATTTTAAGTATTCCCTTACAACTGCGCGGTTCAGATTATCCCACCTACTTAGAAGTTCGCGGAGAAGTGTACATTCCAAAAAAAGTTTTTCAACAACTTAACAAGCGTCTAAAAGATGCCGGTGAAAAAACTTTTGTTAACCCACGTAATGCAGCAGCAGGAAGTTTACGTCAATTAAATCCAAAAATTACCGCTCAACGTTCATTAGCCTTTTTTACACATAGTGTTGGGCAAATTAAAGATGGCAAATTAGCTTCTACACACACCGCAATTCTAAACCAATTTAAACATTGGGGTTTACCGCGTTGCCCACAAACTCAAACAGCCAAAAATCTGCTCGCATGCTTAGCGTATTATAATAAAATTGAAAAACAACGTGCTACACTTCCCTATGAAATTGATGGGATTGTCTACAAAGTAAACAATATCGCCTTACAACAACAGCTTGGCTTCGTATCGCGTGCCCCACGCTGGGCATTGGCTCATAAATTTCCTGCTCAAGAAGAATTTACGCAAGTACTGGCAATTGAGTTTCAAGTAGGTCGTACAGGGGCATTAACTCCAGTGGCACGATTACAACCTGTATTTGTTGGCGGGGCTACCATTAGCAACGCCACTTTACACAACATGGACGAAGTTAAACGTAAAGACATACGTGTAGGTGATACCGTTATCATCCATAGAGCAGGAGATGTTATTCCGGAAGTCGTCAGTGTCGTTAAAGAAAAAAGACCTGTTAACACCCATGCGTTAAAACTACCTAAACATTGCCCTATCTGTGGCTCAGATATCGTTAAAATAGAAACCGAATCTGCTGCACGATGCAGTGGTGCGCTTTATTGCCCAGCCCAACGAAAAGAAGCCATTAAACATTTTGCCTCCCGCAAGGCCATGAACATTGAAGGTTTAGGTAATAAACTGGTTGATCAGTTAGTCGATAACGATTTGATTAAAGATGTGTCTGATTTATATCATTTAACCCCTGAACAATTAGTCGATCTGGAGCATCTTGGTAAGAAATCTGCTCAAAAATTATGCGACGCTATACGCGCTAGCAAAAAAACTAGCTTAAGCCGATTCTTATATGGATTAGGAATACGCGATGTGGGGATAACAACTGCTTTAAATCTTACACAACATTTTCAAAGGCTGAAATCCATCATGCAAGCTGATGAAGAATCCCTACAAGCTATTCCGGACATTGGTCCTATAGTTGCGGCCCATGTTACAAAATTCTTTAGCGAACCTCACAACCTTGAAGTTATCAAAAATCTATTAGCCGCTGGGATTACCTGGCCAAAACCTGATGTTAACAATCCACAACATCCATCCCTCTTAACTGGAAAAAACTTCGTTTTAACCGGCAGCTTATCCGAATTAAGTCGTGAACAAGCCAGTATTTTACTCCAAGAACTCGGGGCAAAAGTCAGTTCTAGCGTGTCCAAAAAAACCGATTACGTAATTATAGGCAAAGACCCTGGCTCTAAACTTAACCGTGCCAAGAAATTAGGTCTTACTATCCTGACTGAAAATAAATTCCTAGAGCTATTAAAGAAAGCAAATTTATCGTAAAATTACCATTTTGGTAATAAATATTTATTGGGACTTGTCCTTATGTATAAATTATCAACAAAAACTGGCAACTATAATTGATATTTATTAGGCTATACCGTTTATTGGCCCAAAATTTGTATGAATCTATGAATCAGCGTTGGTTTTACTGTTCCCTATACTAAAACATTATAGCTTCTGATTCCGATGGAGGTTTTAACGATACTAACTATTCTCAGCAAGGTATTTGCACAAAGTGCTAGTTAATAATCGGGGATCCCGATAATAAAAAATTTTCGCATCTTCCAATGCGAGCTGAATATAAAAACAATAACAATAATGAGGCAAACTATGCGTATTCTATTAATCGAAGATGATGGAGCACTAGGTGATGGGATTCACAAAGGTCTAAAACAGTATGGCTATACAGTTGATTGGCTCACTGATGGCCGAACCGCCTTAAGTTCTATCAAAACAGAAACATTTGATGTCATCCTACTTGATTTAAATTTACCGGGTCTACCCGGATTAAGCGTTTTACGTGAGATGCGCGCAGCGGGTATCACTATGCCTGTACTCATCTTGACAGCGCGCCATGCCATCGAAGATAGAATAAAGGGTTTAGATAGCGGTGCTGACGATTACTTAACTAAGCCTTTTGACTTGGATGAACTATCTGCCAGAATTCGGGCTTTACAACGACGCTTCTCCAGCAATCGCGCTTCACCTCTATTAACGTATCGCGATATCGAATTAGATCCCAGCTCATTTACCGTCACACTCAAAGGATTGGCTATTAGTCTGTCGCGTCGTGAATTTAGTTTACTGCAAAAATTGTTAGAAAATGCTGGCCATGTTGTCTCGCGCGACTCGCTTAATCAATGCCTCTATGGCTGGGGTGATGAAATTGATAGTAATACATTAGAAGTGCATGTCCATAACTTACGAAAAAAATTAGTCGATACCAACTTTATTCGAACAATACGTGGTGTGGGTTATATGGCCGAGAAGGAAAACAATTAATGTTTACTATTTTTTCGATTAGACGTTTTTTATTGTTTAATCTATTAAGCACGGTTATCGCTACTATCATCATTACTGCTTTTGGGAACTATTATATAGACACCCAAGCTATTAATGTGGGTTTAGATAATTTACTAGTAGAAACAGGCTCGCTCCTTAAAACCGTTACTAATAACCCACGCTTCTTAACACCTGAAACACTTAGAGCTATTCAATCACAACTCAATACCCACTATATTCCAAAAAAAAACTCCGCTTTTAATTCTCATTTCAATATAACTGATATCACTCAAAAGCAATTACGTTATAAATTTCAATTATGGGATGGCGATGGCAAGTTATTATTAAGTTCAGAAAAAACACCGACAGCGCCACTCATCAGTAAACCAGGGCTCAGCGATAAAATTATCGATGGCCAAAAATGGCGTACTTTTACCATTTACGATAGACACCGCGGAATTATTTTAGTTTTAGCGGAACAATACGCAGCGCGTCATACCATGATCCATGACATGTTAGTCAGTGATACTTACCTTACACTCTTTATTTATCCTTTATCAGGAATGTTTATTTGGCTCATCATTGGTAGCGGATTAAAAAGTATCCGTTTTTTTGCTAAAGAAATGACTGAACGTGCCGCTGATCACTTAGATCCCGTTGATTTAAATGAAGTGCCCGTAGAAATAAGCCCTTTGGTCGATGAGTTGAATAAACTTTTTTTACGTTTACAGCAGGCTTTTGAACGCGAGCAGCGTTTTGCTGCGGATGCCGCTCACGAATTACATACACCTCTCGCTGCTTTAAAAACTCAAGCACAAGTAGCCCTCAAAACTACCGATCCACAAGAATGCTATTTGCATTTAAAGCAAGTCATAGCCAGTGTTGATCGTTGTTCACATATCATCCAACAATTACTGACATTGTGTCGCTTAAGTCCAGAAACCATCATGCCGGAACACTTTACACAAGTAAATTTGTCACGTATAGCGGCTGAAGTCATTGCTCAATTAGTACCACAAGCTATCCACAAGCAAATTGAAATTGAATTAATCGCAAAAGAATCGGATTATATGATGTTAGGAAATACCACAGGTTTACATGTATTAATCCGCAACCTAGTCGATAATGCTATTCGTTATACCCCTATAGGAGGAATTATTAAGGTACTTATTTTTAATAAATCTGACTCTATCGTCTTGCAAGTAATAGATAACGGATCGGGTATTCCTGATAAATTACGCGCGCGTGTATTTGAACGCTTTTTCCGAGTCTTAGGAACTAATGCACAAGGTAGTGGTTTAGGGCTGGCTATTGTAGAACAAATTGCAAAATTACATAAAGGATCAATCGCATTAGATACACCTGAAGAAGGCAGCGGACTCCAAGTTGAAGTTCGCTTTCCAAAATAAATATAACTTATTCACATTAGGCATGAATCATGCCTAATGTGTTTGTGATTGAATGTGGATAAAAACTACTACACTTGGACTCAAAAAATGGGTATAGCATAGAGGCAGAATTATTCTTTGATTGCCCATTGTTTTTTTCTTCTTTTAAAGAACTCAAATTAGAAGACTGAGAAGATATGATCGGAGTAACCACTTTCCGACTCACTATCATCTAATGATTCCTCTGATAAAATCACTTTATAAGATAGAGAGCCTGATCTGGATAATCTCTATCTAAATGATAGTCGCCTTTTTCTCGTTCCGAATCTAAACTCACTACTTCCGAGGTAAATTTATTTTCAGAATTCGAACTAGGATTTCTACAAGAAATACTGCGCATAATAAAATCAGTATTTTCTGTATATGGTCTCAAATTTTCTTTTATGACTGAAAGATAAAGTAAAATATGTTCACTTAGTTTAAGGATATCCTCCTCTAAGGTCTTAGGATCTATTTCTTTCGCGATAGATTTAAGAAACTCAGCAAGCCCTCTCAACGTATCTAATGTTCCAGATAAATCTATTATATAATCTATAGTAGAAGCTTGGTTAATTGAATGAAAAAATAAATTTTTATCCTGATAAAGAATTTCTCCTAATTTATTTAAATTTTGATAAAGTTCTAAAGTATTTCCATAATAAAACTGTTGATTTTGTTTAGCTAAATTTTTATTAAAAGCTTCATAAAAAAACTGAATCTGTCCTATATTCAAGCTCAATAATTGTTTAAATTCAGAAGTTAATGGATTTAAATTTATCTTCGAGGCAGTAGTTTTGGCATTAGCGCCAAGCAATAAAAGTCGCTTTCTTATCCCTTCCTCTCGATGATGAATGTTTTGTTTAAGATACATATTTTTCCCATTAAAAAAAGTTAATCCTTCACTATTACATTGCATTAAATAACTTATATCTAAAGTTTCCCTAATCTCTTGTTTAGTTAAAGAAGATAATTGATTTTCAAAGAAATTTTGATTTTCTTCTAGGGAGTTATCTTCATTAATAGGAATATAAATTTTATGTAAATCCGTACTCTTGCCCAACTCATTTACAACAATAGCAAGCGATTTAAATTCTGCTATTTCTTGGTAAAGATTATGCATCTCTTTTTTTTCTATGCGATCTTTAATATTTCTTATGGCATTTAACAGATTGATAGCTCCTTGAAAATCCTTGAGCTTTAATTTAGGTTTGAGTAGCCAATAAAGAAAATTTTTCAACCAACGAATAACAAGCCAATTTGATTGAATTGATACTGGCTTAAGATAGCTAGGGAAAAAATCACGAAATATCTCGTAAGTTTTTGTATTTTTAATAACTAATAAAAATAAATAATTAAAAGCGTCTTCTTGAACTTTGTCTTTTACAAAAATTTCTTTATTAAAATAATTAAAATAATCAATCAAAAAATTTCTATATAATTTTTTTACTTTACCAAAAAAATTGGATGCTGCTGAACTAAGCAACATTTTATATTCAGCATCATCTATAGAAATTTTATTTAATTGCTTTTTATATTCCTGTAATGCTTGATTAGCGTTTTCTAAATTCATAAATACCTACTTTTTTATTATTTTTATACGGGTATTATTTTTCAATAAATTGTAGGCTACTTTTATTAAGTAAAATTGTCAATTAAATTTAAAATAACAATTAAAAAAATTTGATCGGTTATTTTAAAAAAAATTATTTAATGCAAATTTTTTTTTAATATTTTTCCCAACATGGATTTTGGTAAATGATTCAAAAATATAATTTCATGCGGTAACTTATAAGCAGTCAATGCGACACGACAATAATTTAATAGCTCCTCTGCTGTTAGATTTTTATCTTTTCTCACCACAAAGGCTTTAATCGCTTCACCGGTTTTATCGGATGGAACGCCTATTACGGCAACCTCTTTAACTTTTGGATTTTGTTGAATAACATGTTCAACTTCTTCAGGATAGACATTGAAACCTGAAACTAGAATCAGCTCTTTTTTACGTCCTACGATAAACACGAAACCTTGATGATCAATACGTGCTAAATCACCGGTTAATAACCACCCGTCTGGGGTTAATGCATATTCTACATCTGCCGCTTGCATCCAATAACCTTGTATGACTTGAGGGCCTTTCACGCATAATTCACCTATTTTACCTATCCCCACTTCATTTTTTTTATCATCGCAAAGACGAATATTCGTTGAAGGAAGTGGCAAACCGACATGATCACCAGCTACCACTAAATCCCAAGGTGGAGCGCAGACCACAGGAGATGCTTCAGTCAAACCATAGCCTTCTAGTAATAACTTTCCGGTTACTTGTTTCCAGCAAATTTTAACGGAAGATTGAATTGGAGCACCACCTCCTAAAGCGATCTTTAAATTCGTAAAATCTAATTTTATAAATGCTTTATGCCGAAGAAGTGCTTTAAATAAAGTATTAACACCCAACAATGTACTAAATGGTGTGTTTGAAAGTACCTGAATCAATTGTTTTATATTGCGTGCATCGGGAATTAAACAATTCTTACCGCCTAATCGCACACACATCAAACCGTTAACCATCAAAGAAAAAATATGATACAACGGTAATGCGGTAATAAATGTTTCTTGGCCTTCACACAAAATGGGTCTAACCCACGCCGTTAACTGCTCTATATTTGCTAACATGTTTCGATGGGTTAACATCGCACCCTTAGGAACTCCCGTCGTACCGCCAGTATATTGTAGAAAAGCAAAATCTTCTCTTTGGATTGCAACCGTTGACAGGGTTAAATTCTGACCAATTTTAATGGCCGATAAGAAATCGATCGGATGAACAGCCGGATTTTTTTGTTTTTGGTTTTTTATCAACCAATCAGCAGAAACATTAACCATCCAAGACCGCGGCCAACTGAGCATATCACCTAAATGAGTGGTAATGACATATTTTATACGCGTGTTTTTTAATGTATGGATTATATTGGGCAGAAAATTGTGTAATATAATTAATACTTCTGCCTGCGAATGCTCTATTTGTTGAGTAAATTCGGGTAAGGTATAAAAAGGATTTACGTTAGTAACTACCAATCCTGCTTGCAGCACTGCAAAAATCGAAATCATATATTGTGGACAATTCGGTAACATCAGCGCGACTTTTGTCCCTTTATTCAATTTTAATCGCTGCTGTAAATACGCAGCTAAGTCACAACTTAAATCAGCCCATTGCCCATAGCTAATCGTTTGTTGAAAAAAACTTAATGCGGGTAGCGAACGAAATTTTTTGCAAGCATCTGTAAATAATCGATCGAGTGATTGATAAATATCAGGATTAATCTCAGCTGGGACTTGTTGCTGGTAACGATTCAACCAAATTTTTTCCATCATTCACCACCTAGAAAATTAAAGGCAAGCATTCCCTATTAAGTTTTAGTATATAATGCCTATTTTGTTTCGACATTTTATAGTGACCAGGTGGACTATTTATGCACAGTATGATGGGAACATCACAAGAAGCTTTTAAATTAAAAGCGAGTCTATTCACATTAACAACTTTTCATTTGTTAAACGCTGACGCACAATTGGTTCATCAACAATTAAAACCTTTAGTTGAGCTAACTCCACGTTTTTTCCAACAATTACCCATTATTTTGGATTTATTTTCTCTACCTGCAGCAAGCGGACCTATTGATTTCCCTGCTATTATTAGCTGTTTACGTGGCTACGGCTTAATTCCTGTTGGAATACGCGGTGGCAGTGCTGAGCAACAAACATTTGCGATACAATCAGGGCTTGCTATCCTCGCTAATATAAAAACAGAAGCTAGCGAGACCCCGTCTAAGCCAAATGCACCTACACCTGCTATTAACTCTAAGCTAATTACCCAGCCAGTGCGCTCAGGCCAACAGATCTATGCAAAAAATAGTGATTTAATTGTAATTGCTTCCATCAGCCCGGGAGCAGAATTATTAGCCGATGGCAACATCCATATTTATGGTCGATTAAAAGGTCGAGCATTAGCAGGAGTTTCTGGAAATCAGCACGCACATATTTTTTGTCAAAACTTAGAAGCTGAGCTCGTAGCAATTGCCGGTCATTATTGGTTAAGTGAAGATTTACAGGATTTACAACAAACACTAAATAAAGGCAGTGTACAAATTTTTTTATATCAAGAACGTTTACAAATAAAACAACTTGCTTAAGTTAGATCCAAACATTCACTATTTTTAAGTAGTATCCATTTTTCCAGTAGATAATCCATTTGTTCTATCTTAATAGGTTTAACCAATACCTCATCGATACCGGCTTGAAGAAATAGCTGTTGATCCGCTGGTTGACCGTAAGCCGTTAATGCAATAATAGGAATATGTTCTTTATCTGTTTCCTGTTGTCGAATTATCTGTGTAATAGCAATACCATCGCTATCCGGCAAAGCAATATCGAGGAGAATAAGATCATAGTGATTTTGCATATAATAGTTTAAAGCCATTTCAGCATTACTCGCAATATCGTAAAGTATTTCTTTTCTTTCCAACAGCAAACGATAAATACGCTGAATAATTTTATTATCCTCTACCACTAGGATGCGTAATGCTACATCATTAAAAATAGCCAAGTTATTTTTTTTTGTTCCCCTTGCTTCAACACGCGGCTCTTCTTTAAGCTCATGCAAAGGAATGCGACAAATATAATGGCTTCCTTTTCCAAACGTACTTTCAACTTTTAACGTCGCTTTTAATACGCGCAGATAACTTAAGATAATAGCTAAACCTAAATTAAATGTCCTATAACGACGGCTTTTCTGAGGATTAAATTGCTTAAAGCAAGTATTTAATTCTAGTAATTCAACTTCACCTAACCCTTTTCCAGTATCTTTAATACTGCATATAATTTCGGTGTGCAGCGAAGCAGATTCTTTTATAAGGCTAACAACTTGTATAATAACCATACCTTGTTCGGTATTAATTAAGGCATGACTGCTTAAATGAAACAAGATATGGTAAATCAAATTCGGATCGCCTATCCAGATTAATGGAATATCTTTCGGATAATCGAGAATTAACTGTAAACCACGCATCCCTGCCTGATAGGATAATTGGCTAATCACTTTTTCTAGCAAATTTTTCAAATTAAAAGTACAGGATTGCAATTCAATATGTTGTGCTTCTAACTCAGAAAGATTCAACATACGGTTCATTACAGGCAAGATAGTTTCACATGCTTCAAGGATATCCGTTACATAACGTTGTTGTGTAGGCAGTAAACAATCCATAGTTAACAATTGCGCAATACCAATAATGTTAGCAAATGTGGTACGCAATTCATAACTTAAATTAGAAATAAACTCCGACTTTGCACGGTTAGCATTTTCCGCACGTCTAGCATTTTTGACTATCGTTGCTAATAGATGCTGATAGGCTTCTTCTTTCATATTTTTTTCCTTTATGACATGCGTACTTCAAGCGGAAAAATTCACAGCAATTGGGTTTTTTGGGAGTGAACCATGTTGTGAAGCAACCGGAGTGTATTTAAGATACATGAGGATTGCGAGTTGAGCGGCAACACAGACAAAAACTTAAGTGCGAAAAATATCTTAGAAAGTTTAAATCTCCTTCAATTGTGAAAACTGAATATCTGGCCAGCGTTCCATAGTTAGTTTTAAATTAACCTGACTCGGTGCCAAATAAATCAGATTTTCTTTAGCATCATGGGCTAAGTTTAGAGATACTCGATGTTGAAATTCTTTTAATTGCTTATTATCGTCCGCGCTTACCCAACGCGCCGCCACGATATTAACTGCTTCATAGGCACACTCTACTCTATATTCATGTTTTAATCGGTAAGCCACCACATCAAATTGCAAAACACCCACTGCCCCTAAAATTAATTCGCTACTATTCAACGGTTTAAAAATCTGTATTGCTCCTTCTTCAGATAATTGTATTAATCCTTTTAATAATGCTTTAGATTTTAATGGATCTTTTAGACGAACTCGTTGAAATAATTCCGGTGAAAACGAGGGAATGCCAGTGAATTTTAACGTCTCACCCATAGTAAAACTATCACCTATCTGTATCGTGCCATGATTATGTAAACCAATAATATCGCCTGGCCATGCTTCTTCGGCTCTCACTCTGTCACCTGCCATAAAAGTCAGTGCATTATGTACCGTGACCTCCCGCTGTGTGCGGACATGAAATATTTTCATACCCGGTGTATATTTTCCAGAACATAAACGCAAAAAGGCAACGCGATCTCGATGTGCTGGATCCATATTGGCCTGAATTTTAAATATAAATCCGCTGAAGTTAGTTTCTTGTGGATACACAACTCGAACGTCAGTTTGTCTTGCCTGTGGACAAGGTGCATATTTCACAAAAGCAGCTAATAGTTCTTGTACACCAAAATTATTAATCGCTGAGCCAAAAAAAACCGGTGTTAACTTTCCTGCAAGATAATCTTGCTCATTGAAATCTGCACTCGCCCCCCTAATCAACGCCAATTCATCTTGTAATTCATCAAATAAAACGCCGACTCGTTCTTTTACCTCAGGTCGATTAAGACCTGTAAAACATTCACTCTCTTTACGCTTTAAATTACTTGAAGGTGCATAAAAATAAACTTTGTCCTCTAAGGTATGATAGATACCCTTAAATTGTTTTCCCATACCTATAGGCCAAGTGATCGGCGCACAAGCAATCCCGAGAGTCGATTCAATATCATCTAATAACTCAATGGGCGTACGCGCTTCTCTATCCATTTTATTTATAAAAGTCAAAATGGGGATCTGCCGTAAACGACAAATTTCTAATAGTTTTTTTGTACGCGGTTCCACACCTTTGGCCGCATCAATTACCATTAACGCGGAGTCGACTGCCGTTAACGTACGATAGGTATCTTCAGAGAAATCTGCATGGCCCGGTGTATCTAGTAAATTAAAAATGCACGCTTGATATGGAAATTGCATCACTGAAGTCGTGACAGAAATTCCTCGTTCTTTTTCTAAAGCCATCCAATCGGAAGTAGCATGGTGTGCGGCTTTACGTGCTTTAACCGTTCCCGCAAGTTGTATGACACCTCCCCACAACAAAAGTTTTTCTGTCAATGTCGTCTTACCCGCATCCGGATGAGAGATAATTGCAAATGTTCTTCTAGATAAAATTTCTTCCGGATATGATGCGTCTGACATAAGAACCCATGAATTAAATATTAAAAATAACCATTATTTTAAAGGGGATATTATTGTATACGAAATTGCGTTATTGTTTTCATCTAATTCACCAATTCCTTGATAATGCTAATTGCCAAATTAAGTATTCTAGTTTAACCTGGCAACTTTCTGGGAGAGGTGTCCGAGCGGCTTAAGGAGCACGCCTGGAAAGTGTGTGTAGGTTTATCCCTACCGCGGGTTCGAATCCCGCTCTCTCCGCCAATGGTGGTTATATCGGTCCCTTCGCAACGCAAAGCAGCGAACCCCGTCAGATCCGGAAGGAAGCAGCGGTAGTTGTCCATGTGGGTGCCGAGGTGTGGCTGCTATAACCGCCTCCATTAGACCTCTTGCATAACCCCAGTGATGGGCTTGAGTTTGAGGCAAACGTAGTCGAGGACCGGAGTTTACATGAGTAAATGAGGACCGTAGACTAGCGTTTAACGATGAAATCAAGTCTAGCACGCAGGTTATTCAAGTGGTCTATAAAGATCTGATAATTGGATCAAGGTGGTTCTTATGAGTTATCAAGTCCTTGCGCGAAAATATCGGCCCCAATCATTCGATCAGCTAATTGGTCAAGAATCTACTTGCCGCATCCTAAAAAATGCACTGAATACGCAACGAATTCATCATGCTTACCTTTTTACGGGCACGCGCGGGGTTGGGAAAACAACCTTAGCACGTTTACTTGCTAAATGTTTAAATTGTCTAACCAAGATCACACCTGAACCTTGCAATCAATGTGCAACATGTCTTGCGATTAATACGAATCGTTTTACCGATCTCATTGAAGTAGATGCTGCATCACGCACCAAAGTAGAGGATACACGTGATCTATTGGCTGATGTTCACTATGCACCCAACCAAGGCCGCTATAAAATATATCTCATTGACGAAGTGCATATGCTTTCTTCACATAGTTTTAATGCCTTATTAAAAACTCTCGAAGAACCTCCACCCCATGTCGTTTTTTTATTAGCAACGACTGATCCGCAACGTTTACCCGCCACGATACTTTCGCGCTGTCTACAGTTTCATTTAAAAATTATTTCAGCTGTGCAAATCAGCGACCACCTCGCTAACGTACTAAAAAATGAAAATATTCCTTATGAACTCGCTGCACTATCACCACTTGCGCAAGCGGCACGAGGTAGTTTACGTGACGCGTTAAGTTTATTGGATCAAGCGATAGCTTATACCAATCAAAATCTTACTAAACAGGATATCAATACCTTACTCGGCCATGTCGCTAACACCGAAGTGACTAGTTTACTTGAAGCATTGATTTTAGAAGATACTACGCAGCTTTGGTCCTTAGTCGAAAGGTTAAACGAGCTCGCTGTAGATTTTTCATGGGTTATTGATGAGCTCATTATTTTTTTACATAATATGGCGCTGAGTCAATGGTTTAAGACTGAAACTAACTATCCCCAGGCTGTTATTAATTTAGCCAAAAAACTTTCACCTGAAGACATTCAACTTTATTACCAAATTGTTTTATTAAGTCAACGCGATCTAACGCTGGCACCCACCCCTCGACTAGGCTTTGAGATGATGTTGCTTAGGCTACTCGCTTTTAAACCTGGGATTGAACAGACTGAGCACCGCTTAACAAAATCAATTCAACCGATTGTAACAGAAAAAAAACTCAACGCTGCACGCAAAATAGAGCAAGCAATAGAACAAAAGCAACAAAAGAACTTGCACTGGCCTACACTCATCAAACAGTTGAACTTAACAGGCTTAACCTATGCCCTCGCCCAGCAGTGTGTTTTACAGTCTTATCAAGACAACCACATTTCTTTATGCTTAGACCCTAGACAAGCCGCACTTCGCAGTGTTAAACAAGAAGCCAAGTTAGCGCAAGTGCTTTCAGACTATTTCAAGCAACCCACCACATTAGCGATTATTCTCGGTGATGCCGATTTATCGACTCCCGCACATCTGGAACAACAGTACAAATCACAGCGTTTAGAGCAGACGGCAGCAGCATTACAAGAAGATCCTACTCTTCAAGCGATTATGCAGACATTTGATGCTAAACTACAGCCTGAGTCTATTCAGCTTCTGGATGAAGATTGAATATCTCTATATATTTACCAATAAAGTGAACCTACAAGAGGAAAATAAGATGAATATGAAAGTTGACCTAGACACGCTTTTAAAACAAGCCCAAGACATGCAGTCCAAGATGCAATCTGCTCAAGCTGAATTAGCACAAATCGTGGTTACCGGGGAAGCAGGTGGCGGTATGGTTAAAGTTGAAATGGATGGCCGACATACGGTGAAGTCCATTTGGCTAGATCCCGCTTCATTAAAGGAACCAAAAGAATTTGTCGAAGAATTGCTGGTAGGTGCATTTAATGCCGCACTAAAAGAAATTGAACAAGCATCACGTCAAAAATTAAATGACTTAACCAGTCTTATGCAAACTAAATTTAGCAGCGATATCGCAACGACAACAACTGAATAAGTACGCTAAAGAAAATTAGGTGTAAATCGATATGGCATTTAGCCCTTTGATCACACAAATGATCGCACAATTTTGTTGCTTGCCAGGAGTAGGACCTAAATCTGCTCAGCGCATGGTCTTTCATTTACTAGAAAGAGCACGCGCGGATGGTTCAGCGCTAGCAAAAATTATAGAGCAAGCAATTCAAGAAGTTGGAAATTGCGAACAATGTCGAAGCTTAAGCGAGACACCTATTTGTACATTATGTTCAAGCCCAAATCGAGATACTAATCTACTCTGTGTAGTTGAAACACCAGTTGATGTACTCGCTATCGAGCAAACGGCCAGCTATCGTGGTTATTATTTTGTTCTGATGGGCCGCTTGTCACCGCTCGATGGCATAGGTCCTGAAGAGTTAGGTATAAAGCATTTTGTTCACCGTATTAATACGCAGCCACCGCAAGAAATTATTTTAGCGACTAATCCCACCGTAGAAGGTGAAGCGACAGCGCACTACCTCACTGAGTTGATTAAACAAAAAGGGATTAAGATCAGTCGTATTGCGCATGGTGTTCCATTAGGTAGCGAGCTAGAGTTTATTGATAATCATACACTAGCTCGCTCTTTACACGCGCGCATCTTAGTTTAGCTTAACTAAATTTTAACGTCCACATTGATAGCTATAAAAATGTTAACAGAATAAAAAAATTGGGAAGGTTAAAATAATTATTTAAATTTAAAAAAATAAAATTTAAAGATATATTCTCACCTTATTATATTTTAATTGTTGCTAATAAAGTGAGAATATTAAAAGATGATTTAGGCTAAAGCTTGTTTAGCTTTTTCTACGAGCTGCGCAAAAGTAGCTTTATCGGTAATAGCTAAATCCGCTAAAATTTTACGATCAACGGCGATTTCTGCTTTGCTAAGACCCGCAATAAAGCGGCTATAAATCATACCATGTTCACGTACTCCAGCATTAATACGTACTATCCACAGTGCACGAAAATCACGCTTCTTTTGCTTTCTATCACGATAAGCATACTGACCTGCTTTTGTAACTGCCTGCTTCGCTGCTCTAATAATGCGACTACGCGCACCCTTATATCCCTTAGCTGCTTTTAGGATTTTTTTATGTCGGGCTCTTGCAGTTACCCCACGTTTCACTCTTGGCATCGTCTTTAACCTCTTGAATTATCTTTCATTGTTTTCTATGAACCTTGTAACATACGTTCGACAGCACGTACGTCACTGGGGTTAACTAAATTTGTATGACGCAAGTTACGCTTGCGCTTAGTATCTTTCTTTGTAAGGATATGGTTATGGTGTGATTGCGCACATTTATAACCGTTCGCTGTGGGCTTAAAACGCTTTGCAGCGCCTCGATGACTTTTTAACTTTGGCATAATAGAGTGTACTCCGCATTACTTAATTATATTTAGCTACTTAGTTTTTTTTGGGCTAACCACTAACACCATCTGCCGACCTTCCATCTTAGGTTTATCATCGATCATGGCATAAGCAGCCAAATCCTTTTCTAAACGTTCGATAAGCTTAGCGCCTAAGTGCAAATGGGCGATTTCGCGACCCCGAAATCGTACCGTAATTTTAGCTTTATCGCCCTGTTGCAGGAAACGTATCAGGTTGCGTAGCTTGACCTGATAATCTCCCTCTTCTGTTACGGGCCGAAACTTAATTTCTTTCAATTGAATGCGCTTTTGCTTTTTCTTTTGTGCTGATTTTTGCTTATTCAATTCAAATACATATTTTCCAAGATTCATAATCCGACAAACGGGAGGAACAGCTGTCGGTACAATTTCCACTAAGTCAAGACCAGTCTCTTCAGCCTCTCTTAATGCCTTATCTAAAGAAACCACGCCTAACTGCTCACGCTCAGGGCCTATTAACCTGACTTGGGGAGCGCGAATCTCGCCATTAATCCTAACCTTTTTTGCATTGTTGGCCCCTGACCTAGGCTGCCTTGCCCCTCCTGGTCGATGCTGAATAACTTTTTCGGTACTAATAACTATTTCTCCGTATCGATTCGACTTTGCGGCACAATAGCCTGCCGAATCATCTGATAAAACGTATGGACCGACATACTACCCAAATCATCCCCTGTTTGTCTACGTATGGTGACTTGTTTTGTATCGACTTCCTTAGCTCCTATCACGAATTGATAAGGAACCTTCTGCAAGCTATGTTCGCGAATCTTAAAGCTGATCTTCTCATTTCTCAAGTCCAATTTGATTCTTAGTCCTAAACGCTCTAATTCCTGAGCTATTTTACTGGCATAATCGTGTTGCTTATCAGTGATAGTCATGATAACCACTTGAATAGGAGCTAACCATAAGGGGAAATGACCCGCATAATGCTCAATGAGTATACCTATAAAACGCTCTATAGAGCCTAAAATAGCTCTATGCAACATAACCGGCGTTTTACGCTCACCTTGTTCGTTTACATATTCAGCACCTAATCGTTCCGGCATAGAAAAATCAACTTGAATGGTGCCGCATTGCCAAATACGGCCTAAACAATCTTTTAAAGAAAATTCGATTTTTGGACCATAGAAAGCCCCTTCACCCGGTGAATAAATCCATGTTACTCCTTCTCTGGCATCTAAGGCTTGCGCCAAAGCTTTTTCAGCTTTATCCCAGCTTTCATTTGAGCCGACACGTGCTTCTGGGCGTGTGGCTAATTTAAGAATAACTTCATTAAAGCCAAAATCGGCATAGACGCTATAAAGCAAATCAATAAAAGCCGCTACTTCTGCTTGAATCTGATCTTCTGTACAGAATATATGTGCATCGTCTTGTACAAATCCACGTACTCGCATTAAACCATGTAATGCACCCGAAGGCTCATTACGATGACAAGAACCAAATTCGGCAAAACGCAGAGGAAGATCGCGGTAACTTTTTATACCTTGATTAAAAATTTGGATATGTCCCGGACAGTTCATCGGCTTAATTGCGAATTCAGTATTTTCCGTAGCCGTGGTAAACATTTCTTTAAAAAATTTATCCCAATGACCTGATTTTTCCCAAAGTTGGCGCGCAAGTAATTGTGGTGTACGTATTTCTTGATAGCCTACTACTTGCAAACGTGAACGAATGTATTGTTCGATAATTTGATATAACGTCCAGCCATGAGGATGCCAGAACACCATACCTGGCGCTTCTTCTTGGATATGAAATAAATCTAATTGTTTTGCCAATTTGCGATGATCACGCTTTTCAGCTTCTTCTAAGCGATATAAGTAGTCTTTTAAATCACTTTCTTTTAACCAAGCAGTACCATAGATACGTTGCAGCATTTCATTCTTGGCATCACCACGCCAATAAGCGCCAGCAACATGCGTTAATTTAAAAACTTTAAGCTTGCCTGTACTTGGGACATGGGGCCCACGACACAGATCAATAAAATCTCCCTCGCGATAGAGTGACAATACTTCTCCCTGTGGAATAGCCGTAATAATCTTTGCTTTGTATTCTTCTCCCAAATCCCGAAAAAATTTAATGGCTTCTTCCCTCGGCATCGTCGAACGTTGTATCGATAAATCCTGCTTCACAAGTTCATGCATACGCTTTTCTATTTTTAATAAATCATCGGGTGTAAACGTATGTGATAAAGCAAAGTCATAATAAAATCCATTTTCGATAACTGGTCCAATCGTAACTTGTGCAGTAGGAAATAATTGTTTGACCGCATGTGCCAACAAATGCGCTGTCGAGTGACGAATAATGGCTAAAGCTTCAGGATCACGTACTGTAAGTATTCGCAAATGAAGATCTTTATCGATGGAATAAACTAAATCAACAAGTTGCCCATCAACTTCTGCCGCTATAGCAGATTTTGCGAAACCAGACCCGATTTGTTCAGCTATTTGATAAATTGTAGCCCCATTAGGAACAGTACGCTGTGTTCCATCCAATAAGGTTATAATAGGCATAGCTCTTATCCAAAAATATATTGGTAGGCACGAGTGGGATCGAACCACCGACCACCACCATGTCAAGGTGGTGCTCTACCACTGAGCTACGTGCCTACAGGTTACAAAGATTTAATCAAAATTAATGGAGGAAGAAAATAACATTCTTGATTTAGAGACGCAACTGCTTAATCAATTCCCATTATTTTTTCTTTAAGTTTTTTTAATTGATCGCGCACTTCAGCTGCTTCTTCAAACTGCAAGTTTTTTGCATAATTAAACATTTCGCGTTCTAATTGCTTAATTTTTTTAGCAAGTTCTTCTGGAGATAAAGCCGCATAATAAGCTTGCTCTTCAGCCACTTTTAACAAATGTTGTTTATTCGTTGAAACATCGGATCGCGCGCCCTCAAGAATATCATGTACCGCTTTTGCGATTCCTTTAGGAGTAATGTGATGTTTTTTATTAAAAGCTAGCTGTTTAGTACGACGTCTCTCGGTTTCAGCTAGCGCTTTTTGCATCGAGCCAGTTATTTTATCCGCATATAGAATTGCTCGACCGTCGATGTGTCGGGCAGCGCGACCTATCGTTTGAATTAAAGAACGTTCAGAACGTAAAAATCCTTCTTTATCCGCATCCAGGATTGCAACAAGTGCAACCTCTGGCATATCCAGTCCTTCGCGCAGTAAATTAATTCCAACCAAAACATCAAATTTACCTAAGCGCAAATCACGAATAATTTCGACTCGTTCGACCGTATCAATATCTGAATGCAGATAACGTACTTTCACTCCATGTTCGGCAAGATATTCTGTTAAGTCTTCAGATAAACGTTTTGTTAAGGTTGTCACTAAAACACGTTCGTTTTTTGCAACACAACGATTAATCTCAGAAAGTAAATCATCAACTTGTGTCGCAACAGGTCTTACTTCAAGCAAAGGATCAACTAAACCTGTGGGCCTGATAACTTGCTCTACCACTGCACCCGAGTGTTCAATTTCATAAATACTCGGCGTTGCAGAAACATAAATAGTTTGAAAGGCTAAATCAGAAAACTCTTGGAACTGTAAGGGCCTATTATCTAAAGCAGAAGGTAAACGAAAACCATACTCGACTAAAGTTTCTTTTCGGGAACGATCACCTTTATACATCGCACCCAATTGTGGAACCGTAACGTGAGATTCATCAATCACCAACAATGCATCTTTCGGCAAATAATCCATTAAAGTAGGCGGCGGTTGACCTGCATCGCGACCCGATAAATATCGGGAATAATTTTCTATTCCATTACAATATCCTAACTCTAAGAGCATCTCGATATCAAAACGCGTACGCTGCTCTAAACGTTGAAATTCCACTAATTTATTAGCCGTTTGTAGTTGTGCCAAACGTTCTTTTAATTCAATTTTAATTGATTCTACAGCGTTTAAAATTTTATCTCGTGGCGTCACATAATGAGTTTTTGGATAAATAGTTAGGCGCGGTACTCGTCTAAGTAATTCGCCAGTTAATGGATCAAAATAACTAAGATACTCTATCGTATCATCCAGTAATTCAATACGTACCGCTTCTTCTGCTGATTCCGCTGGATAAACATCAATCACATCACCACGCACACGGTAAGTAGCACGACGAAAATCCATGTCGTTACGACTATATTGTAGCTCAGTCAAACGCCTTAAAATAAAACGTTGATCGATTTGATCGCCTCGGCGCATATGTAACATCATATCGATGTAGGTATTAGGATCACCTAAACCATAAATAGCAGATACCGTTGCGACAATCACAACATCTCGACGTTCTAACAATGATTTGGTAGCCGATAAACGCATTTGTTCGATATGTTCGTTAACCGCCGCATCCTTTTCAATAAAAGTATCTGTCGTTGGAACATAGGCCTCAGGTTGATAATAATCATAATAAGAAACAAAATATTCCACTGCATTATGCGGAAAAAAACTTCGCATCTCACCATACAGCTGCGCTGCCAAGGTTTTATTAGGCGCCAAAATCAGAACCGGGCGCTGAATTTTTTGCATGACATGCGCAATACTAAACGTCTTACCCGAACCGGTTACACCCAACAATGTTTGGTAGGCTAAGCCCGCTTCCAATCCATGAATCAACTCTTTGATCGCAATGGGCTGATCGCCTGCGGGTTTAAAGTTTGAAGTTAATTCAAAAGTTTTAGACATATTGCCAAAAATCCAATTGTTGTAAGTAATTTCCTAGATGCCGCGCGCTTCGCGCTCACAATGAGGAGCAAACCATTATTTCCAGAAACAGACTTGCTTTATTATTAATCTATCGCCGATAATAAAGACCCTATTAGCACCAGTTTAGCTTAAGTAGACTTAATCTATGCATATAAATCTCTCACATCGAGTTTCTCAAATTAAACCTTCACCTACTTTAAGTCTGTCTGCAGCAGCCAATCGACTTAAAGCCAGCGGTAAACCTATCATTAATCTAACCGTAGGGGAACCTGATTTTGATACGCCAGAATCCATTAAACAAGCTGCTCGTCTCGCTTTAGATGAAGGGTTTACTAAATACACAGCGGTGGATGGTATGCTACGTTTAAAACAAGCCGTCGTTGATAAATTTAAACGTGAAAACCATCTGATTTACCCATTGAATCAGGTGATAGTTTCCAGTGGCGCTAAACAATCCATTTATAATTGTATGCAAGCTTTATTAAATCCAGGTGACGAAGTTATTATCCCGGCACCCTATTGGGTTTCCTATCCAGATATGGCATTATTAGCAGAGGCAAAGCCGGTTTTTATCTCCAGTTCTATTGAGTCTTGTTTAAAAATTACACCCCAACAATTGGAAGCAGCGATTAATGAAAAAACTCGGCTTTTTATAATTAATAGCCCTTCTAACCCTACTGGAATGGTCTATACGCATGCGGAACTCGATGAACTGGCTAAAGTTTTATTACGTCATCCATCCGTATTTATACTTACTGATGACATTTATGAGCATATTTATTGGGATAATGCACCTTTCAAAAATATTCTCAATGTATGTCCGGAATTATATGATAGAACATTAGTCTTAAATGGCTGTTCAAAGGCTTATGCGATGACTGGCTGGCGAATTGGTTATGCGGCTGGACCTAAAGAAGTCATACTCGCCATGTCCAATATACAATCACAAAGTACATCTAATCCTAATTCTATTGCCCAATTTGCAGCTATCGCTGCTTTAACCGGTAATCAAGATTGCGTGCAGGCTATGAATAAGATTTATCATCAACGCCATACATTTTTTTCAGAAGGGCTTAATCAAATCCCTGGAGTGCATTGTTTATTCGCACAAGGAGCCTTTTATTGCTTTCCTTCGTTTCACGCCTTTATTGGAAACGATAAAAAGTTTGCTTCTGATCATGAATTAGCTAATTACTTGCTCAATAGTGCGAACGTCGCTACCGTTCCTGGTTCAGCTTTTGGCGCACCAGGTTATTTACGTCTTTCTTTTGCACTTGATAATGCCAGCCTAGAAAAAGCATTAGTCCAATTAAAAACTGCGTTAATGCATCTGACTTAAAGGTCTAGCATTATCCACAACATTTAATGTGCATCAACCACAACACCCCGTGTTTCTTTGACAAAGACGGCCAATATGGCAGCAATAACAAATGCAACAGGAATAATTGTTAACGCATGTTGGAAGCTTTCTATCGAAAAAGCCATTAAATTACCTCTAACATGCGTACCCGTTAGTACATCTAAGGCTTTACCAACTAAAGGCTCAGATAAAGCTCCTCCCAACATAACCAGCAAATTAGTGACAGCAATCGCGGTACCTGCCAGTCCCTGCACATTCAACTCTCTAGCAATAGGAAAAACAATAATTTGCGCAGAACTACAAAGACCAAAGCTAAATAATAGAACTCCAAGAAAATGACGAGAAATAAAAGGGAAATAAATTAATAAAGCAAACAAACAAGCACCTAATAAAGCACCGATAATAATGGGACGGCGTCGATTTCCTATTTTATCAGAGATCCACCCTACTAGAGGGCTTCCGATGGCCCATCCTAAAAAAATAAATGAAATATTAAGCGCTGCGGTTGAGTTTGATAAACCATAGGTTCGAATCAAGTAAGGAATTCCCCAAACTTCAGCAAATGCAGATAGCGATAAATATAAAAGGCTTCCTATTGCCCCTACCAACCACATTTGCGGATTTTTACATAATTTCAACACTGCTTGAAAGAAAGCTTTATAGGTAAGCGCTGATGTAGCAGATTCCTCTGTGTTTTTCATGCCATTGCTTTCGGGGATGATATACCATAAACATACCGTGAGTAATAAGCCTACGGTTGCAGCAATATAGAGTGTTACATTAGATCCTAAAGAAAATACAAGCTTAGATAAAATAATATCACCCGTCATTGCACCTATCATTCCCAGAGAGGTCGCCATACCGGCAATGAATGCAAAGCGTGAAGGCGGAAACCATATAGCAGCCAACTTTAGTACGCCTACAAAAGCAAATGCAGAACCAAAGCCCACTAAGAAACGACCCATTTGTGCAGTGGACAGATAATGATGAGCAAATAAGTAAGTACCTATAGCACAAACTAAACATGCAAAAGCTAATAGCTTTCGAGGACCAAACCTATCCATCATCATGCCTACGGGTAATTGCATAGGCGTATAAGCGTAGTAGTAGAAAGCAACTAAATTTCCAAATGCTACACCACTGATATTGAACATTTTTAGTAAATCTTCCGTCATCACACTCGGCAAGATTCGCAAAAAATATTCATAACAGTAAAAAAAAGCCCCTAAGCCACATACTAACCAGGGAAAAAGGTCAATACGTTTTCTCGGCATAAAATACCCCTTAGAAAAATATAAACGAGTATTGGCCTGCGAATTGAAAATTAAAGATTAATTCTTAAGCAAGCCACCAAAGTTGGATTAATTAAGCAGCTTCTGCTGGGTCAGCCTTATCGGTGACCTTAAGGGTACGTTTGCCGTATTTTTGTTTAAATTTATCTACACGACCACTGGTATCAACAATTTTTTGTTTACCCGTGTAAAAAGGGTGACATTTTGAACATACTTCTATGGTAAGAGCGGGCTCACCTAAAGTAGAACGGGTCTTGAAACTATTACCACAACTACATGTAACTGTAACTATGTTATAGGCTGGATGGATATCTTGCTGCATAATAATTTTTATATCCCTTGAATAGAATGAGCCCGGCATTATAACAGAACAAATTATAAAACGAAATTTTTGGCAGCAAAGCTACTCTAAAAACTCTATTTTTATTAGAAAAAATGTAAGTTATTTTAGTACAATACTGGTATTTAGCCTACATTGTTGTCCGCTATAAAAGCCTATAAGCTAAAGAAAAATTCATCACTAACAAAATTAATGCAACAAGGAGTGTTTAATTGAAAATCTCACCTATTTTAACTAAAAAAAATTGTCTCCTTTTTCTATATACTAGTTTAATACTGATTAGTTGGATTCCAGCAAACAGCTCTGCTGCAACCCATGGTTTACAAATTTCCTATGGCACAGGGAATCCTGATCATCTAAAAGGATATCGGTTCGCTATTCAACAATTTTGGCCATGGGTAGGCTTTACAAAATCCCGTTTAAATTTAACTGGCTACTGGGATCTTAGCTATGCCAATTGGCATACTAGCCCACCTCTTGCTAATCAGCCTCGTTCTATCAGTATTTTGGCCATATCGCCACTCATACGCTTACAGAGTCGCGAAAATTGGCTGTTATCTGCCCAAGCTTATCTCGAACTAGGAATTGGTGCGAGCTGGCTTTCTAATAATCACTTGGGCCATCGAAATCTGGGCGGTCAATTTGTTTTTCAAGATTTAATGGGATTGGGTTTACGGTGGCGAAAAAGCACAGCGGCAGTATGGTCATTCAGTTATCACTATCTACATTATTCGAACGCCAGTCTATTTCCTCCCAATCAAGGCATCGATGTGAAACATTTATTTACGCTGGGTTATGAGTTTTAGAACTTATTAAAAACCTGTAAAGGTTTTTTAAAAACTATATTGTAAAATATTATGATCATCTTATACTGCACACAAGCTGTCCTCAACATGCCCACCCAATATCGTCCTTACAAAAAGACGCCAATGAACTAGAGTTCTTTTTTTTAAGAGGCTATAAAGTAATGGCCAAAAGTAAATTATCATCCGCACATTCACCCATTGAGCATCAAGCACTGCGTCTTTTCACAGAAAAAGCCTATCTTGATTATTCCATGTATGTCATTCTTGACCGAGCTTTACCGCATATCGGTGATGGTCTAAAACCTGTACAACGACGTATTATTTATGCCATGTCTGAATTAGGTTTAACCGCACTCGCAAAATATAAAAAATCAGCGCGTACAGTCGGCGATGTTTTAGGTAAGTTTCATCCTCATGGTGATGGCCCCTGTTATGAAGCCATGGTGTTAATGGCGCAAGATTTTTCGTATCGTTACCCTCTTATTGATGGGCAGGGGAACTGGGGTTCTCAAGATGATCCCAAATCTTTTGCCGCCATGCGTTATACCGAATCGCGCTTAACACGTTATGCCCAAGCCCTGCTCAACGAACTGTCGGATGGAACGGTTGATTGGGTGCCTAATTTTGACGCTACGCTGGAAGAGCCTAAACTATTACCCGCTCGCTTACCTAATATCTTATTAAATGGTGGATCAGGTATTGCAGTCGGCATGGCGACGGATATCCCTGCACACAACCTTAGCGAAGTAGTACACGCTTGTATTCGTTTATTAGACGAACCCAACACTACTTTGGCAGAGCTTTGTGAACTGGTTATTGGGCCAGACTTCCCTTCTGCAGCAGAAATAATTACTCCTCGTGCTGAGATTTGTAATATTTATCAACAAGGTCAAGGTGTCATTCGAGCACGCGCTGTTTACACAGAAGAAAAAAACCAAATTGTTATTACCGATCTACCTTATCAAGTATCTGGCGCGAAAATTATTGAACAGATTGCTGAGCAAATTCGCGATAAGAAATTACCACTGATAGAAGATTTACGTGATGAGTCGGATCATGAAAACCCAACCAGACTTGTGATTGTACCCCGATCGAATCGAGTTGCTACCGACACCTTGATGACACATTTATTTGCAACGACAGATTTAGAACGCAGTTATCGTATTAATCTTAATATGATAGGTCTTGATGGGCGACCTAAGGTAAAAAATCTGCTCATCATACTACAAGAATGGCTAGAATACCGACAAGCTACCGTAAGAAAACGTTTAGAGTTTCACTTAAATAAAATTTTGCATCGACTTCATCTTCTAGAAGGCTTTTTGATCGTCTATTTGCATATCGATGAAGTCATAAAAATTATACGACAATACGATGATCCAAAAATTCGGTTGATGCATCGTTTCAAATTAAGTGAAACTCAAGCCGATGCCATTTTGGAAATCCGTTTACGCCAACTCGCAAAACTAGAAGAAATTAAATTACAAAAGGAACAAGGAAGCTTGATCGCAGAACGTGATAAAATTCAGAAAATTTTATCTTCTAAAGCGCAATTGAAACGGCTTATTCGAACAGAATTACAAGAAGACGCCAAGTTGTATGGTGATCCTCGCAAATCACCATTGGTTGAACGTAGTGCTGCACAAGCCCTACAAAAAACCGAAATAATTCCTTCCGAGCCCATGACAGTCATCTTATCGACTCGAGGTTGGATCCGCGCAGCAAAAGGCCATGATTTTGATGTCAGTGGTTTAACTTTTAAAGCGGGGGATTCTTTAAAAGCGACCGTACTTGGCCGCAGTAATCAATTAATTGCTTTCATTGATTCAACGGGACGTAGTTATTCAACATCGATACATACGCTTCCTTCGGCTCGTAGTTCCGGAGAACCATTAACAAGTCGCTTTAATCCTCCATCAGGAGCAAATTTTGAAGGTATGATAACCGGAGATCCTGAGCAGTCTGTGTTAGTCAGTGCTGATGCGGGTTATGGATTTATTACACAATTATCCGAACTGTACTCTAAAAATCGTAATGGCAAAACATTGTTAAAATTGTCTCCTCATGCGCATGTTCTACCTCTATTAAAGGTTAATCACATTGACTCCAATTATATTGCCTTGGCTACGAATACAGGGCACTTATTAATTATATCTGCACAAGAATTACCGATATTGGCCCGCGGTAAAGGCAATAAAATGATACAAATTCCTCCAAAAAAACTCGAGCTACGTGAAGAATTTATAAGTAAAATAGTAATTTTACCGACAAAAAATAGTAAGTTGATGTTAATTTCAGGAAAAAAACAATTTACTTTAAAAGGTTCGGATTTGGCAAATTATATCGGAAAAAGAGGTCAACGCGGCCATAAATTACCACGTGGTTTGCAAAAATTAGACGCACTAACAGTCGAAACTTGATTTAATGGTTAATTATAATAATGAATAAAAATATAAATTATTGTTGGTTTTTTTTACTTGCTGCTTTTTGGAGTGGTTCATTTGTTGGTATTAAAGCCGTGGTATTACACGTTCCTCCTTTCTTTGGGGCAATGCTACGCGTAGGTCTAGCATTAATATTCTTAAGTCTTATTTTTTATTTCTTAAAAAAAAGCATAACTGTTCCTTTTAATCTGCGTTGGCGTATTTGGATCATGGGACTTTTTTCTCAAGGACTTCCTTTCTTCTTCTTATTTTACGGTGAACAGCACATCTCTTCCGGTTTAGCGGGGATTTTAAATGGAACTGTACCGATTTGGACATTAATATTTAGTTTAATTTCTCCCAAAACCAGGAATTTTTCTTTTTTAAAGTTCATCGGTTTATTCACAGGTTTATTAGGTATTTGTATTATTTTCTGGCCTTTACTGAATTTTAATTCTGCACATTCTACCTTGTTAGGCACCGCTTCGTTATTATTGATGGCTATCAGTTATTCTGTCGGTAATTTATTGAATCAACATATGTTATCCGGCCAAACTAAATTAGATTTTTATGCCAATATCTATCATCAGCATTGGGCCAGCCTTATCTTTCTAACGCTAGTGTCACTGCTATTCGAGCATTGGCCAAGTAGTAGTTTATTATTACATACGCCTATTATCTGGGTGGCAAGCGTTTATATGGGTTTATTTTCCACTGCAATTGCTTGGATTATTTATTATTATTTAATTCGTGAATGGGATGCGGTTCGAGCGAGTGCAGTGATGTATGTAATTCCTATCTTGGCTATATTTTGGGATTTTATTTTTTTCCACAATCGCCCGCAATGGACAGAAGGCTTGGGTGTTATTGCCATCTTACTCGGTGTCGTGTTAATACAATTTCCTAAAAAAACTTACTACAATTGCTTCGCAAGGCATAATACCTAAAGAAAATGTTGATTTACCTATGCAATGTCAAGTGCGATGCATATTATTTATAGCTAACACACTTTGTAAATGACTAGCAAAGGTTTGACTTTCTTCTTGTCCAATTATTCTAGAATCCGTTAATTCTTGTCCATTCGGCGCAAAAAATAAAAAGGTCGGTGGTGCAATCACATGGAATTGATGTTCTAAAGCCTTATCCGTATCATCATTGGCCGTGACATCTGCTCTTAATAAAATGAAATGTGACATTAGGGATTTAACTTGTGGAGCAGTAAATACAATCCGTTCCATTTCCTTACAAGATATACACCAATTAGCATAAAAATCGACTAGTACGGGTTTATTTTGTTGTTTTGCTTGTTTTAAGGCTAAATTTAAATCAGAAATACTTTTAATTGTCTGAAAGTTACTTGTTTCTGAGCTGACTACTTGATCGGGATGAAGCAGACGAAAAGGTCGGGAATTGTTAGGGATAATTCGTGCCAACAACCACACCGCCATAGCCAGCATCATTATACCTAAGACAATTTTAATTCCATTCATCCAAGGACCTGATTTAGGCAGCCATTTACCTGCTGAAGTCCCAATAATTAACAAAGGAACGCCAGACCCCAAACCTAAAACAAATAATGCAATACCTCCTAGTATGGCATTACCGGTATTGCCAATATAGGTTAATACACCGACTAAAGGGGCTGTTATACAAGGTGATATAACTAATGTAGACAAACAGCCCATCAAGGCCACGCCCACGTAATTTCCACCCTGCTGGCGATTAGTAATATGGATCAGTTTTTCGTGCCAACTCGCTGGTAAACGTAACTCATAGAAACCAAATAACGAAAAAGCTAAGCCTACAAACAATGCACAAACAATAATAATTACCCAGGGACTTTGTAAGAATGCTTGTAAATAACTACCTGCTAAGCCAGCAAAAACTCCTGCCACGGCGTAGGTAAATGCCATAGCCAAAACATAAGTTATTGATAAACTAAACGCTTTAACCGTCGTTAATTGCTTTTGCCCTAAAATGATAGCCGATAACACAGGAATCAACGGCAACACACAAGGGGTCAACGATAATAATAAACCAAATCCAAAAAAACTAATCAGTGTCCAAAAAATATTATGACCTGCTAATAAGCTTAAGATTTTACTTTGTTCACTAGCAGTTTTTATAGTTTGCCCTTGATTGTTTGCCAATGAATTCTGCCCTATATCTATAGAATTTTGATTAATTCCGCTAACAGACATTCCAGAATGAGTTAGTATTAAGTGCTTAACTACAGGCGGATAACAAAAACCTGCTATGGCGCAACCTTGATAGCGAATTTCTATATCAAGATTTTGATCAGGAAGAGCGTGTATATATTTTAATAACATCACCACATGTCCCTGATAGACTTCGTATTTTCCAATAAATTGATTATGTTTAATAATCCCTTTAGGAAAAACCACTGAATTTATACGTAGCGGTGTACTTTGGAGGTGTATTTTATCTCGGTAAAGATAATAACCGGGCTTGATAGTCCAACGGGCGGTCAATGTTTTATTATTTAAACGCTGTACTGAGACTTGAAAAACCTGATCCGCAGGTAAAGCTTGTTGACTAGCATAAGCAGGCAACATTCCTGTCACTAAGCTCAACCCAAATACCAACACTATTAAAAACTTAGTAAAATTTAACAAAATATATCTTCCTTTAAGATAGATATGCATATCAAACCCCATATATTAAATAGACCTATCCAGGCAATTTTTCTAGGCTATATCGCTATTTTGCATAATGATCATCCTAAAGACATGGTTTTTCTGCATTAATGTGCGAGAATATTTAAGAATAATTAGGGCTTGACTTTACTTAGTGGCTAAGAAATTCAAAAAATCCGCCAAAAGACGCTTGTCGCAACCTCTTAGCTACTATATCATGGAAACTCCTCTGACCTAGTCAAGTCTCAAAGGATAATGTATATGCAAAATGCACTCGATCAACTTCCTGTTCTACCTATGGTTGCTAGCACTGGCGCACCTCAGCAGCCGCTAAAAACTTATGTCGAACAGGCTTTAGAAAATTACTTTTCGCAATTAGATGGAAACTCACCTTCTAATCTTTATGGTCTTGTTTTAGCAGAGGTGGAATCACCGATGTTAGAAGTGGTATTACGCCAAACTCGCGGAAACCAAACCAAAGCAGCGAAAATGTTAGGTATCAGTCGCGGTACTTTACGTAAAAAACTAAAACAATGCGACCTTTGCTAGATCAAAAAACCACTAAATAAACCTCTCGTGCATTTATAAAAAAAAATAACAACAATAAAAAAATGTCCTTAACAACAAGAAAAATTTATTTCAATTGGATATTTTGGTTTTTCATTGGAAACACCTTATTATTTTGGGGAATTGGCTTACATTATCTTGCCATTATTATCCCCTTTCATTTATCGGTTTCGACCCTGCCTAATCAGCTACTGGCGTGCTTGTTTTTATTCAGTGCATTTTTGGGTCAACTTAGTTTATTTGCTTGTGCAGCAGCTATTATCCCCATTCTTCTTGTCATTCTTTATCCTAGAAAAAAACTCATACTTGCTATTTCGGTCATTATAGGTTTCTTAATCGCTTATCTACTTAGTGTAGACACGTTTGTGTTTGGACAATACCACTTTCATTTAAATGGCGTTATTTGGAAATTATTGACGGGAGGGGAAGCCAACGAAGTATTTGATCTTTCTTGGCTAGAGTGGTTATCGATAGGAATATTATCTGGCCTTTTATTTGCTTTAGAAATAGGCTTAGCCTTACTCATATGGAAAAAGTTACGTCATAAAACTTACGTCTTACATTACCCTGTTGCAATGCTAGCTTGTCTTTTATTTTCTTACTATATGCTAGCCATATTAATCAAAAGTTCCACGGCATTAGCACTTAATCAGCAAGCTTATACCATACCCCTTTACTATGAAGTTTTAGCTAAATTATTACCTGGAAAACAAGCACTGCCTGAATTAGAGAGTCTTTATCGTTCAGACTTTGTAGAAATTAATCATGCTAATCAAAAGCTTAACTACCCTCTGCATTCTTTAGTTTACAAGTCACATAAAAAACCGCTTAATATCGTTTTTATTCTGATAGATAGCTGGCGTTTTGATATGTTGAGCGCTGCCAATACGCCGAATATTTATCGTTTTGCTCAACAGAGTTGGCAGTTTCAACAGCATTTCAGTGGCGGAAATGGAACTCAGCCCGGCCTATTTTCCTTGTTTTATAGTTTGCCGGCTACTTATTGGGCAGCCACTATTAATCAACATAAAAGCCCATTATTTATGGATAAACTGCTCGCTGAAAATTACCACATGGGCATTTTTGCTAGCGCTTCGCTACTCGCGCCTCCTTTTAACCTGAATGTATTTGCGAGAGTAAAAAATTTAAAAACCTCAACTGTAGGGTATACCCCTTACAATAGAGACAAACAGATTACAAAAGAATTTAAGCAATTTATAATACAGGCCCCTTCACCATTTTTTAGTTTTGTATTTTACGATGCCGCACATAGTTTCTGCATTGATGATAGTCCAATACATATTTTTCAACCCAGCATAGCGGTTTGTGATCGCTTAACTTATACTAGCCATACTAATCCAACCCCCACCTTTAACCGTTATAAAAATGCTTTATATTACATCGATGAGCTAGTGGGTGAAGATCTGGCTTTACTTAAAAAACGACATTTATTAGATAATACTTTAGTTCTTATTACTGCCGACCATGGTAATGAGTTTAATGATAATCATCAAGGTTATTGGGGGCATGCCAGTAATTTCACTCGTTACCAAACTCAAATCCCCTTGATTATTCATTGGCCAGGCCAAAAACCGCTACTGGTCAAGCATATGACTAGTCATTACGATGTAATACCTACTTTACTCAGCCGAATCTTTGGTTTGCAAAATCCCACAAAGGACTACAGTATTGGTCAATCATTGTTTAATAAAAAAGCGCCCGCTTTTTTATTAATTCATAGTTATACCAATTTAGGTCTGGTGAATGGTAAAGAAATTATCACCATTTTCCCTTCAGGTTATTATCAAACCCAAAACCTCCAAGCTAAAATGTTGCCTAATGAGGCATTACCGATGAAAAATGCCTTAGCCGCCTTAGGCTTAACTCAACGCTATTACTCTAAAGATAAAAAATAAGTTTTTTCTAGGTTTATTGCTTGACAGATTCAGTGCTGCTTTAGCACAATAGGCCACCTTTTCTCAAGCGAAGCAAGATTGCGTAACGTATAGAAAGGAGCACAAACAAAGTCGATATAGGTTAAAGAAGTTTAGGCTATGTAGCTCAGTTGGTTAGAGCACAGCATTCATAATGCTGGGGTCGGTGGTTCGAGCCCACCCATAGCCACCAGACAAAATGACTCTAGAATAAATTGATAATATGGAATTAAATGGTTATCTGGTTAGTTAACTCATCAAATTACCTACCCTAATTCTTAGCAAAGCACACTAGAATAGTTCTGTTCATTATTTAGTGTTTTAAAAAAATAAAAAAATGAGAATCCATGTATGTCAGTTAATTTATTAAACGGAAAATTACATTTCTATGGGTACAAGCTCTATCTAAAAATGCCATTGAGCATTCGAAACATAGCTAGAAGAATAATAAAAATTAAAAATCATAATAAAGCAATCCCCTTAGATAAAGGTTCCCTTAATAAAAAAAATATCGAATTTATTAAGGAAATTCTAAAATTTATAGCCATTGATAAAGCAATTTTTTATGTTCAACCTACTGTGATGAATTTTACCGGGACAGATTACTATAATGGTGGTGCAGAACGATATGTTTTAGACCTTTCCAAACTATGTACTAATTTAGGCTTTCATTTTTACTGTATTCAATTCTCTTCAGTTAACCCCTGGATTAGGCATTATTACGGGCTTACTGTCATTGGCTTACCCAGTTTTTATAATCACACCGAATTTCGAAAATATGTAGAGTTTCTAACCAAGGATGCAGCTTTAATTATTAGTTCTCCATTTACCTTTGTTAAAAAAGGTAATGCAAAAAAAATCATAGGAATTAGTCACGGTATTTACTGGGATACAATTTATCATAATAAAAACGTAAAACTCTTGGCTCGAGAAATAAAATATTTAGATAAGCTAGTTTCGGTGGATACAGCGACAATTAATTTTATTCGGAGCCATCAAGTTTCAGAAATACACAAAGTAAGCTTTATCCCTAATTATGTCGTTCATAAAAACTTCCACTGTGTGCTTAAAAAAGAGCATGATGAACTAGTTATTTTATATCCAAGAAGACTCTATACCCCAAGAGGTTTTTGGTTAGTACATAACATTATACCTAAAATTTTAAATGAATTTAATCACGTTAGTTTTTTATTTTGTGGCAAGGGCGATGAAGCGGAAATCAAAGCTATCAATAAACTAATAAAGCGATTCGGCAGTAATAAAGTAAAGCATATGACTGCATCACCACATGAAATGGCAAATGTTTATAAAAAATCTGATATTGTATTAGCACCTACCGTCAATTCTGAAGGTACTTCGTTTAGTGTCATTGAAGCTATGGCCAGCAAAAAGCCTGTCATTTCGACTTATGTTGGTGGGTTAACTGACTTAATAACAGATTATTTTACTGGATTGATGATAGCTCCAGACAATGAAGCTGAATTATACAACGCTATAAAAAAATTAATTACAGATAAAAAACTGCGTGAATATATCACTGATAATGCTTATAAAAAATCCTTAACATTTAGTTTTAAAAATTGGCAAATAAAATGGCAAAATATCATAAATTCTTTATTGAATAATTTAAGTGAAGAGAGTGGAAATAAATCTACAAATTATAATTTAGGTTCTGATTTTTCATTATTACATTTACATGCCGAAGGAATCCGATTTGATGAGATGGTTCAACGACCACAACAACTTTTCACAAATTTATCGGAGATGGGCATAAACTGTATGTTTATAGAAGATAAATCTGGAGACTATCAACATTGTGTTAACAAAAATTTAGTACTTGCAGGAAAGAAAATAGAATTAGATTTTTCTGGATATATCGCCTATTCTTACTTAGCCTACCATTATGAACTAATCAAAAAAAATAAACCGCACCGGTTAATCTATGATGTTTTAGATAACCCTGATATACATAATTCCGAATCCTACTTAAAATATCACCAATTGATGCTCAATACTGCGGATATTATACTGACAAGTAGTCAACTTTTATTTAAACAATTTACAAACCTCCTTCCCAATAAAATAATTAAATACATACCTAATGCAGCTAACCCTTATAATGTTAAAAAAAATGAGGCTATTAAGCCTGGCGATTTTCCTAACTATAGTAAACAAACTATAGGATTTTATGGCGCCCTAGCAGAATGGTTTGATTTTAAATTACTAGATAGAGTATGTAAGCACTTTATAAATTGCCAAATTGTGCTACTTGGATCCTGTAAAAAAAATTCACCTCAATCAAAATCGCTAGCACAATTATTAAAAAATTATCCTAATTTATTTTATCTTGGGGTTAAAAAATTTACCGAGCTACCAAATTATGCCAATCTCTTTAACGTATCCATCATACCTTTTCTTTACAATTCAATTACTGAAAATTGTTCTCCTGTAAAATTATTTGAATATATGAATTATTCTGCGCCTATCGTTACGACCGACATGCCAGAATGCAAACAATATCTATCTGCCTTAAGGGCAAAAAGTGACGAAGAATTTCTTTGTCTCATTGATGATGCACTTAAATTACCGAAAAATCACGAATACTTTCAGGTTATGAAAAAAGAAGCTAAAGAAAATACTTGGAATCATAGAACAAAAATAATAATAACGACCATTTATGAATCTCTTAATATTGAGTGATAATTATTACCCGGAAATGAATGCAAATGCTCGAATTTTTTCCGAGCTCGCTGAGTTATGGGCTGAACAAGGACAAGCGGTTTCAGTGATAACCTGCCATCCTAATTTTCCAAAAGGAAAAATTTTTCCTGGTTACAAAAATAAGTGGTTAGCAACGTCTATTCTTAATCATGTCAAAGTTATACGTGTTAAAACCTATATGCGTCCTAACCATGGACTCATTCGGAGAACCTTAGATTTTATTTCATTTGGTTTGTCTGCTTTCTTTTTTGGTTTATGGCAGTCAAAACCGGACAAGATTATCGGTGTTACACCACAATTTTTTTGTGCACTTTCCGCTTGTTGTTTAGCAATCATCAAAAAAGTACCGTTTATCATGATAGTTTGCGATTTATGGCCAGATGCAGTTGCTGCAAGCGGTTTCATAAAAAAAAATTGGATCTATAAATTTATTAAGAAAATTGAATTTTGGATGTACCATAAAGCTAATTCTATTATTATTTTATCGGATTATTATAGAAATTATCTAAATAAATTAGGTATTCCAGACCACAAAATTGTTACTTCTATTTCCGGTGCGAGTAAAGAATTCTATCCTAGAAAGAAAAATCCATTATTACTGGCGAATTATCATTTGTCTGGAAAATTTGTGGTGGGCTATATCGGCACTTTTGGTATTTCACATAATCATGAAGATATTATTACAATAGCAGAATCATTAACCAAAAAAAACTATAACCAGATACATTTCCTCATGATTGGCGATGGCCCTAGGCGAAAAGAATTAGCTCAATATCTTATTCTAAATAACATCAATAACGTCACGATAGATGGCCCATTTCCCGGAAAAGTTATTCCAGAATATTGGTCTCTGATTAATTTAGCAATTATTCCGTTGGCACCGATAGAAACCAATAAAATGGTTTTACCCTCAAAAATAATCGAAGCAATGGCTATGGGAATTCCGGTATTATTTTATGGCCCAGACGGAGAAGCACGAAGATTTTTATCGGAATCAGGCATGGGGTGGTCTGTTACGGGAGGAGATAAAATCAGTTTAGAAAAATTAATTCTGAGTTTAGCGAATGATGAACTACAAATGTCAGATCAAGCACGTAAGTCTTTAAATTTTGCAAAAAATTTCAGCCGAGAGAAACAAGCTGAAGAATTATTAACCCACTTAAAATTATTTAATAAGTAAACTAAAAATTTTTATGAAAAAATTTAATATTGTTTGTGTCATAGGCACGCGACCAGAAGCCTTGAAAATGATTCCGGTTATCGAAAGCTTGCAAAAAATAAAGCGATTTACTGTAAAAACAGTGATTACTTCACAACACCGTGAATTACTTACACCTATACTTAAATCTATGGATATGAAAATTGATGCTGATTTTGATGTGATGACACCCAACCAAAGTCTTAATCAATTGAGCGCTAATTTATTTTTGCATTTTGACAAATTTTTTGCAGAAAACCATTGTGATTTACTCATTGCTCAGGGTGATACAACCACCACTTTAATTAGCGCCCTCTGCGCATTTTACAAAAAAATTCCTTTTGCTCATATCGAGGCAGGACTACGAACATCAACTATTTATAACCCTTTTCCCGAAGAATTTAACCGTAGAACCATCTCATCAATATCTGCTTTACATTTTTGTCCAACCCAAGTCAGTGCTAATAATTTAGCAAATTCGAATATTACCCAGCATGTTTATGTGACAGGCAACACGATTATTGATACTTTATATCATTCTATAAAAGAGATAAAAACTTCAGCAACAAATGACAAAAAAATTATATTAGTAACCTGTCACCGTCGTGAAAATTTTGGGAAACCACTTTTTAATATTTGCCAAGCATTAAAAAAACTAGCGGAAAGAAATCCAACTATCGAAATAGTCTTACCTATCCACCTTAATCCTAATATCAAAACAGTTATTTTAAAAGAACTTAACCCTATTAAAAATATAACTCTATGTGAACCCTTGGAATATATAGAACTCGTTACTCTCTTAAATAAGAGTTATTTTGTCCTAACCGATTCGGGTGGATTACAAGAAGAAGCTCCTGCCTTACACAAACCTCTATTAGTGTTAAGAGAAGAAACTGAAAGATCAGAAGGTATTGCCTGTGGAGCTGCTTTATTGGTGGGGACCGACATAGATACTATTGTTAATCAAGCTGAAAAATTGCTGCACGATAAAAAGCATTATCGAAAGATGAGCGAAGCGGGTTCACCTTATGGAGATGGGAAAGCGGCAATGCGCATCGCCAAAATAATTTTCGAATTTTTAACGAATACTAATACAATGAAAAATAAAGAACTTTAAATGGATAATTTCTCCAAATTAGTAACCTGCCGCGCTATATCCAGAGCTTCTGTTAATTGTGCAACCGGAAAAACCGTCATACCATTAATTGCTTGCTTGCCCATATTAGCTTTGGGAATAATTGCCGATTTAAAGCCATGTTTAGCGGCATCGCGTAAACGTTCTTGACCATTCGGCACCGGACGGATTTCACCGGATAAACCGACCTCGCCAAATACTAAACAATCTTCTGGAAAAGGTTTATCACGTAAACTCGATAGCACAGCTAATAAAACCGGTAAATCCGCACTGGTTTCTAATAAACGCACACCACCCACCACATTAATAAAAACATCTTGATCATAAGTCATAATACCGGCATGTCGATGCAATACCGCTAATAACATAGCTAAACGATTACTTTCTAAACCAACAGTTACTCGGCGGGGATTACCTAAGTGACTGTTATCCACTAAAGCTTGTACTTCGACCAATAAAGGACGACTACCCTGCCAAGTAGCTGTCACTAAACTACCTGAAACCGCTAAGCCGGATCGCGACAATAACATCGCTGATGGATTGCTAACTTCACGCAAACCTTTCTCGGTCATAGCAAAAACGCCTAATTCATTCACCGCACCAAAACGATTTTTAACCGATCGTATCAATCGATGTCGACTATCTGCTTCGCCTTCAAAATACAAAACAGTATCCACCATATGCTCTAAAACCCTAGGGCCTGCGAGTGCACCATCCTTAGTCACATGTCCAACTAAAAACAAAGCAATTCCTGTTTGCTTAGCCAAACGGGTCAATTGCATAGCGCTTTCTCGAACTTGGCCTACTGCACCTGGAGCAGATTGAATTAAATCGGTATGCATGGTTTGTATCGAATCAACGACTAAAACTTGTGGTTTCTCTTGTAAGGCATGCGTTAAAATACTTTCAACTCGAGTTTCAGTCAGCAGACGAATTTTCTTTTGTGGCAATTCTAAACGTTGCGCACGTAAAGCCACCTGCTGAAGTGATTCTTCTCCCGTAATGTAAAGCACGGAATGGTGCTCACTCAATTGACAAAGACTTTGTAACAATAAGGTAGACTTGCCGATCCCTGGGTCGCCACCCATCAGTATCACCGAACCTGGAACTATCCCTCCGCCTAGCACCCTATCCAATTCTTTAATCCTTGAAGAAAATCGCTCTATTTCACTAAATCGTATGCTATTTAAATCGGTTATTTTTGCATCGACGGCTGCATAACCTGCATAACCGTTCACACGTGGAAGCGTATGCGATGAACGCGATGCACTATCTTCTACGAAACTATTCCAAGCCTGACACTCACCACATTGGCCAGACCATTGTAAAAACTGTCCGCCGCAGGACTGACAGGTATAAATGCGTTTTGGTTTAGCCATGCTGCTCTTCCTGTAATAATTTTTGCACAGCGCTTAACAAATCTGGAAAAACCGGGATCTCATCGACTAATTCGCGGTTATTTAGTAGGGTTTGTTCACCATTGCCCGTTAACACCAAGATAGGCTCGCAACCCACTTTCAGTGCTGCTTTGATATCACGTAGAGAATCGCCAATAGCTATGATGCCTCTTAAATCCAGTTGATAATAGTCGGCAATTTGTTCGAATAAACCGATGCCTGGCTTACGGCAGCTACAATGTTCGTCAGGGAGATGGGGGCAATAAAACACCTTATCCACCTTACCCCCTTTTGCTTTTATACTATTCAGCATTTTTTGATGAATAAGGGCTAAATCTGCCTCGGTATAAAACCCACGACCAACACCCGATTGATTGGTCGCCACCGCAATGGTATAGCCCGCCTTTGTCAGTAAGCTAACTGCCTCCAAACTACCAGGAATCGGTAACCATTCCTCAGGAGTCTTAATATAATCCTTGGATTCAAAATTAATCACGCCATCCCGATCTAGAATGATAAATGCAGGGTTTTTAGCATTTTTAGCCATTTTTTGCTTCCTTTTAAGTCTCTCTTAATATTAAAGATCTATACTTTGCAGATATTTCCTGGCATTTAATCTTCAAATAATTTATGCAAACTGTTCCAATTGAACAAAAATTAGTCATTATTATAGAAATTGCTTTCTTACTTAAGGAGAGAATCGACCAAATAATTGACCCTATATTTAAAAAAGAATCTCACACTAATTCTGATATCCTAAAAGAATTACAAAGTTTACGCATCAACGAATTTATAGACTCAAGCAGAAAAGCACTCAGCGAGTTTAATGCATCTACCTGTGAAAATTCCCCCTTAAGCATTCGCGTGAAAAGGATTATCGAAGAGTTTACTGAGATTAAAATCTTAATTAATTCTAGTTCTTCTATTTCTAAAAGAACATTTTTTTCTCACAGTGCTCCAGAAATCAATCTTAAAAGCTTACAAAAAAACTTAACAGCCATTAACGAAGTTTTTAACATGCTTTCTCAAACATCCAATTTAGCAACTGAACAGTATATAAGACCTGTGCCTAGCGCTTAAATGTTAGAATTTCCTATCGCATAACGGGCGATAACATTTTTTAAACAAGCTGTTTTATTGATAAGACCCAATCCGAACTGGCGCGTTTTCTGTATGATCGGATTGGATGTAGCAAATAGATATTTAATTCCATCTACCCCTCCCATCATGACACGATTATGAAAACGACGTTCTCGTTCATAACGACGCAAAGTATGGTATGCGCCTATCGATCGGTGTTTTTTATTTGCTTCTAAGATCACCTTTGCTAAACATTGCGCATCGGCTATACCCAAGTTGGCACCTTGGCCGGCTAAGGGATGGATGATATGAGCAGCATCTCCAATTAATGCAACACCCGATTTAACATAGTGCTCAACCTCTTGGGTTTTTAAGGGATAACTTAAACGCGGACTGGTCGATATCACTTGACCTAAACGTTGCTCGAAAACCCGTGTTAATTCTTCACAGAAAGAGGTACCATCCATTGTTTCTAAACGTCGTACCTCTTCGGGTGTATTCGACCAAACAATGGAACAATGATAGGCATCCCCTAAAGGTAAAAAAGCTAAAGGGCCATTCGCAAAAAAAATCTGTCTTGCAGTTTCATCGTGCACACTTTCAGTTTGTACTGTCGCAATCAGTGCGCGCTGCGCATAATCAGTTGCTTTAATGTGTAAATCAGCCAATTGGCGAACTTTAGATTGTTCTCCATCGGCACCGATTAACAAACATGTACTTATTTCAGTCCCAGACGCCAATGTTACTAATACTTGCTGTTCTTCCACCTGCATATCGACTAAAGCATCGGGCGCAAACCAAGTCAATTCATTATCGGTTTTTGCTTGTGCGTATAAAGCTTGTTCTAAATCGAAATTATTGACGATATAACCTAAACAAACTTCACCGATATCTGCACTATCAAAAAAAAGCTGTGCAGTTTGCCCAGATTCCCATACTTGCATACTACGGAATGGCGCGTACTGTTTGTTAAGTCGCTGCCAAACGTTCAATTCTTGCAAAGAATGCTGTGAAGCCAATGTAACAGCGATAACACGTAGCTGGGTTGTAAGACTCGAATTAGTATTAGAAGTTCCCTTATCTATTATGGCGATTCTTAAACCCTGCTCCTGCAAATAACAAGCCAAAATCAAGCCAATGATCCCTGCGCCAACTATAACGAGATCATAATCCGTGCATGTTTCTTCGGGTAAAGTCATATTGATGTTGAATATTGAAAGTTAACATATTCCGGATACCAAAATTGATGATCGATTTCCTCAGTTAAATCGACAGACTTTTTAACTTCTGCTAATCCTTCTTCGCGTGCTTGTATTGCTACTGCCAACGCAATACAGCGACTAATAGCCTGAACGTCTTCAAAATTTGGTAATAATGCATTTTTAGTATCAGCAGTTTTACTAGCAAAACTACTTAAAGCTTTACATGCTTCCCAAAGCATACCTTCACTCAAGCGTGTCGCTTTGGCGACAAGGACACCTAAACCTATTCCCGGGTAAATAAGTGCATTGTTACATTGCGCAATCGGGATTTTTTCACCTTTAAAATCGACTTGACCAAAAGGACTGCCGGTAGCAATCAGTGCACGCCCTTCTGTCCAATTCAATAAATCATCGGGTGTTGCTTCCGATTTTTCTGTAGGATTTGATAAAGGAAAAATTATCGGATATTCCACCTGTGCCGCTATGGTTTTAACAATCGCTTCAGTGAAAATTCCACCTTGACCAGAACAACCAATTAAAACAGTAGGTTTAAATTTTTGCACTACATCATACAACTGAAATGTAGTGACTAATTCACCCTTTAAACGTTGTGCGTAAGGTTTTTGAAAAGCAGTCAGATTTGACATAGCATCATGTATCAAACCGTGTCTACCCACCAAATAAAACCGCGATAATGCTTCTTCTTTAGATAAACCTTCTCGCATCATCCCCGCGCAAAGTTGATCAGCTATTCCAGTTCCTGCTGTCCCGGCACCGACAATAACCACGCGCTGTTCCGTTAAAGGGATTTTGGTACGTTTGATGGCTGATAAGAGTGCGACTAAAGTCACAGCACCCGTTCCTTGCATATCATCATTAAACGTGCACATTTGATTATGATAACGTTCTAAATTACGTCGTGCATTTTCTCGGCCAAAATCTTCCCAATGCAAATAGGCACGAGGTAATTTTCGTCGTATAGCAGAAACAACCGTTTCTATCATATCATCATATTTTTGATCGGCTAAGCGTGGATGACGCCAGCCTAAGTACATCGGATCATTCAACAACTGTTCATTGTTAGTTCCAACATCGATTTGTATCGGTAATAAACGATTCGGATTAACACCAGCGCACAAAACATAAACCATCAATTTTGCAATACAGATATCCATTCCGCCAATACCTTGATCACCAATACCTAATACTCCTTCGCCATCCGTCATGACGATAATGTCCACTTCAGGATTCAAACGATTTTCCAGGATTTCATCAATATGTACTTTATCTGGATAACTAAGATACAGACCACGTGGTTGCTGGAATTCCTGACTAAATTGTTCAACCGCTTTTCCAACGGTAGGTGTATACAAAATAGGTAACATTTCAGTTAAATGTTGACTGACCAATTTATAAAACAACACCTCATTCGTATTATGCAAACTACGTAGATAAAGATGTTTTTCTAAATTATTTTCTTTTTTTAAAAATTGTTGGTAAACACGCATTTCTTGTTGCTGCAAACTTTCGATACTATAAGGTAATTTGCCGCGTAATCTGAATTGTTGACGTTCCGATTCAGTAAATGCTGTACCTTTATTTAATTTAGCGGTAGTCAGTAAAACGGAACCCAAGGCATTAGTTTCTAGGTAGAGAACCTTAGCATTTTTATCGGAGATGGATCTAAATTTTGGCATACTAATATTCTTCTTGTTGTAAAGTTAAGCCTCGAATCAAACGAGGAAGTCGGCCATGAATTCCCATTAAGCGGCGCGATAAATTTCTTTTGCAGGGTGAGAGTAAATCCAATGCTAATAGACCATTATTGTAAATGAAAGTCAACGGTCCGAATCGGGTTTGTAATCGTGTCAAATGCTCGGTAAAACCGACGATTTGTCGCTGTGCGCCCAACCGTGACTTAAGGTATGATTGAGCCAGACTTGCATCGGCGAGATCGTTATGTTGTTTCAACGCTTTTGCAATCAAATCCACACATTCAGCCATATCTTGCAAACCTAAATTTAAACCTTGAGCGGCAATAGGGAGTAAAGTATGCGCAGCATTTCCTAGTAAAATCAAACCTGCTTGCGCTTGGGTTTCAGAAATACAACTTTTTAAAGCATAAACTTGTGGTTTAGTACAGTGTAATAACCTGCCAAAACGATACGAAAAATGCCCTTGTAAATTCTCCAAAAACTCAGATTCAGTTAGATTTTGTAAGGCTTCAACGGTTTGTTGTTCTGCAGTCCAAACTAAACCTATTTTATTTGCGGGTAAAGGTAAGCTTGCAATAATTCCTTGTTTAGTAAATCGTTGATAAGCGATGTGTTGATGATCACCACTAATATCGATGAATGTTGTCAAAGCAGCTTCAGAAGTAAATCTGGTTTTTAAACCAATATTTAATAATTTACGTACCGTAGAATATGTACCATCTGCAGCAATGATTAAACGTGGATAAATAATTTTTTTTTCTTCTGGTAGATGTCTCATAACCACCTGCCAAGTACCTTCAAGTTGGTTAATTGACTCACAGGTAACTGGATTATAAAGATCGAAAGCTCCTTGCATAGACTTGTTAGCAACCACCTGAAGTAAGGCCTTGATTAATTCATGTCCCAAACGTGCAGCAGGAATAACAGCACCTAATTGAGGAACACCCAACTCTTTTGCATTAATTCTCGATTGAGCGAAACAAGCCTGTTGCGAAATATGTACCGATTTAATTGGACTGGCATAAACTTCTAAAGCAGGCCATACATTGAGTGTCTGTAAAATGCGTAGACTTGCGAGATTCAAAGCAATAGGTTTGCTTTCTGCAGGTAAAGGAACATCGAGTGTTTTAAAAGAGGCTTGTTCGATCAGTGCGATCCGCAATGGTAACTGTGATAAAGCTAATGCCAAACTAGTTCCTATAATTCCGGCACCGACGATAAGAATATCGTAATCTTGCCTCATGAGGGCGTTCGCATTAAGTTTTCAACGTCAACCAGATCTTTAGGTGTTTGTGCTGTCAAGATTTCACAGGCCGCAGATGTCACTCGCACATCATCTTCAATACGGATACCAATATTCCACCATTTTTTATCGATATCCGTTGCCGGCCTGATATAAATACCAGGTTCTACCGTGAAAACCATGTCAGGTTCTAAATTTCGCCATTTTTTTTCTAGTTTATAAGTCCCTACATCATGGACATCTAAGCCTAACCAATGACTGCAGCCATGCATATAAAATTTTTGATAACTCTTTTGCTGAATTAAATCGTTAAGATTTCCTTTTAATAAGCCCAAATCCATTAAACCTTGCGTCACAAAATCCACACAGGTTTTCTGTAATTGGTTCCATGCAATACCGGGCTTTATCAGTGCTATGATGGCTTGCTGTGCTTTTAATACAATATGATAGATGGCCTTTTGTTCTGGATTAAACCGACCATTGACTGGAAAAGTACGCGTAATATCTGAAGCGTAGTTTTGATATTCACATCCCGCATCAATTAATACTAAGTCACCTGATTTTAACTGTGCGCAATTATCTGTGTAATGCAAAATACAACTATTCGCCCCACTCGCGACAATATTAGGATAAGCTAATGCTTGGCTACCTTGCCTATAAAATTCATACATTAATTCAGCTTCTAGCTGATATTCATACAAACCAGGTCGGCAAGCGCGCATCGCGCGCAGATGAGCCTGACCAGAAATATGTGCAGCTTGACGTAAGCAATCTAATTCTGTTGGGCTTTTTTGTAACCGCATTTCATGAACACTATCGACTAATTTTTTAGCATATTCAATAGATGTTTTTTTTAAATGCGTTAATATCTTATTAATTCGTGTTAAAGCTTGATGGTTAATTGTTTCATCGCTTAGATAGTAACAAACTCGCGTATTAGCGATATATTCACTTAACTTAACCTCAAGTTGATTGATAGGATAAGCTTCGTCTGCACCGTATTCTTTTCTAGCCCTTATTTGACCAATATGCTCACCATTCCAAATAGCAGCTGCCGAATCCTCAGCACGATTAAATAATATAAATGTACCCTTTTTGCTGTCAGGTATAAGTAAAGCAATCGCATCGGGTTCAGGAAAACCGGTCAAATAGTAAAAATCACTGTTTTGACGATAAGGATAGAGTACATCGCCATTACGGAGATACTCCGGAGCTGCCATTAATACAATTAACTCATCGCTTTTTATATGGGACAATAATTGCTGGCGCCGCTGTTGTAATTCTGAAAGCCTTAACATAAGTAATTCAGCAGCTAAACTAATGAAGGTACATGGAACCTGCATTTCCTTCTACTGAATAACGAATCAATTCTTCATAAATCAAGGGAATGGCATGTGTAATAAACTCGATTGCCTCGTCATAAGCCAGTTTATCGAGCTCAGTTACTTCTAAATGGATAATTTCAAGTTTGGCAATCTCGGCAATGCAATACAAAGCTTCGTGTATAACATCAGGTGTCTCATCTTCAATAGAGCTTCCCCCTAAGCCTAAGCCATATAAAAACCCTTCACACCACAAACTTAAGGCTTCAGCACGCTCTTCCAACTCATGTTGTTCATCAGGCAACAATAATTGAAAAGTTTGTAACCCGCTCAATTGACGACAAGCCGCATCATATAAACCAACGATGGCACCTTGGGATCCCAACATAAAGGGCGGTCTAGCCCCAAGACGCTTTAATAAAATATCGATCAAAAAACCACCGTTGAGTTTTGGACCTACACAGACAAAACCACATAACATACCATGTATTTCAGCTGGAGAAGTAGCTACTTCTGCTTGTGTAAGTAAATGGTAAAAATCGTCGAAAACCGGAGATTTAGCCTGAGTTTGCATGGGGCGTACTCTGTAAAGAAAGTAAGTCTTAAGTATTTTACCATTCTACGCTAAGTTAATATAGTCAAGCTAATCTGAATAAAATAAACTTTGCGTAAACACCTGATAAAATAGGTTATTTTCTATTCATCTGTGGTTTTGATTTTAAAAAAAAATTTTATAAATTTCTTAAGATAAACATAGGCCTCAAAATAGATTATACTGGACGAGTATCTGACTCAGTCGATAGAGTTTTTCGATCGATACTTTTATTAAGTTAGGGATACTTGATTTATTTACGGTGTGCAAGCTTGCAATCTAGTAAGAAGCCTAAAGTAATTAAGCTTAATCCCACCTGCATCCCAGGATCAGGAAACGTAGCTGAGTCAGATATTCTTAATATAGTATGATAAGTTATGGATACTCGCCAATTAACTCGCAAGAAATTACAACAACAACGAACCAAAATTAGTTTAAGCGAACAAAAAAAAACTTCCACTATAATTACTGAACAACTTAGCCAACATCCACTATTTTTACAAAGCCAATCAATTGCCAGCTATAAAGCTATTCAACATGAAATTGATCCATCAGCACTCATCCATAAAGCTTGGCAAAATAAGCAAACTTGCTATTTACCGATTTTACAAGGGCAACAATTAATATTCTGTGAGTATCAACCGCATACCTTATTAAAAAAAAATCATTTTAATATTCCAGAACCTCCTGTATCTTCGAATGCATGCATTGCACCAGAAGACATTGATTTAGTATTAGTTCCTCTCGTAGGATTTACCGAAAAAGGGCAACGTTTAGGAATGGGTGCTGGTTTTTATGATAGAAGCTTTGCTTTTTTACTCAATTCGCCGAGACCCGCTCGCCCTTTTTTACTCGGCCTTGCTTATGAATGGCAAAAATTAGCAGCTCTTGCAGAAAAAAACTGGGATGTCCCCTTAAATGCAGTGATAACTGAAAAACAAATTTACTATGCTTAATTAAATAAACTCACAGCAATTAGATTTTTGACAAATGCCACGAGAATGAAGCAACCGGAATGTATGCGATATATGAGGGTTGCGAATTGAGCGACAACGCAGACAAAAATTCAAGTACAAAGAGTATAATTAATGACTGATAACTTGCCACACTCCCAGATTATTTCGACAAGCTGTGTAATTAAAAGAAGGATGCTCAAAGAAACCACGAATTAATTCTATTTCATAATCTCTGCAGCCTTGCCCTTCGGGGTTAACGAAAATTTCTTTACTGGTAAATGCAAAACGAGTGCCGGTAGTGTCGCTGGTCCAACTAATAAATTCTTTAGCTTGCGCAGTTGCCACTAAATTCTGCAACTTAACATGATCGGCATTTCCCATAAAATGAGCAATTGAAGGATCAATGAAAATATCCTGACTAGTATCTGCCTGTGGTTCTATGTGTGTTTGAGGTGTTTGCAAATGATGGCTCGCACAAGCGCTTAAATTTAAAATACACATCCAAATGAATAAACACTTAATCATTTTATTTTGCATCATTTATTTCCTCAATGCGCGTACGGACTAACTGTCCTCGATTAATGCCACATAATAATTCGAAACGAAAGGATGAGGTACTTTCTGCTACTTGCTCGATAGGAAGACCGGTTCCCCATAACACAACTGGGTCGCCTATCTTAGTATCCAGTTGATTCGACAAATTAACGACTAGCATATCCATAGAAACTTGCCCTATCAATTCACTGAGCTTGTTATTCACTAAAATAGGTGTACCACTTTCAGCGCGATGTGGATAGCCGTCTCCATATCCTGTTGCCACAATACCAACCCGTAGTGGCTTAGGCGCTATCCACGTTCCTCCATACCCAACTCTATCGCCAGATTCCAATTGATGAATAGAAATAATTTCAGATTTTAAGGTCATTACCGGTTTTAGTGAATGCTGTGCGCCTGAAGAATCTGCAAAAGGTGAAACACCATATAACATTAACCCCGGACGTACCCAATCGCCATGGACTTTAGAATAAGCTAAAATCGCAGCAGAATTAGCTAAGCTAGTTGGAAAGTTATACTTTTTGATGGTTTGTTCAAATAGTTTTATCTGACACTGAGTCGTTATATCTTCTGATTTATCCGCACTCGAAAAATGTGTCATAACACACATGATATTAATCCAAGGACAGTAATCTAATTTTTGCAAAACCACCATAAAATCATTCGGCGAAAAACCTAAACGATTCATTCCGGTATTTATTTTCAACCATACATTAATACGATGCGGTAATGGGTGCTCGGTTAATAAACTTAATTGATTACGATCATGGATAACCGTGTCGAGTTCATAATCCGTTAATAAAGGAATTTCATCTTTGGAAAATAAACCTTCCATTAAAACTATCCGTTGTTTTAATCCTGCCTGACGTAAATACAAGGCTTCTTCTGAACATGAAACTCCGAAGCCCTCGACATCGGTTAATGCCTTTGCGATAGAAATTAAACCATGTCCATAAGCATTTGCCTTAACCATGGCCAATATTTTGGATCGTGCAACAATATCACGTACCCGTTTAACATTATGACGTAGCGCAGCTAAATCAAGTTCTACAGTAAACGGTCTGCTCATGCATAATTCTCAGCATGATAACGTTGTGGAGCAAAATTCTCAAAACGCGTATATTTTCCTAAGAAAGTCAGTCTTACTTTACCGGTAGGTCCGTTACGTTGTTTTGCAATAATAATTTCTGCGCTACCTTTATCTGGACTACCTTCATTGTAAACTTCGTCACGATAAATAAAAACAATCAAATCTGCATCTTGTTCAATCGCTCCTGAATCCCGTAAATCCGACATGACGGGTCTTTTATCGGCACGTTGTTCCAAACTACGGTTTAATTGTGACAATGCGATGATAGGAACATCGAGTTCTTTAGCTAAAGCTTTTAATCCACGTGAAATTTCAGATATTTCTGTTGTACGATTTTCCTTAGAACCGGGTACTTGCATCAATTGTATATAATCGATAACAATTAAACCTAATGTGCCTTGCTCTTTCGCTACCCTGCGCGCACGCGCGCGTACTTCTCCAGGGCTTAACGCCGGCGTATCGTCAATAAACATTTTTGCTTCAGATAACATGCTAACTGCAGAAGTAACTCGTGGCCAATCTTCGTCACTTAATTTCCCCGTACGAATTTTATGCTGATCAATGCGTCCTAATGACGACATCATGCGCATCGCTAATGCTTGACCTGGCATTTCCATACTAAAAATCAATACTGGTTTGTCGCCTTGTATTGCAGCATGTTCAGCAATATTCATGGCGAATGTAGTTTTCCCCATGGAAGGCCGACCAGCGACTATCACAAGATCAGCCGGTTGCAAACCGGAGGTCATTTCGTCTAAATCTTTATAAGCTGTTGAAAGCCCGGTAATAACTTGATCGGAATGAAACAAGATATCGATTCTATCGACAGCTTTCGCCAAAAAGTCGCTAATTCTAAGTGGTCCACTACCACGTGCCCCTTGATCAGAAATCTGAAATACTTTCCGCTCAGCTTCATCCACCAGTTCAGTAATCGAACGACCTTCTGGCATGAAAGCATTTTCAGTAATTTCAGAAGCAATACCTATCAATTGCCGCAAAACTGAGCGTTCGCGTACAATATCAGCGTAAGCGGCGATATTGGCAGCACTCGGTGTATTACGCACCAATTCAAATAAATAAAGATCACCACCAATTTCTATTAATTCATTCGTGCTTTTTAAAGCATCAGTGAGCGTAACGACATCAAAAGGTTTAGCGTGATTGGCAAAACTGACGATAGTACGAAATAAGATACGATGTGATAAGAGATAAAAATCCTTTTCTTTTAATTTATCCGCAACCCTATCCCATGCTTGATTATCCAGCATCAAACCACCTAAAACCGATTGTTCGGCTTCAAGTGAATGTGGAGGTAATTTAAGATGATCGGTTTTTTGCATAGCAAGAATTGCCTAAACCATAAACTAACAAAACATTCTCGTTGTTAGTTTGTATTTTACAGAAATCATTAAAGCGCTTATTTATTCCTATAGATAATAGGACTTAACACTCAAAATACAACATCCTTGTTATATTAGCCAGCAATAATCAATAGCAAAACAATATTGGTAAAATAAATAATTATTCTTCTGCAACAATATTTACCTTCAGCACAGCAGTAACATCACTGTGTAATTGTACAGATACTTCATGTTCGCCCAATTGACGTAAAGGACCATTAGGTAAGTGAATCTCACTCTTTTCAAGTATGACACCCGCGGCATCTGCTGCACGAACTAATTCAGACACACCAACGGAACCATATAAACGACCTTCTTCTGCTGATTTAACAGGTATGGTTAATATTAAATCATTAATAGCTTTTGCACGTGTTTCCGCGGTTTGTAATTTTTCTTGTTCAATTTTTTCAAATTCGACGCGTTTTTTTTCAAATATAGCAATATTTTCCGGAGTAGCTGGAGCTGCTTTTCCAGTAGGATCTAAATGATTTCGATAAAAACCATCCTTTACCGTAACCACAGCTCCTACTTTACCTAAAGAATGTATATTTTCTAATAAAATTACTTTTGCCATGAAAAATAAACCTCAAAATTCACTTGTTAACATTTTATCAAACACCCTAGAACTCAGTTTAAATCTTCGTTCTAAGTTTTTCTTGCGCTAGTTTTTCTCCTAGCCTTATTAAGTATTTTTTTTTAATCGATAGCGTAAATTAAACACACTGTCGATGACTGCAAATATTACCAACGCAGCAGCTACATACGGAAAAAAAAAGACCAATAATACATAAAATAAAAAAATCCATTTATTAGCCACGTTTCTTAAATCTGCCAACGCATGAACAACACTCAAACCTGCCAATATAAAAATTAATCCCACCACAGATATAGCATCTTGCGCCATGACTATACCCAGAAAACTCAATAGTCCTATCACTAGAAGAATCAATACTTCCCATAGACTAAGTCGAACAGTTTTTAACTCTGGACGAAGTTGCCCCGGATTGTATAGCATTGACTGGAACCCTCGTGCAAGTATTAAATTAATAAGCCCCGACAAGGTAATAAACGCCACTTGAAAACCCGTAGCAAACTTGGCAAAAAATTGTAAACGTGCTGTATCAACCATCACATTAAATTGATTTTTAACCATTAGTGCATAATGACCAAACTGATTTATCCATACCTCAGTGATATTGGGTATCCAAGCATGCACCAGTAGCACTGCTAATAAACCTATCAACAGACTTGCTGTTAATACCGCTTTCCAACTCTGTGTTTGGCGTAACACTAAAGCTAACACATAAGTAAATAAACTGCCGCCAATAATTCCATACAAAATAATTAAATGATTACCTAAACTCGCGACAACCACCGCTGGTAAAATAATCCACAATAATACGATAGCCCCTTCTTTAGCCCCTTTACGTAAGGTAACCAAAGAAACGATTACATTACTAACCCAACCAAATAAAGGAAGAATAGTAAATAATAACCCTACGATGACTGCCTGACGGCGGCCACGCATGACATAGTTTGCAAAACGATGTAGCATTCCCATCACTTTAGTTTACCTCAAAACATTAACCCATGTTTTGATGTTTATCACAATAAGGAAGTAAACCTAAAAAACGTGCGCGCTTAATCGCCTGCGTTATCTTACGCTGAACAGATGCTGAGGTTCCTGTCGTACGACTGGGAACTATTTTAGCTGTCTCCGTCAGATGATTTTTTAAAAGAGGGATATCTTTATAATCGACCTCTGTACCTTCAGCAGAAATTCGGCAATGCTTGCGGCGTCTATTTTGGTAATTGTTCATAAAATCTACTCATTCTAATAATTAAAAAAGCTTGTGACATACAAGGTAAGTTAAACTGATCTTCCTTCCACTTCAGTTTCTCTAAAATACTCACGTCTATTTTCTTGACCTTGCATCTCTTTTGCTTTTGCTAAAAGAGACATTTCAGTAATTGCTCGATCTACTTTAATAGTAAGTTGACGTAACACAGCATCATTAAAGCGAAAATTATCGCTGAGTTCAGCCATCGCTTCTTTTCCTGACTCAATATTCATTAGAATATAATGTGCTTTGAGAAGCTTATTAATAGGATAGGAAAGCTGTCTACGGCCCCAATCTTCAAGGCGGTGAACCTGTCCACCGCTATTTTTCACGATAGCCGTATAACGCTGAACCATAGCAGAAACCTGATCACTTTGATCAGGGTGAATTAAAAGCACGATTTCATAGTGACGCATATCATATCTCTCGGTTAAAGCTCCCCAACTAATGCGGTAGAGCGAGTATACTTAGTCGATGCTCCAAGGACTACCCTAAAAGCGGGGCCTATTATACGGTCGAGCCTCTCAAGATGCAATAAATCCCTGCTGCTTGACAGGTCTTTCCATGCCGCCTAGCATTCGGCTTTAAATAAATCATTATCTAATCAAACCTATGGATTTAGCGCCCATAACAGCCTTGGTCAAGAATGAACTTTACCAAGTAGATGCCCTAATCGATACTTGTCTTTATTCTGAAATCCCTCTGATCCCAGAATTGGCGAAGCATCTTATTGAGAGTGGTGGTAAACGTTTACGTCCTTTAATTGCCCTGCTCAGTGCTAAGGCATTTGGTTACAAGGGAGAAGGACATATTCAGCTAGCCGCCAGCTTAGAGCTTATTCATACTGCTACCTTACTGCATGATGATGTGATTGATGGATCTGAGTTACGTCGCGGTAAAAAAACAGCGAATAGTTTATGGGGTAATCCAGCCAGCGTTTTAGTCGGCGATTTTCTTTATTCACGCGCCTTTCAATTGATCAGTCAAATCAACAATTCGCGTGTCCTCACATCACTCGCTGATGCCACCAACACACTATCCCAAGCAGAAATTTTACAATTACTTAGTTGTCACAATACCAATGTTGATGAAGAATATTGCTTGAAGATTATCCAAGGTAAAACAGGCGTACTTTTTTCTATTGCCGCAGAACAACCTGCTATTTTAACAAAACGTTCCGAACCTGAAATTTTAGCAATGGCCCATTATGGGACACATCTAGGTATTGCCTTTCAATTAACTGATGATGCACTCGATTATTCCGGAGCCAGTCTACAACTTGGCAAAAGTCTCGGTGACGACCTGGCCGAAGGTAAACCAACATTACCTTTAATCTATGCTTTACAACATGCTGATGCAGAGCAAGCACAGTTAATACGCGATGCCATCACACAAGGTAATCTAGAACATTTAACAGCCATTATAGCCATTCTAAAATCTACACTGGCTATCAATTATACGCGCAATCTTGCAGAGCATCATATCCAGCAAGCTTTGCTGCACTTAGATATCATTCCTGGTTCTGAATACCGTCAAGCATTGGCACGATTAGCAAAATTTGCTTGCGCACGCACTTATTGATTAAGTATTTATATAAATCAGCCAACTTATCATGTAACTTATTAATTTAGATTCGCTTCTTTTATTTAAAGAATAAATTATATCGATAATTTAAGGTTCTGCTAATTAAGTTTGATTAAAATTAAAAAACTACAAAAAAAATTATTTATGTCAAATATTTCCAAAAAGTTTTCTCAAAAAAATTTTAATAAATTTAGTTTTTTTAAAAAAATTAAAAAAAATGCTAATTTTACACATGCAGTTAATTTAAAATATAAATTCAAAAAAGGGATACCAAAAAGCATTTGGTACACCAAACCCTTAGGAAAAAATAGATCGGAAGCGATATTTGAAACACTTACTCAAGAATTATATCGCCTGGTATACCCTCCTCAACCTAAAACACGTAGAGCAGTATCAATGAAAACTGGAGCACCTGAATACTATGTGCTTTCCAAAGAAATACCAAAATTTAAAGAATTTTTTTTATCTAAAGGTAATTATAGAAAGATACTCAACAATAACATCACAGGATTGGCTGCTACTCAAGTCCTAGCCTTATGGTTAAATGAAATTGATTTTAAAACCGGAAATGTGGGTATAGATCAGGATGGACGAGTTATTAAAATTGATGGGGGTTTAAGTTTAATTAAATTAAATCCTAGATTTAAGCATTTATATGAAGGGAAAAATCTTAATATCACTCAAGCCGATCTGAAAGCATTGCCTAATTTAGTAAACTATGAAGCATGTAATTGGTTACATCAAATTCAATGGGATTCGAATAACGGTGCCATAAAAAAAGATCCGACATCACTAGACAAAGCGATCAATCAAAACGCCTCTTTTAAAGAGGAATTATATCAAACTATTTTACGCATAACTTCTTTGCCCGACGAGCTTATTTTATTTTTTACGCAAAATTACATCACTAATCCCTACGATATTACGATAGTGTCAGAGTTTATTATTACCAGGAAAGAGCAACTAAAAGAGGCAGCTGAACAAATCTCAGCTTTTGCTGAATATCGACAAAGCGCTCAGGCACGAGAAGACATGCTAGAATTTTTAAAACACTTAAAAACTTTTAAAACAATGGGTAAATCTTACTTAATCAGTGAATTTGAGGATGAGTATAAAATTAATTTCGAAGCAGCCCTATTTGGGAAAAACTTCATTTCATTGATTAATGATGATTGTCCGCCAATGATAAGCAAAAAAACCTATTCCTAAATCGCGAATAAAAAATTCCACGCAACCCCATTGCCATCTATAAACACTTTCAAGAAAATTATCAAAAAGCATTAGCCGCTTATCATCAACATGGCACCCAACATCTAATTTTGCCTTATAAAAATTGTATTTTAGTTTAGCGCGCCGACGCTATTTTTTTCTAAATTTTTTAAATGAAATCTAAATATAATCTTTTTTTTATAATTAATAATTCGTTTCTTAAAAAAAATTGCGGATGATTGTTACTACAAATTATTGTATGCTCGGTATACTAATATGGACCTAGCTGAAACTTAGTAAAGCTGTTAAAATTCCCGGCATATTTTGGTTTAGTTACAAAATACGGGGTGTAGCTCAGCTTGGTAGAGCACTAACTTCGGGAGTTAGGGGCCGGAGGTTCGAATCCTCTCATCCCGACCATCCTATTTGACAAAAAGGACTTAAAAATCAGCCTATTTCGTTCATTCAATTTCCTTCAATTATTTTCCAACCTGGCTTATATAAGCTCCATGTACCCAATTTGTATGTAAATATCGTTGTTAAGATGGGCATAGGGTCTAGTGAACCTATATTATTCAAGATTAGTCATCATTAAAACCCTCCATTTTTTCATTATTTTAAATTCAATTTACACTTGACGGTCAGTATACTATGACAAAAGTTTTCAAAAGCCCGTTGGGCCTTGCTGTCATAGAATAGCAAGGCCTCTATTATTCTATCTATCAAAATAATTATATAAAATTGAAAATTATATAAATAATTTTTATATATTTAATATTTACTTAATATTTACGCTTTATCATTCGTTCAGGGGTATTACTGTATATTTTAGATATCTAGACTATTAATATCTGATTTTATTAAATATATCTATTTCAGATATTAACGCTGATATGCTTTAGCTCAATTCAGTGATATCACATTAGTGCCGAAGAATAATGAAGGTGATTTATGAAAATAACTAAAACGCTTGGTATCAGTGAAAACATGCATGAGATTTCGGAAAAGTTCTTTATAGATATTAATGCATTAGATGATCTTAATTACGAAGCTAATCTTTGCATTCGCGTCGAAAGTTTCTTTAATAAAATGAATCAATTTGAGAAGCAAGAGTTTGCAAATTTTCTCAAAATGCAACAATTTAACAAAGAAAACTCAATTAATAAAAGAAGCATTGATGCGTTTTATTGTTTGACTGCACTTATCATAAGAAAGTACTCTGAGTCGGATTTGGCACGTTTTTTTCTTTCAGAAGAACTTAAGGAAAATAAATCCGAACGCTCAGATTCATGGAGAATCACGTATTGGTTTCAATTGCTGAGCAATTGGGTGGCTAAATTATTTGGTAGAGAAAAGTATCAGAGCAAAGATGGCGCCGTGCGGGATGCGATTAAATACGTTCGTGAGTCTATGGATAAAATACCCTATATACAGTTACGAACCGAAAAGAAGTTTAATGATGAGATGGATGTAATTATAGCTAAGGGCATTAAAAGTATAAGTATTCCAACGAACAATAATGAAACTAATAAGGCTTTAGAGAATCAAGAAGCTATTGAATCAAAGTTTATAGATGCAGAAAGAAATTCTCAGCAAGATCATCAGAAGAGTTCAGATCTTAGCGCTAAAGTACCGAGTATTCCGGATGCACCACCATCTAATTTAAAATTTTTTTCAGAAATAAATAAAAAACAGGTGACAGAGTTAAGTGCTAATACTAAAACAAATGAAAAACAGGAAACAAAGACCAATACTAATGTTAATAATGATAATCTAGCAGCTCAAGTTTTAAATTACAGGTTTAAGAGGACAGGAGTAGTGCCTGTTAAATGTCAAGCCACAGAAGAAGAAAAAGAAAAAAAAGAACTAGGAGAAATACTCCTGAAACGTGTTGCAAATACTAGGTATAGTAGCAGCAGTGATGAGAGTGAGAGTGATAATAATGATTGGAATAGTGGAAGTAATCATTCTAATAGCTTTTAATAAAATACTACCGATTTCTTTAATAATGTTAGCAATAAAATTGATGATGCTATTATGCAATCAGACTTTTAATTGTGTTGCCACCAGAAAACGCGGTTAATTTCGTTATTAAATATTATATAAAACTTTTATGATTAAAAAAGAGCCTGTAAATAAGATTGTGTAAGTGCTTATTATTAACTAAGCTATCGCGTTTTGAGCGATGCTGATAAATAAGGACTAAGCAATGGAACAACAATTTACTATTGATCCAAAATTACTGGATGAATTGTCAAAATCAATCAAAACTGAAAAAGATTTAGCGGCGCTAAGCAAGCACTTGCTAAAGCTCACTGTAGAGCGTGCTATGGATGCTGAATTAGATGAGCATCTGGGTTACCAAAAGCATGCTGTCGAAGGCAAGAATACAGGAAATAGCCGTAATAGCTATTCCTCTAAGAGCCTGAAAGGTAATTTCGCTGAAGTTGAAATTAGCACACCACGTGACCGAAATAGTACATTCGAACCTCAACTTATTCGTAAAGGGCAAACGCGCATCACTGAATTTGACGAACAAATTTTGGCTCTTTATGCCAGAGGTATGACCAATCAGTCGTTCATGGCATAAGAACTGGAGCAATATTATAACCCTATTCGCTTATCCTGATGAAATACGTAAAATTATCTACACGACGAATGCCATTGAATCACTCAATAGTGTTATTAGAGAGTCAATTAATAACCGTAAAATTTTTCCTAGTGACCGATCCGCATTAAAAGTAGTATATTTAGCGATACAGAAGGCATCACAAAAGTGGACCATGTCTTTGCACGAGGGAGAGCGGCTATGAATCGATTCGCTATCGAATTCGATGGCAGATTTTCATAAACCTGGCGCACTTACACAAAGCGATTTACAGGCTCGAAAAGTCTACTCTTGTCCTGCTACCATCTACTGTTCCTCATTAAGGGATATAGCTAGGGTAATCCCAACACAATTTGATCCTTTACTTATAACAAATTTAGTTTCTTGTTGACATAATTTTTTTGAACTCTAAAACTTTTTATATTTTTAACCATAAGTTATTGTCAAATAAAGCAGTATTAAAATCGGTTGTTCGAAAGAATTCAGCTGAAGAATCTTTCCAAATTAAATCATAATCCGATTTGTGGATGATTTGTTGAGGAAAATCAAGGTCTGTATATTCAGCAGTAGAATCATTACATCCTGTATATTCTAATCGAATATCCTTTCAAAATAATTTATATTGAGATTACTTAAATTATTTAAAATACTTTGTTTTAGCATTTTATACTTCTTAATTTATCTTGATTTTTTTTAATATCCATTAATTTTCAATTGACAGGCTTAAAAAAACAATTTATTCATTAAAAGTATAATTATAGATATAATACTTTGTTATAAAAATATTTTATATACACTTGCCCAGCAACTTTATTTTTTATACAAGAATATTTTATATAAAAAAATTACAATCTATCTTGATGCTCCATTTTCACTCCTTTCTTGGGAGAGAATAAATGAATTATTCTTAAAAAAATCCATATAAATGTATGTGAAAAAAATAAATTATATGCCAAATATAAAAATTTATAAAATAGTTCAATGCTTGGATAGTTACCATTCCATTGGTTAAAATAAAATCATCCATTTCCACAAAACTACCCAAAATGACATCAAAAAGACTAGTTATTTGAAGATTATTTTGTTTGAATTTTCAAGTCTCCTTAGGCAGTCACTCCCTTTATAGTAGTTATTCCCTAACATTTTCTTAGCTTTTTAAGTCTAAACTATATTTTTTAATAAAAAGATAAAAAATTGTTTTTTTGATATTAAATTTCGAGAAAGCTTATATAAATGTAATCTTTTATTCCAAAAAAAGATCTTCCGTTATATAAAAAGAATTGTTACACTGCATTAAATTAAAAACAGGTAAGTTAAGAAGGCGATAATATAAAAAAAAGATTCAGTAAAAGACCTTTTAGATAAAACCCATAAATGAACTAAGGGGGCATATTGAAATCAAATACTATAGTCACCACATCGAGCACGCCAAGCATTATATCTTCTTCAAATTTCTTGCCTGATAGTGAGCCCATTCCGGGGCCTTCTCAACAAACTGAAAATACGCAGCAAGAAGCTCTTCAAGCTTGGCTTCTTAAAATACATAACCAACTGCGTTTTTTGTCTCAAATCGAACATTCGATTTCCTTTGCAAATTTAATTTCATCACTTGATAAGGAATTGCAACCAGAAGCAAGTGAAAAGAATAGCATTGAGTTTTTATTAGCATTAGATGATTTTGTCGAAAAAGAAAAAAATCCTTCATTATCTATTCAATTTTTTATTCAAAAAATACTCAAAAGTTTTCGGTTTTTAATCGATAACTACCGTGATACTTATGCTAAATTGATTTCATTAGAAGAAACAATTAATCAATCGAGCTTAACCGAAGATTCAAAGCAATTGCAAATTGCACTATTAGATTTAATCAAAGAAAAAAAGCAATTGCAAAAATCACTACTTCCTGATTTTGAACTAACTCGTCTGATAGAATTAACAAATGATCTCGAGAAATTTAGATTCGAGTATGATAGAGATTTTATGCATGAAATTGCTATACATGAAGCGAATTTAAAATCACTTACACAGGAATTAGACCAAATAAATGAAAAGATAGAGAACATTGAAGAAGAACTAATATTTCCCATTGATCAGCTTGAAACTTATTTAAAAATAAATCAAAGAAAACTTTCACATTTGCAAGTTGATTTGTACTCTTTGAAACAGATACGCACAGATAACATTATAAAAAAACTTTTATCGCATTTGGAGTTAGAAAATACAAGACTTAAGTTGCTATCGGAATTAGAAGAATGCGACCCAATAAAAATCCTTAAAACACAAATCGAACATCCAAAAACGAAACAGGAAGATTTACGTACCGAAAGCAAAATTAAAAAAGATCTAACACAGAATGCACAGAATTTAAATGTTCTAACAGAATTTTTTAAAGATATAGTACAACTTGTTCCTATCAAAAATAATAATATTATTAAGAATTTTTTAGAAAAAATACAATCTATCCTAGATTTAAACTCAGAAAAAAACACTCTAGAAGCAAAAACTAACGAAGAAAACCCAACCCCTCAAGCAGAATTAATAACTTTTTTACAGCAAAATGAGTCAGAACTAATTGAATACCTTAAAGAATTGGCCGAAGATAAACAAAAAGAAATCACCAAATTACAGATTGAAAAGCAAAACTTAGAAGTGCTGGGTAAGAAAAATATACTTAATAGCCAAATAAGTGAATTGGAAGAAAAAATACAATCCACAAAAAATGATCAACATATATACAGTATTATTGAAGAAAATAATTTATTAAAACCATTAATTCATCTCGAAAGATTACAAAAAATTACTGATAACACCGAACGAGATATTAAGGAATTGCAAAAACAAATAAATAAAAAAAATAAATATCATCTTGATTTAATTGAACAGCTTAAAAAGCAAAAGTCTGAACAACGAGTTGCAGAAGACTATAGAAACCAAATTGAAAAAGAAATAAATATAATTCGCGATATAAAAACCACAGAATGGCAAAGCAAGTTAGCACAAAATCAAAGAGCATTTAGGTTCAATTCAATTGATACAAGACACTTAACTGCAGAAATAGAAAAGCAAAAAATAAATGCTACGCGGAAAAAAGAATGGAAAAATATCAAGCGTATACTAAACCAAACAGAAGAACTACTTTTACAAAGTATAGTTGAGACATCAAAGAAGAATAATACGCAAGAAAATATTTTTTTTGACTTATTGAAAATTCAATTGATAAGCTTAAAAGAGCAGGTTGAAAACACGGTTTGGAATAAATCAGGTTGGGGATTTTTTTTCAAAAAAGTTCCGGATGGTATTCAAAAAATTCGCGCGATTTTCAATGCAAAGACTTTTGACACTTCAGAGTCAGAAACGAATCTTGAGCTAAATAAGCTTATTATGCTGAGTATTTTTTCAGAAATATACCTTTTAATCAAGCAAAAAAATTCTTCTAATCAATTTTTTCGAAGTCCAGCAGTTAAGAATTTTTATCAATCGTTACAAGAATCTTTAACACAAGTTAATAATCAATTTTTAGCTTTGAAAGAGCCTGATGTAGAAATGCATAACACTGCTCAACCCACCTATTCCACTTCTTCGTTTTAAAACATTATTCAATTGCTAAATTTTGCTAAGATAGCTACTTATTAAAAATTAATTTTTTTTATTTTAATAAAATTTTTTTAATAACTTACAAAATAATTGTATTAGTTTCAAAATTACGGTAGCTTGTAATGAAGAAAATAAGTACATACTAACTCACTGAATAGTCTGTGCTTTAAGAGATTGCGTCAACTATGAAGAACTTTTGAATATTGATAAAAGTGCAATGCAACAATGAATGATAATAAAATACATCTTAGTTTAAGAACCTTAATGCAAATGAAGTCAACTCGTGATGGCGCCAAATTCACTCTGTATCGATTGGCAAAAACTTTAAACATGCCGCATTCTGTCTTGTTAAGATTAATCCATCTCGAACCAACTAAACGTGTCAATAATCCAAGAATTGATACTTTAAATAAAATTGTTGAATTTTTTAAATTAGATGGTTTCAATATCACAGTAAATGACTTATTGATGGGACTTAATGACGAATCGGAACTAACAATTCAAGATCAGCAAACAGTTTCTTTTTATACGGAAACCGAATTACCACTTTATTCTTTTAATGCGACTATACTTGAAAAAATTGGCCAAATATGCATTAGGTTAAGCACCCAAGCGCAAAATTTAATTGCCTTGCAATCCGAAGAAGAAATAGAACTTATTTTTAAAAAAGGTTCTATTTTTATCATTGATCCCCATGCAACACTTGAAAAAGATAGCTTAGTAGCTGTTAAAATAGAAAATAATCTTCAAATTTTGATTAGAAAGCTTCAAATTGAGTTTGATAAAATTTTACTGACAACTTACGATAATAGCACCGCTCCTCTTATTTTGAATCCAAAATTGCATTCTATTCTAGGCGTAGTAATACAAGTCAATGCTAAAACTTAATCGACACACGGAGGTGTATGTTATTAAAGCTGTTTGTGAAAAAACTGGATAGCTTATTTTGTCACTATCTAGGTATACATAAAGAAAAAAAGTAGTTCTAGCAGCTGGAAAAATTATTGTTAAAAGCTTAGTCATCCCGATTCCTTTGCCCAAACACTGTTTTTAAAATCTTTTTAAATATTATAACAAAAAAAATTAGATTTTATATGTGATTTTTAAAAAATATATTTTTTAAAACACATTAAAATTTATTGAAGATATTAAGATTAAATTATTGGGTAAATGATTATCGTTTAAATAGAAAAGTTAATTTATTGCAAAAATTTCTCGATGGTTTTGATATCTTTCTCAGTGAAAGGTTTAAGCAGGACCTGATCACAACCTGCTGCTTGACATTTCTGCTTAACTTTTTCTTCAGCGTGTGCCGTCAAGGCAAAAATCGGCAGATAAGGTTTATTATTAAGAAACTCCCATTCACGATAACGTCTTGTCACTTCTATGCCGTCTAAACCTGGTAAACCAATATCTAATAATCCACAATTAAAGGTTTGTGTTTGTAGAATTTGTAATGCGGCTTCACCCGTAGAGGCGATTTCCACCTGACAACCAAAACCAGTTAATAATTTTTTAACGACATACACAACTAAGGTATTATCCTCTGCGACTAGCACTGAGCCTTTTAGTTTAATACTAGCTAGGGATTGCAAATCTCTATCAGAGCTTGGCTCTAAATTATTTGCAGATAACATGTTGGGGGGTTCAGCCAGTGCAAAGCTAAACTCCAAACTAAAACAACTTCCCTCTCCTTCTACACTAGAAACGTTTATAGTGCCTCCTAATGCTTCAGTCGATTTTTTAACCAGATATAAGCCAAGACCATAGCCACTATATTCAGCAGGATATGAGGGATGGACATGATAAAAACGATCAAATATCTTTTCCTGTTTATCTTTACTAATGCCAATACCACTATCGGAAACTAGTATGCTTATTTTAGCTTGCTTATCTTTTATCGATAATAAATTAATTTCTAAACAAATTGTTCCTTTTTTTGTAAATTTTACTGCATTAGAAAGAAGATTAAGTAATATTCTTTTTAATTTAATTCGATCGCTGATATAGGTGGGACAGCATCTAATTTTAATTGAAACGTTAATTTTTTACTTAATATTGAAGCTTGCATCAATGCATGCAACTCTTCTGCTAACTGAATTAAATCAAATCTATCCTTTTTTATTGGCTCCAATGGATCTTCAATAACCGCTGATTCTACCACCGAATTAAGCAGTTCCAATAACTGTTGCGTAGCAACATAAATCCACTGACCATATTCTTTCTCTTGAATACTTGCCCCTTCTTTAGCTTGTAGCTGAGAAAGGCCAATAATACCGGATAAGGGGGTGCGTAAATCATGACTGATATTTCTAATAAATTCAGTTTTTGTATTGTTGGCCGCTTCAGCTTTTTCCTTAGCATTCTTCAATGCAGTAATATCATTATATATCCCTAAAACACCAATTATTTCTTTATTTTTATCAAAAATAGGTACCTTACTAGTTAAAATTGTCAGTTTCTTTCCATCCGGAAAATTTTGCTCTTCTTCAATATTTAATTTTGGATTACCAGAGAAAATAACCTCTTGATCATCATCTCGATAATGAGTGCTTAAATTTTTTGTAACCAAATCATCATCGGTTTTGCCTACAATTTCCTCTATAGAATTAAGTCCCAAGGCTTTGGTAAAATTAAGGTTACAACCTAAATAAACACCTTTATTATCTTTCCAAAAGACAGAAACGGGTAAAAGATTCACTATTAGAGAATTAATTCCCTCTTCACAAGACATAGGCTCATTTGAAGCATTTTGTCTAAAAAATGAAGATGTAGAGATAGCTGGTTGTTTGATTGCTGATTTTTTTACCCGATCTAATATACCACCTTCAACATAAGAATAATTTTCTTCTGTTATGATATTTTCTGAATTTATTAAAGAAAGAGCTTCTCGAGAGGCTTGGAAAACATTTGATATCTTTCCAGGAATAAAATAAATAATTCCTCCCGACTTAAAAGTAACTGCTCCGCGAAAGTCTTCTGAGGTTTTAACTTTTGCTAAGATAACTCCCATAGGGTAAATGTAAGTAAATTCCTTATCAAACTTCGGGTAAAAACGCATTAGTTCGTTCTCACAATTAGATTTAATATATTTAATATCTTTCATAGATAGATCCATTTTACTATAAATATTTTTCGCATCTTCTAAAGTTTTGCATGGCTTAGAGAGGGTGATAGACGCATGCGTCAAAACATATTTTGATATAGGCGTATTTTTATCAGGTCGATCATCATAGGGCATTAAAGATGGAAAGTTGCCATCCATTACGATAAAAGAAAAAGGCAGTGTAGTAGGACTATTTTGTTTATAAACTAAGGCGAAACAAGCTTGATAAAAAATGTTAAAATGCAGCTCGCTGGGTAATAAGGTTTTAAAACTTGTTGCATTAATTACAAAATCAAATTTAAGAAATTCCCTTTGAGGAGTTTCAAGAATAAATTTTGAATCTTCACTCTTTTTTAAGCTTAAAATCACTACATTACAATGTATATCGACTCCTAAATCTTTTAATCTTTTCTTAAAAAAGTTGCGCAATTGAATGCCCATAACTAGACTAGGTTCTTTAATATCAGCAACATAATGTAGATTGGGGTAGTTATCTGTTATTGGTATTTCCCTTGCTTCTCCGAATTCCTGGCAAACTGCTGCAAACTCCTCTTTGTTAACCTTAGATGGATTGCCACCGGCATCTTTAACTCCTAATCCATATAATGAATGGCTATGTTCATTGATCAACTCGGGATATTTAATATAAAACTCTTTATATCCCTCATGACAAAGTTCTCTTGTCAGAGAAGAACGTGGATAATGTGTCCCAACATGGAGTCTATTACCAAAAGTACCTGAAATTCCTGAAAATATGTCTGAACCTTTTTCAAAAATTGTAACCAAAGAACCTGGTTTTTGAGACATTATTGATTCAGCAGCATGGCATCCGTACTATCCACCGCCGATAATTGCAATTTTTATTTTTGGGAGAGAATGAACTTGTTTCATTAGATATCTCCCTTGCAGCACAACAATGATTTAAGAGAAGATATACAATCAAGATTAGAACATTTTTTTATAGAAGAAATTTTATTAACAAAGCCACTTTCATTAGTACTGAAAAATTTATTCATAGTATTTCCAATATTATTATTATTATTTTTTAGGTATTACTAAAAGGTAATTTACATACAGTATTTTCAGCTTATAACATTTTAATTTAACTCACGCAACGTTCTATATTTTAATTTGTTTACATTATAAATTGAATTAATACTATGAATATTTAAAATTAAATATAAATATATAGCAATAGGCTTGTAAATTTTTAAGAAATGTAAACATTTTATCTTTTATTGAATTTTTTTAAATTTGATAATATCAATAAATACATTAACAAAACTAATTACATTTTTACCGAAAGCAAATGCAGCAGTTATATTAGGAACCTGCATTTTTTTGATAATATTCGCTCGATGATATTTAATGGTTCGTTGTGATAGGCCTAAGATACTCGCTGCCTCTTTAATGTCTTTTTCTTGACTAGCCAAATACAAACATCGCTTTTCTTGTAGCGTTAAACCGCGATCCGAGGTAGATTGATTCCGGTCATAGAGTAATGATAGTATTTGTTCAATACGCTTATGAGTCGGTAAGCCATCTAGATATTCAAGAAAAGTTTTGGATAGCTCTTTTTCAAAGTGATGTTCTTGATTGTGTAATTTGTTGAGGACAGATACTATTCTTAATTTATTTTTTACCATACACAAATTAAATTTATTCTGTGAATTATTTTAAAATAGAATAGCAAAAATGTTTGACTTTGATCTATTTTAAAAATTTTTCGATACGCTTAAGATCTTTTTCGGTAAAAGGTTTTTCCAATACATAATCAAACCCTACTTTCTTACATTGATTCTTAATCTTTTTTTCAGCATGCGCGGTTAAAGCAAAAATAGGTAAATGCGGTTTATTGTTTAGCTTCTCCCATTCTCGAAAATGTCTCGTCACTTCCATTCCATCCAAATCCGGTAGACCAATGTCTAATAAAGCCCAATCACAAGTTTTAGTTTGTAAAGCATGTAATGCTGCCTCTCCGGAAGAGGCGATTATCGCTCGATAAGCTAAACTCAGCAACATTTTATTCATCGCATACAGAACCAAAGTGTTATCTTCAGCCACTAATACGGTGCCTTTATGTTGATCGGTTAACACTTCGGATTCAACTATCAATTCCGAAGAATTCGGAACAATAAGTTTTGAATCGGTTTCTGCTAATGCAAAATTAAACTCTAAGGTAAAACGACTGCCTTTTTCTTCCTCACTGGAAACTTTTATCTTTCCACCTAATGCTTTGGTAGTTTCTTTAACGAGGTATAAACCTATGCCATAGCCACTATATTCAGTCCGATAAGAAGAATGCACACGATAAAAACGATCAAATATTTTATCTTGTTTATCTTTAGGAATACCAATTCCAGTATCAGTAATAATTATTTTAATTTTTGCCTGTTTATTAACAATAGATAGTAAATTTATTTCTAAACTTATTTTACCTTGTTCAGTAAATTTAAGTGCGTTAGATAAAATATTAAGCAAGATTCTTTTTAATTTAATTCTATCGCTGATAATGATAGGCAGCTGGGGATCAATTTTTAATTGGAGAGTTAAGTTTTTGCTTTCAACTGTTGGTAACATTAAATTATATAGTTCTTCAGCTAATTTTATTAAATCAATCTTCTCTTGCTTAATTCGATCGACGATATGCTCTGCTGCAGTAAGCTCGATTACGGAGTTGAGCAGTTCTAAAAGCTGTTCTCCGGAATCATGTACCCACATCCATAGATTTTTATCTTGAGCATTTGTTTCTTCTTTGGCTTGAATGTTAGATAAGCCTATAATACCTGCTAAGGGAGTTCGCAAATCATGAGCCATATTCATTAGGAATTCTTGTTTGGCTATTTCAGCTTGTTTACTGGCAGTAATGTCTAAAGAGATGCCAATAATACCTATAACCTGTTTAGTGTTAGGATCAAATAGTGGAATCTTTCTGGATAGAAATATTGTTTTTACTTCTCCACGACTAACAATTTCCTCAATGCAATATTCCTTTTTGGTTTTCATGACTTGCTTATCAATTTTATGAATAAATTCTGCTTGTTCTTTAGAAAAAAAATCAAAATCGGTTTTTCCAATAAGATCTTTTCCTGATTTATAACCTAAAAAAATAGCTTGGGCATTATTGGCTCCTCTACAAATGCCTTTTTTATCTTTCCAATAAAAATGGCCAGGCGCTTCTGACATAATACTAACAAAAAGATCGTATTCATTTTTATTACTTTTATTTCTCATAAAATATTCTCAGTTGTCTTGATTTTAAAGTTAATGCTTTAAAGAAAAGGTACATACATTTTTACTTTCATCTAATCAACAGATAATCTTCTATATTTACAAAATGCTAATCTTCAAAAAAATTTAAACCATTATTTTTTTGTTTTTTGCTTTTTTTCTTTTTAGTAGGAATTAATTCTATGTAAGAAAACGGGTTATCTAACCTACATTTATTCGCGTAATTAATAATATAATCGAATATTTTTAGTGGTGGTCCAGGATAAACAAGACCTACTGTATTTACTTTTTTTGCTAAAACTCTTAATACAGCACTTTCTTCATTTAAAAATTTTGTTGATTGTTCGATAGCTCGATTTTCATATAGTTTGCGATCAAGACGACTTATATATGCTTTTGCTGATTCCAATATCAGTTGCTTAAAAAAATCAGATTCATTCCAAACCAGTATCTCATTGAAATATTTATGATAGTCTTTATCTTCTTTTAAGGTTTCCCAGAAAATAAATTCATAGCTCACTTCTAGAGTAGAAAAATAGGGAGTATATTTTTCGACCCATTCCTGTCCTTTATTTATAGATTCTTGAAAAGCTTGATTCTCTGATAATTTTGAGTCTATTTCAATATTAAATCGCTGTAAACTATCTGCCACAACAATTAAAATCTTTTGAAGTTTTATTTCTTTAGCAAAGTTAATAAAACGCTCCACCCATTTTCCTTCAAATTTTTCTTTTCCAACACTTACAAGATAGATTATATCTTTTTTGTTTAAAAAAATTTTGTCTAGGCGATAATTTTTAGATTTTCCGCAATTCGCAATTCGAAAACTGGGTGCTTTTATAAAATTACTTTCTTTTGTCATTTCGTGCCTATAATAAACAAGATAATTTTAAAATTGATGTTTTATAATTATTCGTATCTTTGGCAAAAGAGTCAACATAAGCTATTTTTTCAAAATAATTACCTAACATCATCTTCAATTAAATTTGAAGTTGACCCATTTTATAATCCGTTATATCAATAGATATACTTATTAATCCATTTAAGCTACCAAATACATCTTTAGTCGGTACCTTAATTGATAGGCATATTGCTTTTCTATTTTTAGAATCTAAACCAACTTCTTCAGCTTGACGTACCTCGCCTGTTTTTATAATTGTCCTATCCAAAGTTACTATTGGATTTGCTAATTCTGGAGAATATAAATCGTAATCACTTTTCTCTATAATGTTATTTGTATTCTTAAATCCACAAATTTTTGCATTTTCTTATTACACCATAGATAATAGCCGTCTTTATTTTTCCAATAAACATTACAGTCCATAATATTCAAGATAGTATCATAAAATTCATCTTTATCAGTGTTACAATATTGATTTCCCGCGCCAATAGCAGCCATCAAATTAGGTACATCCAATTTTTTAATAATATTAGCTCTATGGAATTTAATGGTACGTTGGGATAAACCTAGAATATTAGCTGCCTCTTTAACCTCCTTGCCTTGACTGGCTAAATGTAAGCACTTTCCTTCTTGAAAGGTTAAGCGTCGATCCAGCATCGGTAGATTTCTCTGCTCTGTCTCATACAATAATGATTCCATTTGTTCGATGCGTTTATCCGGAGGTAAACTATCCAAATATCCTAAAAATGTTTTAGATAATTCTCTTTTAAATTGCTTTTCTTGTTCATGCAATTTATTTAACGTCATAAAGCTTTTTAAATTATTTTTAAACATAACAATATTTAAAATATTTATCGTTACAAAATATTATATACCGAAAATTACAAAATATAATCTTAAAAATTTTTTATTATCTATTTTTTTTATTATAAAGTTTGTTCGAAATTTAAAAAAACTATCTAAAGATAATTAGATATCTTTTCAGACAATCATTGGTTAAAATCTTTTCTGCTATGAACAATAAAGGGAAGAATAACCATGTCTGAGCAACCGGTAACACGCTCAGCATGATTCTGTGTTGAATCGAAAAAAGATCGTGAAGAAGGAATTTTATTAATTGCCAAAATTTATTAAAGCACAATGCTCCATTGCCTTTGATTAACTCAGTTACAGGGCTATCCGAGCAAGAATTAAATTTAGAAAAAGAAGTAGAAGAAAAATTATGAACAATAACAATAGTTTTGAGCAGCTAGCTTACTTAGAGGGTTACAAAAGAGGCTTTCACATTGGTTTTCAAGAAGGTCAACGAAATAAAATCTTATATCTTGTCAAAAATTTTTTAAAAAATAAGCTTCATTTAACTTGTTTTAAATCTGTCCTTGGCTTTCTGAACAAAAACTTAGAGGATGATGACAAAAAAATGTAGGTATTTTTTGGAGTATTGGCTATCTTGAGAAACGTAACTCTAAGAACAACAAATCTAAAAATTTACCTGACTTATTGGAATCATGAAACAATTCCTTTTTTTAAGTCTCTATTATTTACTTTTCATTTCTGCTCAGATTCAGCCAATGTTGATGTTCTTCTATGGTTTGTAGTGCTTCATATAATGTAAATTTAAATTTATTAATATGTTCACTATCTTTCAATGTTTCAGCTTCATTTAAAAAACATTCCCATTTCTTTTTAAAATTTTGTAACTGATAATAAAATTTTCTATGATAGCGAGTTTTTAAAAAGCATCTTTCTATGGCTTTTTTTAACTCTTTGACTTGGCAAACCTTGATTAATACTCCATCGGCTCCCCAAGTCAGGTATTTTTCTTCGTCATTTCTATTTACATAAGCATTCCACACCAATAAGGGCGTGCCGACATTCAGTGTGCTGATACGAACATTTTGTATCACTTCCTTACCGGATGCACCAATTAAACCTAAATCTTCGACAATTAAATTGTAGACCTTGTTATGCACACGTTGTATCGCGGTAATACCATCTGTGGCCAGCTCTACTTCATAACCCAGTTGCTGTAAATAATGAGTCATTATTTTCTGACAAGGGACATAGTCTTCGACTAACAAGGCGCGTTTACTAATAGTGACTGTTGCTAGGGTTTGTTTTTGTTCAGATTCCATGTTTATCCCTTAAAATGCTCAATTAATTTTAAAATAATAATTTGTTATTAAAAATAATTATGCAGAAATTATAAATAAAATAATAGCTGTCTCAAAGTACAGTCAAATCAATTTAAGTATTAGTAATTTGTTGAGCAATTTTCCTTAATTTGAGCAAAAGAATAAATATAATAACTAAAAATAAAATAAATGGGCTTAACCATAAGCAATAGGTTAAATGTGAAAAAACCGGTCTAAATGCAATAAAATCACCATAGCGACTGATTAAATATTTTTTTATTTCCGTAGGTGATTCGCCTTTTTTAAGTCGTCGATAAATAACTAAACGCAAATCTTGCGCAAGTGGTGCATTTGAATCGGCTAGATTTTGATTTTGGCAAACCAGACAGCGCATTTCATGAATGATTTCTGCAAATTGTGCTTTTTTCTGTGCGGAAGTAAATACATAGAGGTCAGATGATGCAGCAACCGCCAACGGAGAAAAAAATATAGCCAGCCAAAATAGCTTGTTTAAACTGAAGTTTTTTAAAATTTTTTTTAAATGTTGCAACATAGTCTACGGTTAATCTCATTTGAATTTTTATTGGGTTGTTTGATGAGGGTTGCCATGTTCTCTAGCCAAATCGATGCCGTTAAGGGTCCGACCTGCTTATAACGGATAATGCCTTGTGGATCAATTAAATAACTTTCCGGCACGCCGTAAACTCCCAAATCAATAGCGAACAAACCGTGCGGATCAAAGATAATTTTTTGGAACGGATTCCCTTGTTTTTTTAACCATTGTTTTGCTTGGTTGAATTTATCGCGGTAATTTAAACCATAAATTGGAATGAAATGACTTTTCTGCAACTTTAACAAAAAAGATTGTTCTTCGGTACAGGTTAAACACCAACTTGACCATACAATTAATAGTGTCCAATGCTGTAAAAATATTTTTTTTCGGAATGTTGCATGATTTTTTAATAAATCACGCGCTGAAAATTCTGGAATAGCTTGATTGATTAAGGGGGATGGCAATAGATTGGGATCTTTTTCTAAGCCTCGCCATAAGAAAAACACCATGATAAGCAAAACCAGCAATGGAATAAGATAACGCATCGGATCAAGGCTTCACTTTGCGTAACGTCGGGAAAGAATGGCCCATAGACCGCCGAGCATCATGCAGAGTCCACCTATCCAAATCCAACGCACAAAAGGTTTGTAATAAAATCGCAGGGCCCAGGTCTGCTTGCCAATCGGTTCGGCTAAAGACACATATAAATCTCGCCAAACACCTACAGCAATAGCGGGTTTGCTGATCATGACATCGGTTATGGGATAATAACGTAATTGTGGGCGTAGAAGTTGATGGCTCTGGTGGTTCACTTGGATATTGGCCACTGCGCCAGTGTAGTTAGGTCCTTGTAAGGCATACACCTGTTGTAACTTGAAGTGATAACCGCCTAAGGACAAATTATCACCGACACGCATTCGCACATTACGTTCCAGACTATAGTAGCTACTTAAAATGATGCCTATCGCTAGAATAGCAATACCTGCATGCGCGACTAACATAGCACCTTGTGTTTTAAAAATATTTTTTAAGCTTAATTTTTTTTTAAAGGATGTTCTAAGCAACTGTAAAGTATTTAATAAGATCCATAAGGCTAAGCTCAAACCTATCAGCACTTGCCAGTGCAATTCTTTACTAAACAAAATAATCAAACTAAAACTTAAACTGAAGGAAATAAGTAGGATACTGACTATTTTTCTTAAAACATCGCCGCGAACTTCTTGCTTCCATGGAATTAAATAGGATAGCCCCATAAAAAATAATAATAAAATGGCAAATGGCGCAAACACGAGATTGAAATACGGTGCACCAACGGAAAGCTTACCTAAACCTAATACTTCAATGATTAATGGATACAATGTGCCAAGTAACACGGTAAAGATCACCACACTGAGTAAAACATTATTTACAATTAACAGCATGGTGCGTGAAAGTAAGCTAATCTGGGCAAGGGGTTGTTTAAAAGTGTGGATCTTGTAGGCATAAATGCACAGCGCCGTGCCTATTAATAGCACTAATAAACCTAACATGAACACACCTCGCCAAGGATCAACAGCGAAAGCATGCACAGAGATTAAAATACCGGAACGTACGATAAACGTACCGATTAAACTCAAAGCAAAGCTTAATATGGCCAGCAATATCACCCAAGTTTTTAATATTTCTTGTTTTTCGACCACTAATAAGGAATGAATTAATGCCGTGCCAGCAAGCCAAGGTAATAGCGACGCATTTTCTACCGGATCCCAAAACCACCAACCTCCCCACCCTAATACGCGGTACGCCCACCAACTACCCGATACAATTCCCCAGGTCAAAAAACACCAAGCCGCTAAAGTCCAAGGCCGCATGCGTTTTGCCCATTCCTTATCAAAACGGCCACTTAATAAGGCGGCTACTGCAAAAGCAAAACTGACTGAAAAACCGACATAGCCCATGTAAAGTAAAGGTGGATGAATAATTAAACCTGGATCTTGTAGTAAGGGATTCAGATCGCGTCCATCCCGCACACTTTCTGCGGCTAAACTAAATGGATTTGAAAGTGTTAACAGAAATAATAGAAAACCCGCACTAATAAACCCCAATACCGCTACGACTCGTGCTAATAAAGCCAATTCCAGGGATTGTTCTAAAATAAGAACGGCAATTGTCCATAGATTTAAGATAAACACCCATAACAATATCGACCCTTCATGACCACCCCAAACTGCACACACACGGTAAAACCACGGCAAATGTGAATTTGAATTCTGCGCGACATAGGCAAAAGAAAAATCATTCACCAAAAACGCATACGCTAAACTTAGAATAGCCAACGCAACCCATATAAATTGCGACCAGGTAAGCGGCTTAACCCATTTAAGCCATTTCAGACGTTGGGAATAGAGACTCGCTAAAGGGACACCGCATTGCATGAGTGCTATAAAAAAAGCAGCTAACAATAGCGCATAGGAAAATGTCACAGAAAACTTCCTTTGTTTTATTAATTTAAATTAAATTTTTTTTATTTATTTACTTCTTATATTTTTCAAAGCAATCAATTCTAAGTAGTATAAGTATTTTTATTTTATTCCTACAGCTAAAAAATGTACTCTAGTCGCAATTAAGCTACCTAAAAAACCAAATAAGTTCATTGCGGTTGAAAATACAGCCATTTTTATTCCCATAGGAGCTTCTACTGATTCAATTGCTTTTCTGTGTAAAGCATAAAAAACCAACCCTGTGCTCAATGTAAAAGCTGTTAGAAAAAATATAATTATATTTCCTCTATTAGGAATTAAAATGAGTGTAAGAATTACACAAGAAAAAAATAGTAATGCACTAATTAATCCATAACGTATTATGAAATTCACTTTTTCAACAAACACGCGAATTAAATGAGTACCGATAATAAAGCCTCCATAAACTATAAGCTGTACTATTCCAAAATAAAATATACTGAGTCGTAAATACTCAATAATATAAAAGGGACTGAAGGTATCCCAACACATCATCGCAGCAAATAAAAGACAGAATGGCAATGTAAAATAAAGAAAAGATTTATTAAAGCTTACTATTTTGTAATTTTCTACTATATCTTTATAGGATAAATTTATTTTTTTTTCTTGAGTATCGGGCATGTACAAATAAAGCAAATAAAGTGCTAAAGCCGCTATAATGGCTAATAGAAGAAAAATATTTCGCCAAGGAAATTCACTGACAAAATAGCTGCCAAAAAAAGGACCTATAGCGGGCGCTAATACCGTAATCCCGCCCATCCAAGATAAAGTTTTAATAGCTTGTTCAGTATCAAGTAACTCGTTTATAACGGCATATCCTGTTACTAAAATACTGCTTACTACGCAGCCTTGAATAAACCGTGCAGCAATAAAAATACTTATATGAGGGGTTGTCGCACAAAAGATACTAGCGATTACAAAAAATAATCCACTACTCAGTAACACTTGACGATGACCCAAACGATCTGCTAATGGACCTAAAAATATTTGAAAACAAGAGGCTCCCAAAAACCAAACCGCTATGGTCAATTGTGCTAAACTGGAATTAATTCCAAACGTTTGGCTCACAGCTGGCAAAGCCGGTAAATACATATTGGTTGCAAAATACAAAGGTAACTCATAAAAAATGAGACATAATGGAAATAACCATAGAATCTTCTTGCCTATAGGCAAACATTTGACGTTTCTGCTGTCATGTCTTGAGTTTCTTTTAAAAAAATCTATTTAATTTAAATATTATTGTTACAACTAAACTGTGTAGATAGTAATAATCGCAGAGACGTTAATTCAATACCATACTCGAACTAAAGTCTATTTAAAAAAGCAAATTTTTATTTCAGCATAAAAAATACTTTTCGTCATCCATCCCAAGCACGTAGCTCGTGGTATCCAGCAGCTTGTCGTTACAATCGCCCGTCATGACGAGCGTATTAATTTTTTTACCATGCAAAGCTTAATGCCATTTACCTTTTTATCAAAAACTGCTAACTTACCAGCATTTATTGAATACTAAGGCTTGTATGACTCAGCGCTGTATCATTATCGGTATTGCTGGAGCTTCTGCTTCAGGTAAAAGTTTATTGGCGCATACCATTGTTAAGGAACTGGGCTCTGAACAAGTCGCTGTCATTTCTGAAGATTCCTATTATAAAGATAACAGTAGCATCGCTTTTGAAAAGCGTATACAAAACAATTACGATCATCCGGATGCGTTCGATCATGACTTGCTCATTGAGCATCTTAAGCAACTACAAGCAGGTGAATCGGTAGAAATTCCTATATATAACCACACCTTGCATATTCGTGAACAACAAACGCGACGTCTCGGTCCACATAATATTATTGTTTTAGAAGGCATTTTACTGTTTGCTGAAATTGGCTTAAGGGAACTCATGGATATCCGAATTTATATGGATACTCCATTAGATATTTGTTTAATTCGTCGCATTAAACGTGACGTCGTTGAACGTGGTAGGGAAATTGAAGCGGTTTTAACGCAATATCAACAAACAGTGCGGCCGATGTTTTCCCAATTCATTGAGCCTTCTAAACATTATGCTGATATCATTGTGCCGCGCGGTGGCGAAAATCGGATTGCTATTGAACTTATCAAAGCCAAAATTCGCGAATTATTAAATAATTTTAGCAATAAAAGCAAAGAGGAAAATCATGGGTCTGCTAGATAATAAACGTGCGTTAATTGTTGGTTTAGCCAGTGATCGATCGATTGCTTACGGAATTGCTGAAGCCATGCACCGTGAAGGAGCACAACTGGCATTTGCTTATCAAGGTGAAAAACTTAAAGAGCGTGTCGCTAAAATGGCGAGTAGGGATTTTAATTCGAACATCGTCATTCCTTGTGATGTCAGTCGCGATGAAGATATTACTGAACTTTTTAAACAGCTAAATGTCAGTTGGGGTGGTTTGGATATCTTGGTTCATTCAGTAGCTTACGCCCCTGCCGACCAATTACAAGGTGATTATCTCGAACATGTTAACCGTGAAGGTTTTAGAATTGCACATGATATCAGTAGCTTTAGTTTAGCTGCCCTAGCAAAAGCAGCATTTCCAATGATGAAAGCTCAAGCCAACGGCGGAGCTATCCTTACACTTAGTTATCTGGGATCCGAAAAAGCCTTGCAAAACTATAATATTATGGGTTTAGCCAAGGCAAGTTTAGAGGCCAATGTCCGTTATCTGGCGAATAGTTTAGGTCCAAAACATATCCGTGTGAATGCCATATCGGCTGGGCCGATTCGTACCTTAGCGGCTTCAGGCATTTCCGGTTTTCGAAAAATTTTAGCTTATAATGCAGCAGTTACGCCGTTACGCCAAAATACTACTATCGAACAAGTCGGAAATACCGCGGCTTTTCTGTGTTCTGATATGGCTTCGGGTATTACTGGTGAAATTGTTCATGTCGATGGTGGTTTTCATGCCATCGTGGCTATGGGTGAACCGGCTGAAACGGCACCTGGAAATTAACACTAGCTTCATATTCTGGACATAAAAATTCGCAATCTTTCCAGCGAGTGGTATATTACCTTAACAACATTAATAGGGTCCTAGTGTGTTTCGTCCCATCGCTTTATATATTGGTTTGCGTTATACACGTGCAAAAAAACGTAATCATTTCATTTCCTTTATTTCTTTGACTTCGATGATTGGTATTGCCCTTGGGGTAATGGTGCTGATCACGGTTTTATCAGTGATGAATGGCTTTGATAATGCGATCCGCGACCGCATCTTTAACATGGCGACTCAAGTTGCTATCACGGCGACGAACGGACAGCCATTGACTCAAATTAACTCATTAGCACAAAAAGTTTCTCATCAAGCAGACATTATCGCCAGCGCCCCCTATGTATCTGGGCAAGGGATGTTAATCGATCAAGGACAACCGCATCCGATTATGATCAACGGTGTGTTACCTGAATTAGAAAAAAATGTTTCTGAAGTACCGCACAAAATAGTAGAAGGTGATTTCAATTTAGAACCTGGTCACTATAACATTGTGCTAGGCGAAGAATTAGCCTTAAGTTTGGGTATTCAAATCGGTGATAAAGTCAATGTCATCACACCCAGTGTTAGCTTAACACCAGTCGGTATTATTCCGCGCTTTAAAACCTTTACCGTCAGTGGAATTTTTCGTGTCGGACGCAGTTTCGGATTTGAAAGCAGCATAGCTTACATCGCTCTAAAAGATGCGCAAACATTGTTTCAATTAGGTCAAGGTGTCACTGGCTTGCGTTTAAAGTTGAATGATCTGTATGCAGCACCGACTGTTTCAAATGCGCTTATTAAAACTTTACCTCCTACTTATATGGTAAGCGATTGGACTAGTACGTTTGGTAGTCTAATGTATGCTATTTCTTTAGAAAAAAGAATGATGTTTTTTATTTTACTCTTATTAATTGCCATCTCGGCATTTAATTTAGTTTCATCATTAATGATGGTTGTTACTGATAAGCAGTCTGATATTGCGATTTTGCGTACTTTGGGTGCAACTCCTGGTACGATTTTAAGTATTTTTATGGTACAAGGCTGCGTGATAGGTTTTAGTGGTACATTTCTGGGCTTAATCGGCGGAATTGCATTAGCTTCCCAAGTCAGTAACATCTTAAGCTTTATCGAACATGTCTTTCATGTACAAATTCTTGCGTCTAACGTCTACTTTTTTGTGGATAAATTACCTTCCAAGATTGAAACAGCCGACATTATTCATATTTGTATCGCCGCTTTGGGTATGAGTTTACTAGCCACCATCTATCCGGCATTAAAAGCCGCACGGACACTTCCTGCGGAGGCTTTACGTTATGAATAAACCAACTAACGATTTAGCTGCTCCTTCTAAGCAGGATACTCCGGTACTGAGTTGTACGCATTTAAGTAAAACCTTTCATGATGGTTCTCTGTATGTGGAAGTACTCAAACCTATCAACTTTTCTGTGCAAGCTCGCGAACGCATTGCAATTGTTGGTCCTTCTGGCGCTGGAAAAAGTACTTTATTACATCTATTGGGTGGATTGGATCGACCCAGTTCGGGTGAAGTTTTTCTGGCGGGACAAAATTTAGATCAGTTGAGCGAAAACCATCGCAGTCATCTACGTAATCGTTATCTTGGTTTTATTTATCAATTTCATCATTTATTACCAGAATTTACCGTATTAGAAAATACATGCATCCCTTTATTGCTAGCGGGTGTTAAGCCTGTATTAGCTCAGAAGAAAGTACTGAGTTTATTAAAAAAAGTCGGTCTGATACATCGACAACATCATAAACTCGGTGAGTTATCGGGTGGAGAACGTCAACGCACTGCCATCGTAAGAGCATTGGTAAACAACCCGCTTTGCATATTAGCGGATGAACCCACTGGTAATCTTGACAGCCACACTGCAGAACAAGTGTATCAAACCTTACTTGAACTCAATGAAGAATTTAATACCAGCTTAGTTATTGTCACGCATGATCAGGATCTCGCTAGTCGATTAGATCGAATTTTACACATGGAAGACGGTCAGTTAAGTTCTAGTTAAAAAATAATCCTTTATAAACTTTTTATTGTTATTTAAAATTTTAAGCAATAATACCATGGTTTTGTAAAATTTTTTTAAAATCATTTTCTTGCATAGGCTTTATATAGACCTCATTAACGCCTATAGCCAAATAATTCTTTTTGCAAGTTTCATGAAGCCAACTACTTGTTAATACAATGGGTACCTTTTGGTTAACATTTCTTTCGTCACTACGAATTAAATTAATTAATAAATCAATGCTACAATCCGGTAAATTGACATCTAATAGAATGACTTGGTAGGCTGAGCTTAATTTGTCTAAAGCACTGCGTGCAGAATTAACACATTCTACAGCACAACCAAATTTTTGCAGATTATTTACATTAATTTTTTGACAAATTTTATTATCATCTATCGATAAAATTCTAGGTAAAGGATTACGCACATTTTTTACCGGGAAACTTAGTTCTTCTAAAGGTTTTTTTAATGGGGGATAGAAACTACTCCCCAAATCTTTAATTTTTTCCATTAGATTAGTTCGTAATTTTAAAATTGACATTATTCTTCTCCATAAATTAGCAATCGTTTATTTCACATCGCTATAATCATTGCAAAAATAACAAGCCTGATCATTGCGAGTGACTAATGACCATCCCAGAAATTAAGTTGACTCAATGTATTAATCCATTCTTAGCCTCAACAATAACAATTTTAAGTAGCTCGGTGTAAGCCTACATGACTATGCTCTAATTTACATATTCTATTTTAAATAAAAACAGCTCCTACTATCCACACCTGGGTTGATATTCGTTATAATAGATATACTTAATTAAATGTTTCCTTTCTTAAAGGCTTAAGTTGTGTCTATGAAATAATGATAAATTGTATTGAATATCATGAAATATCAGCTTAAATTTAAAAAAGTACACATTTGCTATTAATAACCTATCTTTAATATATCGAAGGATATTTTATTGATAATATTAAAAAAATTTCAGAACTATTCTGGTAGACATTGACCGTAAAAATTTTATTCTGCATAAAGTTAACTTAAACTGTAAATTGCAAAATAAACAATGTTAATCGGTAAACTGCCAATTTTAGTTTTTAACGTTATTTTAAAATTTTTTAAATGCAGCAAAAAAATTTACACAGACAAAGCACCTTCAATAAAAAATATAATTTTCATTTATTTAGTCTTCTATTAAGACTAAATATTATCTTAATAGATATTTTATGTCAAATTTAGTAAAGGAAGATAATGAAAAAGAATCTTAAGTCCATAAAAGAAAAAAATACTTCTCTGTCTATTGATATTCAAGAACGAGCTAATCGACTAAGATATTTGCGTAAAATGTCGCATTTATCCATGAAAGAATTTGCTCAACATTGTAATCTAGGCTTAACCACGATTAATTATTGGGAACAAGGATATAGTAGCGTCACTGAACGTGGTGCACAAAAAGTCAGCAAAGCAATGCGCGAAGAAGGGATAGAATGTTCAGTCATTTGGTTAATGACAGGATATGGCGAACCACCAAAAGTAACTGATTCAAGTAAGCTGTCTAAATTAAATTATAAAAGTCTTGAATCATTATCCAGGATTTCTATTAATGAAAAAAAATCCGATTATCCTTTAGAAAATAATGAAATTAAGGAAGAATTAGCACTTTTTAGAAAAAATTATCCTGAACATCTGATCTATCTTATTGATAATGAAAGTATGAAACCACTTTATAGTCCCGGTGATCTGGTAGCAGGAAAAAAATTAACTGATAAAAATATGGAGTTGGGGCATGGTGCAGATTGTATCGTCGAACTTGAAGGAAGAGAATTATTAATTAGACGTGTAAAAATAGCTCATGTTGCTAATAGTTATGATCTGTATGTTATTAATTCGGATGCTTCTCTAGAGTTCCCTCCCTTACGCAATATGAAAGTACTTTCCTTAGCACCCATTATTCGAATCTGGAAACCCGTTAAATTTTAATAGTAAGTTTATTTCTTTTTACTTTTTGGCTTATCAACTAGCATATAAAATAATTCATTAGGTTTTACCATATTAAGATCATTACGTGCATGCGCTTCCAATGCGATTTTACCTGACTTGAGATCCTTGATTTCAGCTACCATAGCCGTATTACGTTGACTCAGTTGTATATTCTCCTTTAATTGCTGAGCAATTTGTTTTTTAAGTTGATGTACACGCCATACACCATCTTGTACAAACCATAGCTTATATTGCAAGCTTAAGAAAAGTACAGTCAAAATAACTATAAGAGGTTTCATCGAATTAATCATTTAAAAAACGTGAAAAAACAGACTTACCGGCATAACTTACTTTATTTTCCCTTGCAAGCTCTGCTTCAATTCGTAACAAACGATTGTATTTTGCAGTACGATCCGTACGACAGACAGAACCGGTTTTTATCTGACCAACCTCTGTACCCACGGCTAAATCGGCTATACTGGTATCTTCGGTCTCACCTGAACGATGAGAAATAATCGCTGCATAGTGGGCTTGTTTTGCTAAGGAAATTACTTCTAAGGTTTCACTGACCGTACCAATCTGGTTCAATTTAATAAGAATCGCATTAGCTAAATTTTTATCTACTCCCTGCTGGAATAAAACGGGATTAGTCACAAATAAATCATCTCCGACCAGTTGTATTTTTTTACCCAATCGTTGTGTTAGTTGTATCCAACCTTGTTCATCTGATTCAGCCATACCATCTTCAATGCTAATAATAGGATATTGTTGGACTAAATGCTCTAAGTAGGTAATCCATTGCTCGGCATTTAATTCTTTATTTTCTAAACAATATTTACTTTGATGATAAAATTCATTACTTGCGGCATCTAAACCTAGATAAATGTCCTTACCTGGTTTATATCCAGCTCGTTCAATCGCCACTAAAATACTTTCAATAGCCTCTGGGTGCGATTGAAAATTAGGTGCAAAACCTCCTTCATCGCCTACATTAGTATTGAAACCTTGCTTTTTTAGATAGGATTTTAAACAATGAAAAATCTCAACGCCCCAACGCAAGGCTTCACTAAACGTAGGCGCACCTAGAGGTAAGATCATAAATTCTTGGATGGCTAATGGATTATCCGCATGCACACCACCATTAATGATATTCATCTGTGGTACTGGCATTAAATATTGCTTATCTCGTTGACCTATAAGCTCAGCAATATGCACATACAAGGCTTGTCCTTTCGCTAAAGCCGCAGCTTTCAGTAAACTTAAGGAAACTCCCAAAATAGCATTCGCACCTAATTTTTCTTTATTATCTGTTCCATCCAATTCTTTCATTAAATGATCTAATGCTTTTTGATTGGCAATATCTTTTCCAATTAAGTTTTTTTGGATAGGCCCTAAAATATTTTGGATGGCTAATAAAACGCCTTTACCTTGATAACGATCCCGCCTTTCCGTATCCCTTAATTCTAAAGCTTCTTTTGAACCCGTCGATGCACCGGATGGGACACTCGCATCTGCTTTTAAACCTGAATCCAAGATAACTTCGACGGCAATAGTAGGATTAGCTCGCGAATCTAAAATTTCATACGCATTAATCTCAGTAATTTTTGGCATACGTTCTTACCTATAGCGTTGTTTCTATTAAGTTGGTTTTTTTTACCGTTTTATCTATCTCTTGTAAGCTTGCTAACAATTCAGCTATTTTTTCTAATGGCCAAGAATTTGGTCCATCGCTTAATGCTTGTTCTGGATTAGGATGGGTTTCCATAAAAAGACCCGCAATACCTGCCGCCACCGCTGCACGTGCTAATACGGGGATAAACTCTCGTTGTCCTCCCGACGATCCACCTTGACCACCTGGTAATTGTACGGAGTGTGTCGCATCAAATACCACCGGACATTGAGTTGCGCGCATGATCGCCAGTGAACGCATATCGGAAACCAGATTATTATATCCGAACGTCACACCACGTTCACAGACCATGATCTTTTTATTCCCTACTTGATGTGCTTTCTCGACTACGTATTGCATATCCCACGGAGAAAGAAACTGACCTTTCTTTATGTTAACCGGTAGACCTTGCTGAGCAACTTTTTGGATAAAATTAGTCTGTCGGCATAAAAATGCGGGTGTTTGTAAAATATCCACCACACTCGCCACTTCATTCAGAGGCGTATCTTCATGAACATCAGTGACTATGGCAACATCCAATTCCTTTTTAACTTTAGCTAAAATACGCAAGCCTTCTTCTAAGCCCAAACCGCGAAAACTCTTAGCAAGAGAACGATTTGCTTTGTCGAAGGAAGATTTGTAAATAAAAGGTATATTCAATTTATTGGTGATTTCTTTCAGGCGCCCAGCAGTATCCATGGCCAGTTGCTCGCTTTCCACAACACAAGGCCCTGCCATAACAAATAAAGGTTTATCGATACCGACTTCAAAATTTAGCAATTTCATAATAATAAGCGCAAAAATTAAAGAGTCATAGTTTACTCTTAAACTCAACCAAGTCCTACCCCTTAACGCTACTCAGAGCCTTTAAAATCAGTCGAATAGTAAAATTTAACGCTTTGATTTTATAAAGAAAAAATATTTTTAAAAAAATTTAATTTGATGTTAATATAGAGAAAAATAATAAGGTGGTATGAGAATGTACTTCAAAAATTATAAAATTTTATTCTCGAATAAAGAAAAAGAACCCAATCTTTTAAAAAAAAGATTACCTTATGATTTAATTAAAAAACCCAAAAAAAGCTTGTGGCAAAAAGTAACAAAAAAGCGGCGCCAACAACTTAAACTTAGCAATAGTTTACAGACCAATAAACATTTATTTTTAAACCAACAAATACCTTTAGCAGAATCTCAACTAAAGGAAAGTTTGTTGGCTTTTCTCCCTGAATACCAAGCAGAAAATATCATTCATAAACTCTATCAACGTTTTATACAAAACAATAAAATTAATGAACATGCTTATTTTCATTTTTATAATAGAATATCAGCAAAAGTCGATGTTTTAAAAATTATTGATGCCGATCAGGGAAAAAATATTGCACTAAATCCAGATATGGTCTCAAAGGTCGTTTCTGCATTGACCTATTCTGTAGGGCTGGTTTCTTCTGTTATATTTGATGTTATCGGTGCAGTCATTCGACATGGAATATGCGAAATAAGTGATATGAGAAAAATTACAAAAGCCAAAAATAAACTGAATCATTGGATAACTGATCTGAATTTCATAAAATTGCTCAGCATCGTACTGACAAAAATCCATGAACCAGATTTCGCTCATCAAGAAAAAATTGACTATTTTTTAGATGAACAATTTTTAATATTTTGGACTTTGTTTAAAAAGCAAGCCAAAATTGATACTGAAATACCTGATCTAAACGATTTTTGGTCTACTTGTTTAGTAGAATATATCAAAGAGTTAAAATGTCCTTTATTAAAAGATAATTTCGAAAGCTGTTTAAATGAAATGTTTAAATTGCTCAAACTTCCATTTCCAGAATCTTTACCGACATTAACTGAAATAAATCAACCAAATCTTTCTAAAGGCGTCAACACAGACAGTCAAAAAAGTATATTTTTAGCTCAATTAATACTACAAGTTACCATTAGTCATTATTTAACCCAACTACTGGAGTTTAATCATACAGTTAAAATACAACAGAATTCTTCAACTTGCTCATCAAAATTTTGGCGCAATGAAAACAATAATTTTAGAGATGATTATAATCGACCCATTCCTGCCATTAACCAAGCATTTTCACCTAGATTAATTACAAGCTATTAGCATGATTGAGTTTAATATATTGTTCTAAGATTTCACAACGGATATGTAATAACAAAACAATAAAATAAAAGCTTACGAATGCTGCCATCATCGATAATAAAGGATAAAGCATACGCGGCTCGATTAATGAAGGGCTAAAAAAATGCAATGTTGCCCCTTGATGCAAAGTATTCCACCAATACACTGAATAGTGAATAACGGGTATGTTCGCTAAACCCAACGTAATCAATATCGCCGTAGCTTGCGCCGCCATATGCCGCTCAGGAATTGCAGAACGTAAAGCAATTACGCCAAGATATAAAAATAATAAAATAAGCTCCGAGGTTAAGCGCGCGTCCCAAACCCACCAAGCTCCCCACATCGGTTTAGCCCAAATGCTTCCTGTTAATAATGCTAAAAAAGTAAACCATGCTCCTAGAAAGACACTACCCGAAACGATTAATTCGGCTAATTTGATACGTAAAATTAAACCTATAATTGAGAAAAATGCCATAATAAAATAAACAAACAATGATAAAAAAGCACTGGGCACATGCACATAGATAATGCGAAAAGCATCTCCTTGCTGATAATCCGCAGGGGCTAAATATAAGCCTCCTACTGCACCATAAATACCGAATACTAGTAAAGATAAAGCAAAAATAGGAACTAAATAGTTCGACAATGTATAAAAATGATGTACTGCGATATATCGATAAATTTTGTTTCTTTTTTTTAGTCGAGTCATTTTTTTATTTCCTTTGAGCCACACACAGACAAAATTTAAGTACCAGAAGTATTACGCAAAAGCTATGCCTAAACGCAATATTTTATTAATAACTAACGGAGCTAAACTCATACTCAGGATCATTAACACGCCTAACCAAGCTAATGGTCCATTGGCAGGCAATCCCAAACTCGCTAAGGCAACCGCACTGCTCGCAAAAATGAGTACTGGAATGTAAAATGGGATTATTATTAATATTATTAATAATCCACTCTGTCGAAGTCCTAACGTCAAAGCGCGCGCAATACCGCCTAGAAATATTAATGTAGGCGTACCCAATAGGATTGTGATATATAAAGTTTTTAAAGCCATGATAGGAATAAACAAGCTTAGACTCAGAATTGGTGTCACGATAAACAAAGACATACAAATAACTAAACAAAATACTAATAACTTGATAAATAAAACTATGCTAAGTTCATTAGGAAGTAAAATAAGCTGCTCTAAATCTCCCTCTTTCCAATCATTTCGAAAAAGCTGATCTAACATTAATAATACTAGAAATAACACCACCACCCAATAAATTCCGGCAGATATTTTTTTTAATAAAATGGGATCGGCACTTATACTTAAAGGAAATAAAATAATCGCTAAAATTAAAAATAATAAGGGATAAATCAATTCTTGATAATAACGAAAAATAGCTAATAATTCACTACGTAAATTAGTTAAAAACTTTAAAAAAAAAATTAACATGATTTTACGTCTAAAAAAATTTTTTTTATTTCCAAAGAGAAAGAATAAATTGCCTGATGGCTGGAAAAAACAATGACGCCTCCTCTAGCACTTTGTTTTTCCATTAAAGACGATAAAAATGTAATACCGGTACTATCGAGAGAAGTAAACGGCTCATCCAAAATCCAACAATCTGCTCTGATCAATAATAATTTTGCTAAACTCAAACGTCGTTGTTGTCCTGCAGAAAGTTGTGTTAATAAAGTATCTGCGCAATCTTTTAAATCTAATTGGTCTAATATCTGATGAATAGCATGGATTGCTTTACGTTTGGATTGTTTATGGATTAAATTTCGTCTGGCCAAACATAAATAAAGATTTTCGGTCGGACTCAATGCAGATTTCATACCTAAGCGGTGGTTAAGATAAAGTAAATTATCAGTAAAATTTATGTTATTTTTCTCAATTGGAATGCCATTCCACATGACTTTTCCGCTTAAAGGAGTACGTAAGCCGGTTAATATCTGTAATAATGTAGTTTTCCCTGAACCATTTGCACCAACAATATGTAATATTTGCTTTGGAAAAAGTTGAAACGTTAGTTGTTTAAACAGAACTCTGTTATTACGTTCATAAGAAAGTTCCTCTACAGTTAACACACTCTTCATTCCTTGATAAAATAATGGGGTTAGCTTTTTCAATTGCCTATTTAACGAAGTGCTGTTATATACAAAACAGGACGTAGGCTATATTATTCCTTTTTCAAACGAGTTAAAAGGCCAATAACCATGTCATTTCTTCTTCAATATGTTGTTTTCCTAGCGAAGCTATTTACATTGGTACTTGCTATTTTAATAGTAACCACCGGAGTTTTCTCTATTACTCGCAAAGCTAAAGAACAAAACAAAAATAAACTATGTGTTAAAAAGCTTAATAAAAAATATCAAGAATTTACTGAAATATTGAATTCAGAAATTTTAGATAAGAAACAATTAAAAAAATATGCTAAAGAACAAAAAATTAAATTAAAAAAATCTGCTAAATTATTGAAAAAACGAGTGTTTGTTTTAAATTTTCAAGGTGACATCAAAGCGACTGCAGTTAATAATCTACGCGAAGAAATCACTGCTCTCATTCAAGTGGCAACACCCCAAGATGAAGCGGTATTACGCTTAGAAAGTGGCGGTGGCATGGTTGCCCCGTATGGGTTAGCTGCTTCACAATTACAACGTTTAAAAGACAAACGCATCCCTTTGACGGTTACTATCGATAAAATTGCCGCAAGCGGTGGATACTTAATGGCCTGCGTCGGTGATAAAATCTTAGCAGCACCGTTTGCGATTATTGGCTCAATCGGTGTCGTAGCACAACTCCCGAACTTTCATCGTTTTTTAAAAAAAAGAGATATTGATTTCGAATTACTAACCGCAGGAGAATATAAACGTACACTGACCATTTTTGGAGAGAACACTGTTAAAGCACGAGAAAAAACTCAAGATGACCTAGAAGAAATCCATCACCTTTTTAAAGCCTTTATCCAAGCTAACCGAAAACAAGTCGATATGTCCATAGTCGCTACGGGAGCTCATTGGCTTGCGAAAGATGCACTTACACTCAATTTAGTCGATGAACTCATAACCAGTGATGATTATTTAAATGTACTAGCAGCTAGCGATAAAGCAGAAATTTATGAATGTCAGTATCTGACTAAAAAATCCGTGGCCGAAAAATTAAGCAGTAATGTACAATTTGCTCTCGATAAATTAATGTGGTTTAAAAACTAGCTTTTGATCCTAAAATTTGCGAGTTCCCTGTAGCAACTTTATGTATGCTAAAGATGGAATCTTTGCAATTGGATTTCTTGGCTCTTATTTTTATGCAATTTTATGACCCATTATAAAGAAATAAGCGCACTTATCGCCGGTGGTTTACTCGTCTTTGCTTTTGCTCCGATGTGCATTTATCCTTTAGCTATCTTCTCGCCCGCCGTATTATTATTGCTATGGCTAAATAGCTCAGCTAAACGCGCTTTTATTTTAGGATTACTTTTTGGCATAGGCTTTTATGGTATCGGCGTCTCGTGGGTATTTATTAGTATTCACGAATTTGGTCATACTTCTCTTTTTCTAGCTTCGTTAATTACCGCACTATTTATTTTTATATTAGCCTTATTTACAGCCATTCAAGGCTTTCTAGTCAATCGTTTTTTTCCTAGTAATACATTCATCAAACTCTACTTAATCTTCCCTAGTTCATGGGCGTTAGCCGAATGGGTACGAAGTTGGATATTTACTGGTTTTCCTTGGTTATTATTAGGCACTAGCCAAGTAAGTACGCCGCTGAGTGGTTATGCTCCCATTTTGGGAATAGTTGGTCTGACTTTTCTAGTCGCTTTGTCCGCAAGTTTATTGCTTTCGTTATTCTGTCCTTTTTTAAACAAACGTTTTGATTGTCAGTTCGATCTAAAAAATTTTTACTATTCAGGATGCTTACTGGCATTAATAGGTATATGGGTCATAGGTTATCTTTTAAGTTTTATTCCTTGGACGCATATACAAGGAAAACCAATCCAAATCAGTCTGATTCAAGCGAATATCCCCCAAGAAATAAAATGGGAGCCTGAATACCAAAAAGCATCATTAATACACTATCAACAATTAACGCAATCACATTGGGATAGCCGACTAATTATTTGGCCAGAAGCCGCTATTCCTCTCTTACAAAATCAAGCAGAGGACTTTTTAAAGCAACTTGACAAGCAAGCCAAACAGCATGCTTCCACATTGATTACAGGAATACCTATCCAAAAAGGCTTTCAATATTATAATAGCATGCTAGCGTTAGGTTTGGATCATGCGACCTATTATAAACAAAGACTGGTTATTTTTGGTGAATATCTCCCTTGGTGGATAATCTGGGCGCACGGTTTATTAAATTTATTAGATATTCCAATGTCTAGTTTTTCACCCGGACCGAGTCACCAACCCGCATTTAGCGTAGCCAACGTTAATTTAGGTACATTTATTTGTTATGAAATTGCTTATTCCAATTTAGTCCGACAAGCATTGAAAGACCATGCTCAGTTACTATTAACTATTAACGATGATGCTTGGTTCGGTCATTCTTTTGCCTTAGCTCAACATCTACAAATTGGCCAATTTCAAGCGTTAGCCACTGGGCGTTACTTAGCTTTTTTAAGTAATACCGGCCTAACGGCTATCGTAACTCCCAAAGGAAAAATTATAGCGAAACTTCCCGCCTTCGAGACGGGTGTATTAACAAGTTCGATTTATAAAACTAGCGGTTTAACACCGTGGGTATATCTCGGCGATAGTTCCATTATTATCTTTTTAGTGGGATTATGTATCTTATGTTACGCTTACCGAAAAGCTCACATTTAGATGTTTATGCTTCAGTTAACTCAGGCTATTATAGATTAGTGTTTTATCCAAGCAGTTATCACAATAAAAATTGGACTTGTTATATAATTAGCAAATAGTTGAACAGTTTTTAATCTATCCGAATTAACAGTACTTTTAAAAATGAAGCCTATACTCACAGCAATTGGATTTTTGGTAAGCGCAGTGAAAATAAAGCAACCGAGTGTATTATCCATACATGAGAATTGCGAATTGAGCGGCAACCCAGACAAAATTCAAGTGCGAAGAGTATAACTAAAACAAGGTATCTAGCCACATGCAAGAACAATATCAACCCTTAGTGCTTGAAGCTGACATCCAAAAATTTTGGGAAGAGCACCAATGTTTCAAGGTCACTGAAGATCTCAATAAAGAAAAATTTTATTGCCTCTCTATGTTTCCCTATCCTAGTGGTCATTTACATGTAGGCCATGTCCGGAATTATGTATTGGGCGATGTGATCGCCCGTTACCAGCGTATGTTAGGTAAAAATGTTTTGCATCCCATCGGTTGGGATGCTTTTGGTTTACCGGCTGAAAATGCTGCCATTGAAAAAGGAGTACCTCCCGCTAAATGGACTTATGCCAACATTGAACATATGCGCAAGCAATTCAAACAACTCGGCTTAAGCTTTGATTGGAGCCGAGAAATTACTACCTGTAAACCTGATTATTACCGTTGGGAACAATGGCTGTTTATTCAATTACTTAAAAAAGGTCTAGTCTATAAAAAAAGTGCTGTAGTCAATTGGGATCCTATTGATAAAACCGTGTTAGCGAATGAACAAGTTATTGATGGTCGTGGCTGGCGTTCTGGTGCACTTGTAGAACGTAAAGAAATTCCGCAGTGGTTTTTAAAGATTACCGCTTATGCAGATGAATTATTAAATGACTTAGATACTTTAGAAGCATGGCCAGATGAAGTCAAAACTATGCAACGCAATTGGATAGGTCGATCCCAAGGTTTAACTATTCAATTTAAAGTCAATCATCCTGAATTAGACACTATTGAAATCTTTACTACGCGTCCCGACACCTTATTTGGTGCTACTTTTATCGCGGTTTCACCCAGTCATCCTATAGCACGCTATATAGCTAAACACGATCCCAAGCTGCAAGCTATCATTACTAGTTTTCAACAAGTCCCCACCTCTGAAGAGGCAACTGCACATTTAGAAAAGAAAGGTTTTACAACACAACTTACTGCCTATAATCCTCTGACTCACGAAAACATACCGATATGGATTGCTAATTTTGTGAAAACTGATTACGGTTCTGGAGCGATCATGGGAGTCCCTGCACACGATGAGCGCGATTTTGAATTCGCAAAGAAATATCATTTACCTATACGTCCTGTCATATTATCCACTCAGACACATGGTTTTCAGTCAGCCCCTCTTATTTCGGATACAGGCACATTAATTAATTCGGGTCCCTATACGGGTTTAAGTGCTGAACTTGCGTCAGTAACTATTGCAAAAAAGTTAATACAAGAAAAGATAGCCGTGCATACAACGAATTATCGACTTCGTGATTGGGGTGTTTCACGTCAACGCTATTGGGGAACACCTATTCCAATTATTTATTGCACTACTTGCGGCGTTGTTCCTGTCCCTGAAGAAGATTTACCCGTGGTACTTCCCGAAACGATACAGTTTAATGGTGTAGGCTCACCTTTAAAAAATATGCCTGAGTTTTATCAAACCGATTGTCCTATTTGTAAACAACCCGCTACCAGAGAAACAGATACTTTAGATACGTTTATAGAGTCTTCCTGGTATTACGCACGTTTTGCCTGCCCTACACAGAGCAGAGCCATGTTAGATGATAGAGCAAAATACTGGACGCCCGTTGATCATTATATTGGAGGTATTGAACATGCGGTATTGCACCTACTCTATGCACGTTTTTTTCATAAAATATTACGCGATTTAGGCCTACTAAATTCCAATGAACCCTTTACGCGTTTGTTGACACAAGGCATGGTCCTTAAAGACGGTGCAAAAATGTCTAAATCTAAAGGCAACACCGTCGATCCTGCTAAATTGATGTCACAATATGGAGCAGATACCTTACGGTTATTTATTTTGTTCGCCGCTCCTCCTGAACAATCCTTAGAGTGGTCTGACGCGGGTGTTGAAGGCGCTTATCGCTTTTTAAAACGTTTATGGACGTTAGCCTCTAACAATCCTTGGATAATAGAGCTCAATGAAACTCATAAACATAGCCTCACACAGTCCATCGATTGGACAAAAATTTCTCAAGCGCAGCGTAATTTACGCCGTCAAGTCCACGAAATTTTGCAACTTGCGCGCAATGATTTTGAAAGGCAGCAGTTTAATACGGTTATTGCCAGTTGCATGAAGCTTTTGAATACATTGCAAACAGCCAGCCAATTATTAAGCTCATCTACTGATGAAGCATTACACACGATTAAACATATCATATGGCAAGGTTTAGGCATTCTATTGCGCTTATTGGCTCCCATCGTTCCTCATATAACCCATGCTTTATGGAAAGAACTGAAATTTCCCGGATTAATTGGTAAAGCACATTGGCCAAAAGTGGCGGCCGATGCGTTAACTGTCGAAAAAATTGATTGGGTCGTACAAGTGAATGGTAAATTACGTGCACAATTATCACTTGATATACACTATAATGATGAAACACTTAAAGCGGTAATTCTCAATGACCCTCAGATCAAATGCTATACTGAAAATCAAACGATTAAAAAAATTATTATAGTCCCCAAAAAATTAGTTAATATTGTTATTTAATATGACAGCTCGTTATTCATTATTATTTATGCTCTTTTTTAGCCTCATACTAACTGCTTGTGGCTTTCAATTAAGGGGTCATTGTGAATTTTCACTACCTTTTCATACACTTTCTTTGGAATCTAATCAGCCTTATAGTAATTTCACCAAAGAATTACAAAACGCGTTAGCAACAGCGGGAGTTCATACCTTACTTGCAACTCCGGCATCTCCACGATTACAAATTCTTACACAAAACTTTACTCGTACGGCTACCAGCCTAGGAAATGCTGGACAAACAACCACCTATTTACTTGTTTACAGTATTTTATTTCAGCTCATAGATTGTAAAGGTCATGTTTTATTAGCACCACAGCAAATTCAAGCCACACGAACTTTTTCGATTACATCCAATCAACTCGCTGGTGATCTCAATACGGAAAATGACTTACAAGAAAATATGCAACAGGATGTTATTCAACAACTTTTAGTTCGCTTAAATTCCCCAGAGTTGCGCCAGCAACTTCGCTGCAGTACTTGCCCTCAGCAGTAATCTATATATTATGCAATGTCGTTATGAACAATTACCTCAACAATTAAATAATCCTGCTTTAGCGCCAATTTATTTGATTTCTGGTGAAGAAATAGTATTAATTCAAGCAGCCTGTAATGCCATTCGCCTAGCGGCAAAAAAAGCAGGTTTTACCGATCGACAAGTATTTTATAGCGACACACATTTTAATGCTTCCTCGCTGATTGGCTGTATGAATAATTATGGATTATTTGCAGACAAACAACTGCTAGAATTACATCTATCGCAAGGTTTATCTGAAACCATAACACAAACGCTTACACTGTATGCTAAAAACCCACCGCGCAATAAACTTTTACTTATAATAGCGGGGAAACTGGACAGTCGCTTACAGCAAGCTGCTTGGTTTAAAAGTATTGATAAAGTAGGTTTAGTCATTCCGATATGGCCTTTGCAAGCCCCACAATTATTTAGATGGGTAACAGAACGTTTTCATGCCATGGGTTTAAAAGTAGAAAAAGCAGCTATTGAATGTCTTATTTTTGCCACCGAAGGAAATTTATTAGCAACTGCGCAAACCATAGAGAAACTCAGCTTATACCTTGACACAAAAAATAACGTCGTTACGATTGACATGTTGACGCAAGCACTCAGCGACAACTCCCGATTTGATCCTTTCAAACTGATCGATGCTGCATTAGCAGGAAACTCTGCACGTTGTTTGCGCATCTTAGCGCGTCTAAAAGAAGAAAATGTAGAACCCTTATTAATTTTATGGGCACTAAGTCGCGAATGCCGGTTATTAGCTTCTTTTGCATTCAAACTTAATCAAGGCCAAAATTTAACAACGCTTTTTAAAGAGCAACATGTATGGGAAAAGCGTAAACTATTACTTCAACAAGCCTTAAAACGTCATACGCTTATGCATTGGTATCGATTACTAAGTCTTGCGAGCCACATTGACCAGCTTATAAAAGGGATAGGTACTGGTCATGTTTGGAATGCTTTACAAACGCTTAGTCTCGAAATTGCGGAGCCCCACCACTCTATTCATTGCAATTGGGTTTTTGACAAGTGTCGCGTCTATGCAGCAAGCTAGAGTATAAAACCATGAGGATTGCGAGTTGCGCGGCAACACAATCAAAAATTCAAGTGCGAAGGACATTATGATAGGGATCCTTGGGGGTAGTTTTGATCCCATACATTATGGGCATTTACATATTGCACTCGATTTATATCAACAACTCCATTTAAGTGAAGTCCGTTTCATCCCTTGTAAGAATCCTGTTAGTGACAAAAAAGTAGTGGCCACTAAACAACAGCGGCTTACTATGCTGCAACTGGCTTTGCAACCCTACCCGTATTTTTCCATTGACATGCAAGAATTAGGTAGAACCACTCCTTCGTATATGATCGAAACCTTAGCTTCTTTACGTCTTGAATTGGGTAATACGTCTTTGGGACTTATTTTAGGATATGATAATTTAGCTTGCTTAGATCACTGGCATCAATGGACGTCTCTAATCAATTTTGCGCATTTACTTATTGTACCTAGACCTGGTCATACTCAATCTTACTCTAAGGAAGTCCATGCTTTTGTTGAAAGACATCAAACCAAGGACCCTTCCTTATTATCACAACAACCTGCTGGATTTTTATTCATGACTCATGTACAAGCTTTACCCATCTCGGCGACTTACATACGCAAAACTATTGCGAGTGGGAATTTGCCTGTTGGAGTATTACCTCCTACTGTCCTTGATTATATTTTGGAACAAAAGTTATATTTATGACACAAGCTAATTTAAATAAAGAGTTACAAACTGACCTTATAAGCTTATTGGAAGATCACAAAGCAAAAAATATTACCGTCCTGGACGTCAGTAAAATCACCGACATTACCGATCTAATGATCATTTGCACAGGAAATTCTAACCGCCATGTTAAAACTCTGGCGCAATATATAGTCTCAGCTGCCAAAGCCAAAGGCATGACTATCTATGGTATAGAAGGTGAGAAAGAAGGCGAATGGATATTGATCGATTTAGTTGATGCAATTATCCATATCATGTTACCTCAAGAGCGGGAATTTTATAATCTTGAAAAATTATGGAGCCAACCCTAAGAAAAAATGATCATTAATTTAATTGCTGTAGGAACCCGTTGCAGTCAGTGGGCTGAAACGGGTTTTCAAGATTATCAGAAACGCTTACCTGCAGAATGCAAACTCAATTTAATTACCATACCACTTAGAAAACGAAATAAAAATTCTGAAATTTCTAAACATATTGCCGAAGAAGAAAAAAAAATTTTAGCCGCCATTCCAAAGCGATCGCGTATCATTGCTTTAGATGTACAAGGACAAATGTGGAATACACAACAACTCGCGCAATCTTTACAGCGATGGCAGTTAGAAAGACAAGATATCAGTTTATTAATTGGCGGCCCTGACGGTTTAGGTGACGCCTGTACAAAAATTGCTGAGCGTATTTGGTCACTTTCGTCATTAACGCTTCCCCATGCGCTGGTTCGAATTGTTGTGGCAGAACAACTGTATCGAGCTTGGAGTTTATTGAGTAATCATCCTTACCACCGAGAATAATTTTACTTTTCTTCGTTGAATTTTTTATCTGTTTACTCAGTTTAAATTCACAGCAATTGAATTTTTTATAGAGGTAATAATTATTTGCTCGAACTAAAAAAGGCAAAGCCATTTGATTCTGCATCAAACAAAATTACCATCTTTAATATTTTTCGAATTCGTTAATTTAATTTAAAATAATTAAATTTTCTTATCAAAAAATTAAATTGATTCTTTATGCTGAAAAATATAAATAACTCCTTTTTTCAAAATTTTATAATCATAATTAGAGGTTTTGAAACGTGCATTAGAGACGTATTAAAAAAATATTTTTTTAATTAAAGCTTAAGATTCCTCTGCTAAAATAAATAAATAACTTATTCAAGCTGCTTAAGTTTATTGTTTATTTAACTACTTAATATTTTTTAGGAGGTATTATGTACAAAAAAAATCCAGAGAAAAAAACTCGTGTAACCGAAGACGTAGTCGAGTTAAGGAATAAGTCCAATTCTCTTAAGATTGATATTAAGAAAAAGTCTGAAAAATATAACAGCGGAGGTGGTACTCCCGAATTGTTATCTAAATTAAGTATATACCCAAAAGAGTTTAATATAGAAAGCACTGGGACGGCAACACACGGGACACAAGCCAAGGTTGATTACGCAAGAATAAGAACGCAAAGTCAACATACAATAGATATTGTTAGAAAAAAAGAAAAAATCGCAGGAAATTCCTCATTAAATAATGAAGTTAAAAAGAGTCAGAGTATTAAAAAACATGCAGATTATGAGAAAATAAAAACTCATCTGTCTTTACCTTTTTATACCGAAAATCGACATTCGGGAAATGAAACCTATTCAAGATTTAAAAAAAATGGCGATTTAGAAAGTCATCGTAATTTTATTCAAAATAATTCTTTTTCTGATGAAGCCATCACTTATCTTTTTCATCAAACAAGAAACATCGTTAACACATTAAATTTCTTACACCATGAAGTTTTTTTAGATGAAGACGGAAACAAACACAAAAGTATTATTCACGGCGATATAAAGCCTGATAATATTCTCATAGATAAGAAGGGCAATTTTTCATTATCAGATTTTGGCTGTGCGCGTTATGCTGATGAACCCATTGAACAACTTGGCATGGTTACTTATCTTCCACCAGAATTACTTAAAATATATGCGGGTAAGATACCCAACAACAGCAACCCGGGTAAATCTGATATTTGGTCATTAGGATTGACTTTACAATCCACACTAACGGGAAAATGCCCTATAAAATCTTATTCTCAAACAGCAATAGACTCTATGAATACCATGTCTAAAGATACCAATGGTTATTTTATAAGGGAACTTAAACCGACGCCTATAAATCAGAAAATTTATACTGAGAAGCTAGCAGAGCTACCGACGCCAGTAGATCAGGAAGTTTATACTGCTGAGGAGCTAGCAGAGCTGCTAGCAGACCTAGAAAAATTAAGCTATTCAGAGATAGAACAAGAACCTCTTCAAGTTCAGCAAATTAGAATAAAAGTAGATGAATATCTTCAATCTGAGACTTGTAAAAAAAACCTTGAAAGCAAAAAAATTATCGAAGACCTTTGTCAAAATTCATCCCATGATAACATGGATAAAAGTGATATTCTTCACCATATAACATCCACTATGTTATTACCTAGTGAACAGCGTCCTACGGCTGAAGAATTAAGTGCAACAATGAATAAGTTAAAACAGTATTTTCCTTGTGATGAAAAAAAAAATTTTGAATTTGTAAAAAAAATGATTGCAGAGAAAGAAAATAAACAGCTGCCGACACACACACAGGTAAATCCTATTTTATCTTCTAAGCGAGCAGCACATAAAGAATTACTAGACCAAGCTAGTGGAAATGGAACAATAAATAAAGTAAAAACAATAAACATAGAGAATAAACAACCGACACAAACACAGATAACTCCTAAACTATCTTCTAATCGACAAGCACATAAAGCACTACTAGACCAAGCACAAGGGGTAACATCTATATCGAGTTTTTTATACTCACATACTACACCAAAAAACCAAACAGAAAAAAATAAATCCGAAATGAATAACCAAAATCCAATAATGACAATAAAAAAATAATACTAAGCAATAAATATTGCTTTTCACATTAGTAGGGAGACTTCTTATGCCTAATTCAAACAATAAAGATCGCGAACCACTCAAAATTAATTTTTCCGCAAGTCATGACCAAGCAAGCGTACTAGCTGAGATGGCTTTGAAACATAAAGAACTAGGTAAAATTATACCGAAATTAGAAAATTTAGGGGATCTTCCGAGCAATTTTAAAAAACTTTTGCCTGAAGAATTGCAGCAACTTTCTGAAGAATTAAAGAAACAATTTAATGAGTTGGATGAAACCAAAAAAGAGATAATTAATTTCGTTACATATGCTAGACAAATAGTTCATGACCTGCAGGAAGGCGCTAAAAAATTAAGCGTTATTCACCTACATACTCCTGATGAAAAATTAAAATACGCTAAGTCATTACTAGCTACTCATAAACCTTTAACTGCAAATGAAAAATATAGATTTAAGGAAATAGAAGAAGCTTTAAGCAACACTTGCATTATTAAATCTGCTGGTGATGAAACCATAAAATTTCAACTCGGTATTCTTGGCTATGAAAAAGATAGTAACATGATCACTGAGTCTGAATTTAATTACTTAGTTGTACCACGATTAAAAGACAACAACTTATTAGATTATTATAGAATACGCGTAGAAAGGGATATGATTCTTAAGCGAACTCCATTAGAGATATGCCAAGCCCTAGACAAAGATCTCTCTAGCGATGATGATTATAAAGCTTCTAAAAATCTCTTTATGGCCCGTCTAAAAGGTATAGACGTTGAAGGATTACCCGAAATAAACTCTGAAACCTTACCCAATAATGAATCGCCTAGAGATGTGACTCAACTTCAGGAAGAATTAATGTCGGGAGTGCTCGCTCATGGCGATACCAACATATCGACTCAAAATTTCGAGGGCCATTCTGAAGGAAAATTACCTCCTCTTCCAGAAGTTCCCGATGACTCTCTTGAATTGAACTCACAGCCACCTTCTAATGAAGCTCCAATAAATATAAATCATACTGAAGAAGATCGAAAAAAATCAGAATTCGTGGCACTTATGGAAGAACTCATTCCCGCAAATAAAAAGAATGAAATACAGATAGATCAGATAAGCCCCAATCCTGTTGAAAAAATCATGAAGATTACCTTGCAACGTCCAAGCCAGCTTTCGGATGAGAAAAAACGTGATATTAATTATTCTATGATAATGAAGTCAGAACAAATTACTGTGACAGCAGTTGCTAAGGTCAAGGAAAATATTCAAAAACTACGCACCTCGACTGATGGAACTTATGTTTATGAAGAAATGATAGGAAGTTTATCTAAACTTAAAGATGAACATGATAAGCAATTTCAAGAACCAGTACCTTGCAAATTGACAGGTAAAACATTAGTTGAAGAATATGATCAATTTGGACAAAAGTATTTAAAGGAAAAGATAAAGAACCACGAAACAGCGATAAAAAATTTAAAAGACAGTAAAAAAGGAGAATATGATGAATTTAGTAAACATAATCCCAAATATAGCAATTTAAAAAATGATGAAAGAAAAAAAATTTTGAATAGAATCTATGATCGTAAAAAAACAACATTCAATACAGAATTAGAGAAGGCTGAAAAGCAAGAAGCGTTATGGTTGGGAAAGAAAACATTTACCCAATGTGTAGAAAAAAACGGAAAAATTAAACAAGAAGAAAAATCTTTTCCAGAAGAAGAATTACACTTTAGAAATCTTGTGTTAGATTTTAATTCTAATTCAGTCTCCAAGGGCAAAACAATCAATGTTTATACCAATGGTGTGTATCTAGTATCGAATAAAAAAACTGAAGATATACAATCAAGTATTCAAATTTCAAATAATCGGACTTCACATAAAAATTGTATACCGGGGCAAACCTCATCCAATTTCTTTAGTGTACACAATACAAAAGGAGAAAATCCTAAACGGGCTGTGGATATGCCATTGAGATCATAAGTGCAAGGTACTTTTTGGTAAATACCCGCGGTAAAAAAAAATAACTGGCGGATTAACATACATAGGGATTGTGTATGTCAAGCAGCACTCAAAATTTTAAATGCAAAGAGTATATTAGGTGTAAAATTATCCAGGCATACACACCCGCCATTAAATCATCTAGCATGACACCTAATCCACCCGGCATTTTTCGATCTATCCAAGCGATAGGCCAAGGTTTCACAATATCAAATAAGCGAAATAGAACAAAACCAATCGCAATCCATAACCAACCTTTTGGAGCGGCAAACATAGTCAAACCAAATCCACATATTTCATCCCAAACTATTCCTGAAAAATCATGAACGCCAATACCTCGTTCCGTTACATCACAAATCCAAACACCAATCAGAACAGCGAATAACAAAATCAATCCGTAGTTAACTAGAGAAAAAGACTGTATTAAATAATACAATGGAATAGCAACTAATGTTCCACAAGTCCCTGGCGCAAAAGGGGATAATCCAGCGCCAAAACCAAAAGCGATTAAGTAAATAGGATGGCTAAATACCTTGTGGACTAGATCCTTTTGCATAATTTATCTCATAACATTCTATAGAAAAAACGATTATATACTGACTAGAAGCTAAGACGCGAACACCTATTATCTAATATTTTTCAAATAAAGTGCTGATACCCTAATTTATTCATATTAAAAACTGATCCTTTTTTATCCAGCAAAATTAATCCGGGTTCTTTTTTAATACTTCCTATGCAGGTATAGGGTGTATTCATTGCTGATAAATGGAGTTGCAATTCTCTTTCACGCGATTCTGGCACAGTAAAACATAGCTCATAATCATCTCCAGAACTTAAAGCCAATTGCCATGCCTTTTCAGATGGCAAAGCCTGCATACTATCTGATAAAGGAAGCTTTTCTAATTGAAGCAACGCACCCACTTGATTCGTCGATAAAATATGACCCAAATCAGCGGCTAGTCCATCTGAAACATCAATAGCACTACTTGCAATATCACGTAAAGCATGGCCTACCTCGACACGGGGAACAGGTCGATTTAAACGTTGCATGACAGAAAAAATCTGAGAGGATGATAATCCAAAACAATTTTTTTTATTGATTGATTCGAGAGCCAAGCCTGCATCACCTAAAGTTCCTGACACATAAATGCGATCACCTACTTTTGCACCGACACGACCTAACGCTTTACCCGCTGGAACAAACCCCAATACTTGAAACGTAATTGTTAAAGGTCCTTGTGTTATATCTCCTCCCACCAGTTGCAATTGAAAATCTTGCATTAAAGGAAAAAAACCTTCGGTAAATTTTTTGAGCCAGATTTCATTGGTGTTAGGTAATGTCAGTGCCAGTAATGCCCATGCAGGCTCAGCACCCATTGCAGCAAGATCACTTAAATTAACTGCTAATGCTTTATATCCAATATCCGCAGGTGAAGTATTTTCAGGAAAATGTCGACCTGATACTAAAGTGTCGGTACTCACTACCAATTGATGATCAAATGGCACTTGCAATATAGCGGCATCGTCGCCTATGCCTAAAATAACATCTTTGCGATGCTTTGTTGGCGAGTTAAAAAAACGTTGAATTAAATCAAATTCATTTAATGACATAAAAGATTAGAAAATTATTGATCCTTATATAGTCTCAATTCGCAATCTCATGCATCTTGAATACATTCTGATCGTTTTATTCTCGCGATGTCTTGCCCAAAATTCCTTTGCTGTGAGTATATTCCAAAGAACGATTTTTTTTTGCTAGTAGGTTTAAAATACCATTAATATATTTATAACTATCCATGGCGCCAAACATCTTAGCTAATTCGATAGATTCGTTTAATACAACTTTATAAGGGACTTCTGGGCATTTAAGCAACTCATAAGCACCCAATCTCAAAATAGCCAACTCTACCAATCCTAACTCTTTGAGTGGACGATCTAAAAATTGTTGTAAATGATTATCTAACGATTCTTGATCCTTTAAGACTCCTTGAACTAGCAAAAGGAAATAAGCAGTATCCACGCTCACCATTTCCTCTTGAGCCAAAAATTTAGCTTGAATAGCACAAAATTTTTCTTGCGTTAAATGCCATTGATAAATGGCTTGCATAGCAAAACGACGTGCGCGTTGCTTTGCCTTAAAATTATTTTTTTTCGATTTCAGTGTCATGAGTTTGTTTTTTATTCGCAGAAATATCTTGTTTTAATTGTTCAATCGCCTGATTAAATGCTTGTATATCCTGAAAACTTCGATATACCGATGCAAATCGTACATACGCAACGGGATCTAAATCACACAGTTCTTCCATCACCCACTCACCAATTTGTCTTGAAGAAATTTCGCGTTCGCCTAATGCGCGTAATTTCTTTATTAAACGCACAATAATTGCCTCAACTTGCTCGCTGGAAATAGGTCTTTTTTCTAGGGCTTTAAGCATGCCTGCTCTTAGTTTTTCCTGATCAAAGGCACTTCGCGTATTATCACGTTTGACCACACGTGGTAACCCTAACTCAGCAGATTCAAAACTGCTAAAACGTTCATTACATTGTAAACACTCGCGCCGACGTCGCACCTGTTGACCATCACTACTTAGACGAGAATCGATCACTTTGGTATCTGCTTCATTACAAAAAGGACAATACATCATTGTATCTCTAGAAGAACATTTCTGAACTTAGGGGGAGTATACTGGAAATTGCTGGCATAGTGCCATGACTTGTTTCCTGACTTTATCTATGCATGCAGGGTCTTTTAGATTATCAAGGACATCACAAATCCAATTAGCCACGTCCCCCACCTCTTTTTCTTTTAAACCTCGAGTGGTTATAGCAGGTGTACCTATCCGTAAACCACTAGTTACAAAAGGTGAGCGGGGATCATTAGGAAGCATATTCTTATTTAAAGTGATATATGCCTTCTCCAATATCTCCTCAGCTTCTTTCCCTGTAATACCTTTTTCAATCATGTCAATTAAGAAAAGATGATTATCGGTCCCACCTGAGACGATTTTATATCCTCTTTGCAACATTACCTGAACCATTGCTTTTGCATTAGTTATCACTTGTTGCTGATAGACTTTAAAACTTGGTGCTAAAGCTTCTTTTAAAGCGACTGCTTTAGCCGCAATAACATGCATCAAAGGTCCCCCTTGCTGCCCTGGAAATACCGCAGAATTTAATTTTTTTTCGATTTCAGGATTCGAGCGCGTTAAAATTAAACCTCCTCTAGGCCCTCGTAAGGTTTTATGTGTAGTCGTTGTCACCACATCCGCAATAGGAACCGGCGAAGGATACAAACCTGCTGCCACTAACCCTGCTATATGCGCCATATCCACCAAAAAATAGGCACCTACTTCATCCGCAATATCTCTAAAACGTTGCCAGTCCACCACTCTTGAATAAGCTGAAAACCCCGCAATAATTAATTTAGGCTTATGTTTTTTTGCCAGGAATTCTACTTCTGCATAATCAATCAATTGGGTATCGGGTGTGACACCATACGCATAGGCATGATACATTTTCCCTGAAAAGCTAACTTTTGCTCCATGCGTTAAGTGACCACCATGCGCTAAACTCATGCCTAACAGCGTATCCCCAGGTTGAATCAAGGCCATATAAGCCGCCGCATTCGCCTGCGAACCTGAATGAGTTTGTACATTCGCGTAATCTGCTTGAAATAATTCCTTTGCTCTATCAATTGCTAATTGTTCTACGATGTCGACATATTCACAGCCACCGTAATAACGTTTACTGGGATAGCCTTCGGCATATTTATTGGTTAAAACAGAACTCTGTGCTTGCAATACCAACGGACTGGTATAGTTCTCTGAAGCAATTAATTCTAAATGATCTTCTTGACGCTGGGCCTCTTTGCTCATCGCAGACCATAAATCAGGATCAAAGTCGCTAAGTGTTTCTCGTAGTGAATAAGACATGATGATTTAATCCCTCATTAATGTCAAAAATTTATTATTCAGTAAAAATTCTATATTACTTCCCTTTTAACCGAATCAAAAGTTAGTTTTTGCTTCAGGTATCATAGTAATATAATTTAAAAGTAGAATTAAAAAGGAACAATTCATTTTGGAGTATTTACCTTACCAAAGAAATTCGTAAACAATTAAATTTCGCTAACCAAGAATTGTCTAAAGAAATTAAAAAAGATAAAAATATTTATAATAATTATAAAAACATTAGTAGCCTTTATCAAGTAGTCGTAAAATACTTAGAATATAATTGGCACTTACCTCCCCGCAATCAATCTCAGTTAAGCTTAAACTTAATGCTAAACGCAGTCATAGACAAGGAACTAAAGATACATTTTCCCAGCCCAAAAAAAATAGACTCGGGGTAATAGATAAAGTAAATATTTCCCCTATAAAACAAAGCCTATGAAGTGTTGCACAGACATAAATGGACCATTGAGATAAACGCACGATCAAAAGCCGCCTAATAAAACCTAATAATTCGCTAAAAAATCTAGCTAGTTCTGGCTAATATTGCTAGTATTCTTTCTTTTCTAACAATCCATTGATTCTAGGTTATGTCACAACAATATATCTATACCATGCAAGCAGTGAGTAAAATCGTTGCCCCTAAAAAAGAAATCCTTAAAGATATTTGGCTATCTTTTTATCCTGGAGCAAAAATTGGCGTACTAGGGTTGAATGGCTCAGGTAAATCGACTTTACTACGTATTTTAGCTGGAGAAGATCAGGATTTTGTCGGTGAAGCACGTGCATTACCAGGAATCAAAATTGGCTATTTACCTCAAGAACCACAATTAGACCCACTTAAAGATGTGCGTGGTAACGTGGAAGATGCCATTGCAGACACTAAAAAGCTATTAGATCGATTTAACGAAATTAGCATGAAATTTGCCGAACCTATGAGTGAATCGGCCATGAATCAACTCTTTGAAGAACAAGGCGAGTTACAAACACAAATTGATGCCCAAGGTGGCTGGGAATTAGAACGTAAATTAAACATAGCAGCGGATGCGCTCTGTTTACCTCCATGGGACGCACAAATTACACAACTTTCAGGCGGTGAATGGCGTCGTGTCGCATTGTGTCGCCTGTTATTATCTAACCCTGATATGTTGTTGCTCGATGAACCCACTAACCATTTAGATGCGGAAAGTGTAGCCTGGTTAGAACGTTATTTACATGATTATCCAGGCACTGTCATTGCAGTAACCCATGACCGTTACTTCTTAGATAATGTAGCCGGTTGGATTTTGGAACTCGATCGCGGACATGGAATCCCCTATGAAGGAAATTATTCCTCTTGGCTAGAACAAAAACAAAAGCGTCTCGCTCAAGAAGGAAGACAACAAGCCGCTCATGAAAAAAGCTTAAAAGCTGAATTAGAATGGGTACGAACTAACCCAAAAGGTCGGCAAGCAAAAAGTAAAGCGCGTTTAGCGCGTTTTGAAGAATTAAGTTCACAAGACTTTCAAAAACGAGCCGAAACCCAGGAACTCTATATCCCGCCGGGAATACGGCTGGGGGATTCGGTGTTGGAATTTGATCAACTGACAAAAGGCTTCAATGGACGCATATTAATCAATAATTTTAGTTTTACAGTGCCAAAAGCTGCCATCATAGGAATTATTGGTCCGAATGGTGCTGGAAAATCCACTTTGTTTAAATTGATTATGCAACAAGAACAACCCGATAGCGGAAAAATACATCAAGGTGCTTCCGTACAACTGGCTTATATTGATCAAAGTCGTGATTCATTGAATCCGGATCATACTGTGTGGCAAGAAATCTCCGAAGGATTGGATATTATGACGATTAATCAATTCCAAATGCCTTCTCGATCCTATGTAGGTCGTTTCAATTTTAAAGGGTCTGATCAACAAAAACTAATAAAAAACTTATCGGGCGGCGAACGTAATCGCGTCCACTTAGCCAAATTATTACGTGCTGGTGGCAACGTTTTACTTCTTGATGAACCCACTAATGATTTGGATGTAGAAACTTTACGTGCATTAGAAGAAGCATTATTAAGTTTTCCAGGTTGCGCAATGGTGATTTCTCATGATCGTTGGTTTTTAGATCGAATAGCAACGCATATCATCGCTTTTCAAGACGATCGGATTGATTGCTTTACAGGTAATTTTACCGATTATGAATTTGATCGTTTAAAACGCTTAGGCATTGACGAAACTCAAGCTAAGAAAAAAATGAAATACAAAAAACTAAATGATTAAACTACATTTTTCACGCTTCTATGTCAGTCATTTTACTAAAAACTGAAAAAGAAATGCAGCAATTAGCCAAAAAATTAGCTGAGTGCTGTCCTAAGAACAAACGATTGATCATTTTTTTAAAGGGTGAGTTAGGCGCAGGAAAAACATTCTTTGTACGTGCGCTAATAAAAAAATTAGGCTATTCAGGCTTAGTAAAAAGTCCTACTTACACCTTAATTGAAACCTATGAGATAGCTCCTTATTCTATTTATCATCTTGACCTATATCGTTTACAATCACCCAACGAAATATTTGAAATGGGCCTTTGTGATGAATTTGACCACCCTGCTATATGGCTAATAGAATGGCCTGAGCGTGCTTTAGAATTTTTACCTAAACCCGATATTATTTGTCATATCAATTTAATGGAAATGAACAGACAAATAATATTCCATGCCAAAACCTTTCAAGGCACACAAACCTTAGCCTTATTCAATCCATCTTTAAATAAGCTTTTTAACAGAGGAGTCACTGACTTTATATCCAATCTTTGCAACCGTTTTTTAAAGTGAATCTTATTAAGGACTAGTCTCCTCGATGTCTTTTACTTATACTCAAGCTATGCTAAAGGATTTGCATCCAACTATTCTTATTCCTGCTTACCAGCCTAATGATAATCTGGTAGCGTTAATAAAATCTTTACGTGAAAGCCAATCTAAACAACGGATTATTGTTGTAGATGATGGCTCTGACCCTAATAAACAAAATATTTTTTCAAAAATTCAAGCTTTTGATATTGAGCTTCTCCGTCATACCAAAAATAAAGGTAAGGGTCAGGCGCTCAAAACGGGATTTCAACATTGGCTAGCCACTAGCCACCCTAAAGAATTAGGTATTGTCACTGCGGATGCTGACGGTCAACATCTTCCCCAAGATATCCTACACCTTTCAGCAGTTTTTATGCAAAAACCCTCGCATCTCTATTTAGGGAAACGTACATTTAATAATGCGCCCATTCCATGGCGTAGTCGATTCGGCAATAAACTAACAAAATATATTTTGCGTCTATTTAGTAAAACCATCTTAGAAGATACACAAACTGGTTTACGTGTCATTCCACGCACCCTGCTATTACCTTTGTTAAATTCGAATGCACGAGGCTATGAATTTGAGCTAGAGATGTTATTGATTGCTGAAGAACATCAAGTCAATATTCAAGAAATTCCTATAAAAACAGTCTATTTAGATGATAATCGTTCCTCACATTTTAATCCCTTAATCGACTCCATCAAAATTTATTTTGTTTTTATCCGCTTTGCCGCTATTTCCTTAATTTCAGCTGCAATTGATTTTGCCTTATTTTTCTTAACTTATTGGCTTAAAAAAAATATATTTTTAGCGGTATTATTAGGGCGTATCTTATCAGCCACTTTCAATTTCAAATTAAATCAGCACCTCGCCTTTAAAAGTAAAAATCGTTGGTTACCGGCGGCGTTGAAATATACTGCCTTAGCCAGCTTTTTGGGACTTATTGCTTACAGCCTCATTAAATTTATCCACGATTTTGGAATAAATGTTTATAGCAGCAAAATTATTGCTGAAATTGCTTTATTTATCCTTTCATTTACTATACAACGTTTTTTTATTTTCAACAAAACTCCTGTATTGGAAATTAAATCTTAATTTTGAAGTTAATTAAGATTAAAATTTAAAATAATAAATTTGTACTAACATTTGTATAATAAAAAAGGCTTATAAAACGATGTATCGCAATAAACATAAACTATCGTTAAATCTTCCTGTTCATCCGGACTCTGTCGAGGAACTTGATATAACGCCCTTGGGGTCTGAAAAAATTGTACCTATTAAACAAGGAAAGTTATGTCTACCTAATGATCGGACGAATATTGCTTTTGTCCAAAAAAAAGGAAAAAAAACAATTCTATCTGAAATAAAAATTTATAAGCTTATTGCTTCTAATAAACAGTCTAAAAAAAAAGCTATCCTACGACCAATTTCTAACGTTAGTAACGAGTCCTCATTGTTCTTGCCATTCATGTCAGGGAGAAATTTAGATTTACACCATTATTTTTTATTTGAACAATTTGAAAAAAAAAACATAGCAAGTTTATGGTTAATGAAACAGCTATTTTTGCTATTAGAGGCATTATATCACCTGCATACAGAAACATTTATTTTTGAAAATCAGGGATTTAAAGGAATCGTTCATGGTGATATTAAATCAAGCAATATTCTGATAGACGAATTAGGCAATCTAGTTTTGGCCGATTTTGATTGTGCTTATCTTGCAGAAGAGCCTGCGAGTCGGTTTGGTAGTCTGCGCTATATGGCTCCTGAACTGTTTGCTAATATGGATTTTACCAAAATACCAATTTTAAACGTAGATAAATCGGATATTTGGTCATTAGGAATTACACTTTATAGACTATTGAATAATAAATTTCCTGTTTTATTTAATGATTTCACCTTGAATCAAAAAAAAGCCAATACGAATTTCTTCCAAAAAGAATTAAATAAAAATAATTATTGTGCTCTGAAAGATGACATCAGTTGTTTTATCGATTTAAAAAAATGGGGAGAAAAATATTCCTCATCATCAATGGCCAAAAACACTCAGGAAAGTTTAAAAATTCTTCAGGAAACTAAAGATAAAGAGGTAACTCTTCTAACACAATGGGAAATTTTAAATCATTTATCTTTCGCTATGTTAACACCGGTAGAAGAACGACCTTGTGCGCAAACACTATTAAATCTTCTACACGGATTGAAAAAACATTTTTGTGCAGCAAATGACGATGAATATCAGCAATTTATTACTGATTTGCTGAACCATTCTCCCTTAAACATAGAGGAAAATGTTAAAAAAAACTTAATTCCAGAAAAAGAATCCCTCAATAAAAAAACTCGAATATTTAGCTAGCGGTGAAAATTTGTTAGAATCATTGTCTTTCTCAATAGTAAATAATTATGTCAGGTCGTATCCAACGTTTAAGCTCGCATTTGGCCAATCAGATTGCTGCAGGTGAAGTGATTGAACGGCCTGCGTCTATCGTAAAAGAACTGGTCGAAAACAGTTTGGATGCGGGTAGTCAGCAAATTGATATCGATATTGACAAAGGGGGTATTCAGCGTATCCGTGTCCGCGACAATGGCCATGGCATCCACAAAGATGATTTAATTTTGGCTTTAGATCGACATGCAACCAGCAAAATTCATACACTCAATGACTTAGAACGAATTATTACATTAGGGTTCCGCGGCGAAGCCTTAGCCAGCATCAGCTCTATCGCTAGGCTCAATTTAAGCTCCTCGACAGAGATCACACAACAAGGCTGGAAAATCACCTGTGATTATCACCAGAAACATCCGTTAATTCCTGTTCCTATTGCACATGCGCGAGGAACGACCGTAGAAATTCAAGACCTTTTCTTCAACACCCCGGCTAGACGCAAATTTTTGAAGTCGGAACAAACCGAATTTGCACATATAGAAACTTTGATAAAACGCTTAAGTCTCAGTCATTTTTCTGTAGGTTTTAGTTTGCAGCATAATAAACGAGGCATTTATCAATTGCATCCTGCCTGCGACGAAGCTGCAAAGCAGGAACGTATTGCAACATTGTGTAGCCGCTCCTTTATAGAAAACGCTATCTATATTGATATGCAAGGCATCGATTTGCGTTTATGGGGCTGGATTTCATTACCCACTTTTTCACGTAGCCAAAACGATTTACAGTATTTTTATGTTAATCGACGTATAGTAAAAGACAAATTAATCAATCATGCGGTTAAGCAAGCTTACCAAGACGTTCTTTATAATGGTCGTCACCCCGCTTTTGCGTTATTTATCGAACTCGATCCCCATGCAGTTGACGTGAATGCGCATCCTGCGAAATATGAAGTTCGCTTTCGCGAGAGTCGCTTAGTCTATGACTTTGTTAAACAAAGTTTACAAAAAGCTTTAGCCAACACATCTCCTAAACCACAAACCAATAAATCAATACCAAACACAATTGGATCATCGGCTGGATTAAATGAAAAAATCTCCGATATCTCCTCTAAGATAACACATCCTCAACAAACTAACTTACCTTTATCCGTTGCAGCAGATTCTATGAGCTATCCTAATGAAACTGATCATGCACTCTGTGTTTCATTAAAACGGAAAGAAGTTTTAGCAGAAAAAAAATCGACCCTTCAAACCACAAAACCAACAGAAATTTCACGCTGTGATCCACCTTTAGGTTTTGCCTTAGCACAATTGCATGGCATTTATATCTTGGCTGAAAATACTCAAGGTTTAATTCTAGTTGATATTCATGCAGCACATGAGCGCATTCTTTATGAACGCTTAAAACATGACATCCAAAATAGTGACATAAAAACTCAATTATTATTAATTCCTATCTGTTTAACATTATCTCAACAGGAGGTCTTGCTTTTAGAAGAATATACTAACCTATTTACACAATTCGGCTTTGAATTTGAGAGTCTGGGTCCCGAAACCTTGATTATTCGCCAAATACCCGAACTACTAGCGAAAGACAATATAGAGCAACTAGTACATGACGTTTTCAGTGATTTAATTCAACACGCTAACAGTCAACGTATACCTGAAAAAATCAATGAATTACTTTCTAGCATCGCTTGTCATAGCGCTGTACGTGCTCACCGCAACATGACACTGATTGAAATGAACCAATTACTCCGCGATATGGAACAGACTTCGCGTAGTAATCAATGCAATCACGGTCGACCAACCTGGAAACAATGGTCTTTATCTGATATTGACCGGTTTTTTCTACGTGGACGTTAAACCTGTTATCTGCCTGATGGGTCCAACGGCATCAGGAAAAACTAATCTAGCCATCGATTTACTTACTTATTTAGAGTTTGAAATCGTTAGTGTCGATTCAGCATTGATTTATCGTGGTATGGATATTGGCACTGCCAAACCCTCTAGACTTATCTTAAATCAAGCACCTCATCGATTAATAGATACGCATGATCCTAGCGAAATTTATTCCGCAGCAGAATTCAGAACAGATGCTATCAATGCAATTGAAGAAATTATTAATAAGGATCGTATTCCATTATTGGTAGGTGGAACGATGCTTTACTTTCATGTCTTGCAACAAGGCATTGCTACTTTGCCACCCGCTAATCAACTTGTTCGTGAACAACTAAAAAAAGAGTTAAAAGATTTTGGGTTAAAGAAACTTCATGAACGTTTATCAATAGTTGATCCAATCGCCGCCCAACGCATTCATCCTAATGATCCACAACGAATCTTACGCGCTTTAGAAGTTGCTCTGATCTCTGGAAAAACATTAACTGAATTACAATGTACGCTTACTCGATCATCACCCTATTTTTTTATTAATATTGCATTAATTCCTGATGATAGAACTTTGTTACATGAAGCGATCACTATCCGCTTCCAAGCTATGTTAGATTTAGGTTTTATAGAAGAAGTTGAGAAACTTTTTAAACGTAGCGATCTACACGCTAATTTACCCGCTATACGCACAGTAGGTTACCGGCAAATTTGGAATTATTTACTTAATAGTATTTCCTATACTGAGATGCAAGATCTGACCCTTATTGCAACACGACAACTCGCAAAACGCCAATTAACCTGGTTACGTTCTTGGCAAGAATTAAATACATTTGCCAGCAACCATAAAGAAAACGTCAAAAAAATAATTGAACTCATTAAAATGAACTTAAATAAAAAATCAAGTTAATCCTGTTTGGGCAAAGTCAAATAACTCGGTACGGTCATTTTTTTAGTAACAATTAAAATAATAACGGCTACAACAGCGCTCAGAGCAAGATATAAACCGGGTATGGCAACATTGGTGGTTTTTGTTATTAAATAAATAGCTAGCAACGGCGCTGTCCCACCAAAAATAGAATACGCCAGATTATAACTAAGCGAACCTAAGGTATAGCGTACTGCGACCGGTATTCGATCGAGTGTAAGCGCCAACAGTGGTCCTTGAAAGCTAGCTGCTAGAAATGTAAAAATTATTTGTGCAATAATAGCCGCAAAAAAAGAACCTTGCGCAATCATCACATACAGCGGATAACTGAAACACATCAATCCAATGGCACCTGCCAACATGATAGATTCCTGTCCAAGCTTATCAGAAAGCCAACCAAAAAAAATATCGAGCAAAATAAGTAAAATCAATATTATTGTATTCAGCGCATGCGCATGAATTCTCGAATGACCCAAAACATCCGTGAAATAAACAGGCATAAAAATAAAAACTAAATAAGTTATCAAAGCTGACAACAAATAAAGCCCCATGAGTTGGCCAATCAAAAACTTATGCGTTAAAAAAATAGTTTTTATTGGAAATTTTTCTATTAAACATTGATGGCGTAAATGCTGAAAAGCTTGTGTCTCTGGGGTTTGCGTTCTTATATAATACGCGATTAAACCACTAATAGCGGCTAACAAAAAAGGCAAACGCCATGCAAAGCTGTAAAGTAAAGGTCCTTGAAAACATACGAATAAAATAAAAACGACAAAAGATCCGAATAATAAGCCGATCACTGAGCTCGCCCAAATTAATGATGAATAAAAACCGGTTTTATTTGAGGGTATAGACTCTACGAGAAAGCAAGCAGAACCAAACGCTTCGCCCCCTACTGCGATACCTTGCAGTAATCGAAAAAAAAGCAATAAAAATGCCGCGCTTATTCCGATCGCGGCATAGTCTGGAAGCATACCTATTCCGCACGTAGCTATTGCCATTAATAAAACGCTTAAACTTAAGGCTTTTTTTCTACCTTGCGTATCCCCAAGATAACCAAACAGGGCTGCGCCCAAAGGACGTGCTAAATAACCCATTGCAAAAACACTATAACTCAGCAACAAACCAATACTTGGTATGGCATGAAAAAAAATTTGTGCAAAAATACCTGCTAAATAGGCATAAAGACTAAAATCATACCATTCCAAAATAGTTCCTATACAAGCTGAAAAAAAAATTTTCTTTTGATCCTTGGTCAGCATTTTTTCCTTGGGGGTTTATTGAGTTTGATACCAATCAATAAATTTTTTTAAAGCTTGTTGACGAAAAGAAAAATGAAAAAAATCATCTGTATAACGCAATTGTGCCAAGGTTTTATCTGAACCTTCTGGTTTGAAGATAGCTGTAAATGGAAGCTTGGGATGAGAAGATAAATCTTCTGGCACGACGATCGTGCCGTGACAAACGCCTTCAAATAATTGTGTATGCAATCCATCGGCGTAGGCTAACTGTAAAATAAACGATGCACGATTATCTTCTTCCACCAATTTGAATAAACCTTTAAAACCTAATCCTTGAAAAACAAATTTCGATAAAGTACCAGGAAATTGGTTATATGCAGCAAAAAATAAACCGCCGTCATCAAGCAACAAAGGTTGTTTGACTAGATTAAATGCTTTTTTAACTTTATCTGCCACCACTATTTTTTGATCTAAACTCTGAATTTCATCAATATCGATAGCATATTGTTCAACATGGAAAGAAGGAGCAACTTTATCAAAAAAATCTCTGACTTCTTCGAATTTACCCGCATTATTGGTGACATAATAAATTTTTTTATTCAATTTCTTTTCCAAAGTTATTTCAAATAAAGCGATTCAACCACACGATCGGCATTATCTGCAACAAATCCAGTAAAATAATCATGCCATCGTCTGGTTTCTCCCGTCTTTTTTGGATAACGCCATACAAATTCGATAAATCGATCCGATAAATCTATCGCCCCATCAGCAAGTTTTACAGGTTTAATAGTGGGCTGTGTTGAACTTTGCTCTATACCTTTATTAATATTACCTTTTATCAAGCCCCCTTTTTTGTTCAAAGAAATATGTAAAGTAGAACTCAAAAATTGATTAAATTTTTTTAACTGATTAAAACATTTTGATAAATGTATACTCCAAGCAAAATGATTAACTTGACGACCCATGACTAACACCCAGGCTAATAATTCATTGTGACTTTTTACTATTTCATATTCTTTTATAGTAGGTAATGGCCAGTCTTTAGACTGAAGATAATTCAAAATGTACCTGGACAGTTCAAAAGCCGCCATCTCATCCTGTTGTAAAGTGCGATAATGCAGAAATTTTAATTGTTCAGTATCCAGAGCTTGGGTAAAACCAGCATAATGATCAACAATGGTTAGTATTTGCGGTGCTAATGCTTCGCGGCGAAAATCTGCAACCACTATTTGCGGTGCTGCATCAATGGCTAAGGTTTCAGAGCTTATTTCTTCTGATAACCATCTAAAATTATTTTGTTTTTCAGCTAAGTAATCTTGACCGCGCACCTTATAGCCGAGATAAGAAAATAAATGAGACAGTGTATCCATACCGGTATAAGGACCCGGTAAATCAATAAGCGCAAAATGATCTAGAATTAATTCTTCCTGAAAATGCTTCTTGAAATGACTTTGAATAGTAGATAACTCGTTCAAGTGAATACTATAATTTAGCCATAATTGACTGAAAACGTAATTTTTAACCCGATTTAGCATAGACACCTACTTATACCCACTCGCAAATTGAATCGAAAATATTATATACTAATGTCCATGTATAAAATTTCAGTCTATATTCCTAGTGATTATCTTGAGCCTGTCAAACTAGCGATGTTTGATCAAGGTGGCGGCCGATTAGGAAATTATGATCACTGCGCTTGGCAAGTATTAGGACAAGGGCAATTTCGTCCTTTAGTACAGTCTAACCCTTTTAAAGGTCAAAAAGGAAACATAGAAACGCAAGATGAATATTTAGTTGAAATGATTTGTGGTAAAAAACATATCAAGCCAGTCATAGCCGCTTTAAAAAAATCACATCCGTATGAAGAACCTGCTTACGCAATAGTCCGATTAGAAGATTTTTATGAGGAAACAAAAACCGATGTCTAAGGTACTTCGTATTTTTATCACTTTTATTGGCGCTGTTATATTATTAGGCCTGGTTTCTTTAATAGGATTAGTGGTATTTGTAAATCCTAATGATCTTAAACCTCAGATTAGTCAAGCGGTTACTAAATTTACCGGACGTCAGTTACAATTAGGCGGAGATATTCAATGGTCTATTTTCCCATGGTTAGGATTACAATTAAATGATGTCAAGCTAGCTAATAGTCCTGGCTTTGGTAATAATCCGTTCGCACAAATTAAAAAGTTGGACATTCAAGTTCGTCTATTCCCTTTATTACATAAACAATTAGAAATTGGTAAGTTACAAATTCATGGTCTAACACTTTATCTAATAAAAAATGCTAAAGGCCAAGTCAATTGGGAAGGACCACTCACTTCCTCGCAAAAAATCTCAAGCAATTCAGAAAACAATCAAAGTGATAGTTTAAAACCGTTAGGATTTATCGTAACAGGTTTAGACATTCGAGACGGACATATTATTTATGCTGATCAACAAAAAAATAAACATTTTGAAATAACTGGATTCCAACTTACAAGCGCTAATCTAGCTATTAATAAAAGCTCACCTTTTGATATTCAGTTTAATTTAAATTCGAACTCACCTATTATTAATGCCGCCGTTAAATTACGTTCATCGATCACATTAAGTACAGATAGAAAAAATATTGAGTTTAATAACCTCAATCTTAACATGCTATTAAAAGGACCTAGTTATCCTAAAGGCGAACTTCCTCTGTTCTTAAAAAGCCATATCGATCTCGATTTAAATAAACAGGATATTATTGTCGATCAACTGGTTGCCCAGATTAATCAAATTAAACTCACCGGACATGTCACAGGTCAGCATATTTTAAATAAACCTAGCTTTGCTGGGACTTTATCTAGCCAGCAAATTAAAACCGGTAAATTAATTTTTCAGCAAATAAAACTTGATTTTCAATTTAAAAATAATTTGCTTGCGCTTAACCCTATTAATGCCAAATTTTATCAAGGAAATTATCAAGGCAATGCCTCTATTAATCTTAATCCAAAAGTACCGTCGATCACTGCGCAAAGTCAATTTAATCAAATTAATACCGCATTGCTTTTTCAAGATCTGATGAATAAAAGTCAAATACAATTAACCGGCTTAGCAACATTGAATCTTAATATATCGACGACCGGCGATAACGCTGGGGTACTCACAAGAAATTTAAACGGACAAGGCCACTTTAATTTAGATCAAGGCGCTTTAAAAGGAATTAATTTATCTTATTGGATAGCATTAGGAAAAGCCTTACTTAAACACGAAGCCACGCCTAAGAGCACAGGCCCAGATACCCCGTTCGATAGATTTAACGGTAGTTTTACTATCAATCAGGGAATAGTCAATAATAATGATTTGATCATTAGTAGCGGTCGCTTACGTGTCAATGGTAAAGGCGTGTTGAATTTACCATTGCAACAAATCAATTATGAATTACAAGCCCAACCTATATTAGCTGATGGTAGCCCTGAAGGTATTGCTATCCCCATTAGAATTTCTGGACCTTTACAACAACTTTCTATCAGTCCTATTCTGGATCAATTAAGTGTTGACATCATCAAAGAAAAACTCAAAGGAAAACTTGGCGATACGTTAAAAAAATTAGACCTAAACAAACTATTTCACTAATTGTGCAATTAATTGCAGAGTCAACCTAGCATTAATCTTTCGTAAACGACCAGTGACACTAAGCGCAAAACAATTCCAACAAAAAATGCTAAGCTGGTTTACTTGCGCTGGTCGCAAACATCTACCTTGGCAGCAAACAAAATCACCCTATATGATTTGGCTTTCGGAAATTATGCTGCAACAGACTCAAGTTGCAACAGTTATTCCTTATTTTCAACGTTTTATTCAACATTTTCCCACGCTCTCTTCGCTCGCTAAAGCCGATATCGATCAAGTAATTATGCTATGGTCAGGCTTAGGTTATTATGCGCGAGTACGCAATTTACACCACTGCGCGCAAATCATTGAAAAAGAATATTCAGGAAAATTTCCACAAGATTTACTGTTATTACAAAATTTGCCAGGCATCGGTCGATCGACCGCCGGAGCCATACTTGCCTTAGCATTTAGCCAACCTGCCAGCATACTCGATGGTAATGTGAAACGGGTATTAACAAGGTTTCATGCAATCACAGGCTGGTCTGGTTTAAGCAAAGTCAGTAAACAATTATGGGCTTTAGCAGAACATTATACGCCAAAAAATAAACATATCAGTCATTATACACAAGCAATGATGGATCTTGGTGCACTGGTTTGTACACGCTCACAACCTAAATGTACACAATGTCCTTTGCAAAACCATTGCAAAGCGTATACCACAAATAGTATTGCAAATTATCCTTCGCCCAAACCGCGTAAGACTATCCCATGTCGCACTATCAAGATGGTAATTTTGGTCAATGAACATCAAGAAATTTTGCTAGAAAAAAGGCCCCCGATGGGAATTTGGGGTGGCCTATGGAGCCTGCCAGAATGTTCCATAACAGAAAATGTGAAAAATTTTTGCAATAAATACTATTGTTGTGAGATAAAAAAACCTGTAAAAAAATATCCCCTTTTAAAGCATACATTTAGTCATTTTCAACTTGAAATTAGACCTGTTCTCATCCATGTTAAGCATTGGCATCCGCCATTGATGGAATCTGACCGTATAGTCTGGTATAACAGGCAACAATTAGCTTCAAGAGGTCTTGCAGCCCCTGTCAAAAAACTATTAAGCCTATACTATGAACCGAACTATCTATTGTATTAAACTACACACGCAAGCAGAAGGACTTGATTATCTCCCTTATCCTGGAGAATTGGGTCAACGTATCTATCAATCCATTAGTAAGCCTGCTTGGCAACAATGGGTAAACCATCAGACTATGCTCATCAATGAATATCGTTTAAATACATTTGAGCCGCAAGCACGCGAATTTTTAAAAAAAGAAATGGAAAAGTTTTTATTTGGATCTGATGAAACTGCAAGTACACCTCCTCCAGGATATAGTGACCCACATTAAAGTCATATAAAAAACTATTCTCACTAAAAAGGTGATTTATGACAGCACATGTTTCTCCGCAACAACTTGCCCAATCTATTTTAAAACGTCGACCTGATTTCCAACCTAAGATTGGAATTGTTTTAGGCTCTGGTTTAGCGGATATTGCTGATAAACTTACCGACAGCATCTCCATACCCTACGCTGAACTTCCTGGTTTTCCAGTGAGCAGTGTAATTGGACATCATGGAAAAATGATACTCGGCTATATCAACAAAATACCTGTGGTATGTTGCCAAGGGCGTGTTCATCTTTATGAAGGAATGCAAGGTAAAGACTTTAAAATATTCATCCGCACTTTAAAATGCTTAGGCTGCCATACTTTAATAATGACCAATGCGGTGGGATCCTTAAATGAAAAGGTAAAATCAGGTCAATTGGTTTTAATTTCAGATCATATTAACTTCCATCCAATGAATCCTCTTATCGGACCTAATGATGAAGAATTTGGCCCACGTTTCTTCTCGATGGATAATGCTTATGATCCAAGTATCCGACATATCATTCAACAAACTGCAAAAAAACTGTCTATTTCTTTAAACGAGGGAATTTATGTCAGTGTTTTAGGTCCTAATTTTGAAACCCCTGCGGAAATACGCACTTTTCGACAATTAGGCGCTGATGTAGTAGGAATGTCGACCGTACCTGAGGTGATAGTTGCCAGACACTGCGGCTTAAAAGTAGCTGTAATATCTGTAGTAACCAATCTAGCCGCTGGACTTAGTGATGAACCAATTACACATGAAGGAACGGTACATTTTGCTGCTAAAGCGAGCAATAATCTAGGCCGATTGCTCGAATCTGCTATCATACAAATCGCTAAATAATATATCTGCGAAGAATATACTCGCAACAATGGATTTTTAACAAAGGCATCTCGAAGATAAAAAATTCAAGTGCGAAGAGTAGGTTATTGTATGGTGTAACCGCCATCAACATTAACCAATGCACCCGTCATGAAAGAAGCGGCTTCACTACATAAGAAACTAACCACTTGCGCCACCTCCTCGGGTTTTCCCACTCGTCGCAAGGGTAATTTTTCTGCGACCTGATCTCGAATTGATGACACGCTTAAGCCGGTTTTTTGCTGAAATTGTTCTAAAACAGCTTGATACATGGGCGTATCGATAGTACCGGGACAAACACAATTAACGCGGATTCCATATTGTGCATAATCTAGTGCGGTACTTTTGGCTAATTGAGCAATAGCGGCTTTGCTCGCTCCATAAATAGCGCATTGTTCTTTGGCAATAAACGCTTGATCCGAAGCCATTAAAACGATCGATCCAAATCTTTGTTGTTTCATACTAGGTAATACTTGCTGCAAACAATAAATCGTACCTAATAAATTGGTTGCAAAAACTTTTTGCATTGCTTCATAAGAACTTTCTTCGATATTAGCGAATAAGTGTATACCGGCATTACAAAAAAGATAATCAATCTTTGGATTTTTCTGAAGAATGGTATAAATAGCCGATTTAACCTGGTTAGCATTCGAAACATCACATTCTAAATAATGAATCGACAGTGATGAATCATCTACTAGCTTTTTTTTATCGAGTATGTAAACGTTTGCTCCTGCACGACTAAATAACGTGACTGTTGCCGCGCCTATTCCTGATGCTCCGCCAGATATTATTATTGTTTTATTTTGAAACATCATATTCCTCGCACTTCAATCTCTTCAAAAGGCTTGGCTTGTGAAAGTTCAATTAAGGATTGTCGCCATAATTCTAATAAAGCCATAAAAGTCACTACAACACCCATGCGACCTTCTTCACACTTAAACAACTCAGTAAACTTAATAGTGGTTTGAATTGTCATTTTCTGCAAAATTTGCGACATACGATCCTTAATCGACAACGGTTCTTCAGTAATGGCATGATGTTTCTTTAAAGCAGCTCTAGCTAAAACCGCTTGAAAAGCCTTTACTAATTCCTCTAAAGCTAAAAGCGGGACTTGTCTAGGGTTTTCTGTCGAGGCAGGTGGCAGACCTGCTTCAGCCATTGCCACAAAAACATCGCGTCCTAGACGTGGCAACTCCCCTAATGCTTGTGCAGCTTGTTTAGTTCGCTCATACTCCTGTAAACGTCGAATTAATTCAGCACGTGGATCAATTTCATTTTCATTAGCTTGTGTCTCAACAGGCTTGGGTAAAAGTAAGCGTGATTTAATCTCAGTCAATATGGCGGCCATAACTAGATATTCCGCGGCTAATTCAATTTCTAACACCTGCATCACTTCAATATATTGCATATATTGACGCGTTATTTCAGCAACCGGAATATCTAAAATATCAAAATTTTGCTTTTTTATTAGATACAAAAGTAGATCTAAAGGCCCTGTAAATGCCTCTAAAAGTACTTCTAGGGCTTGGGGCGGGATATACAGATCACTAGGCAGCTGAATCAACGGTTGGCCGCGTACAGTGGCAATAGGGGTATCGGCTAGTGTTGTAGCAAGATTGTGTTCTGTCATAGCGCCAGTGTAATCGTTATAAACCAAAAAATCTAAAGAAAACCGATAATAATCCTTGTAATAGCGGCCCTAAGACTCTGCCTAAAATGCCACTGGCTAATAACAGCACTAAAATAAGAAAACCATACACTTCTAATTTATTGAATTGATAAGCCATTTGCGGTGACAAAAAACTCGCCACCACACGACTGCCATCCAGAGGCGGTATTGGAATCAGATTTAATAACATTAATACCAAATTTATTGTCACGCCAATCTGGGCCATATAAATAATCGGGCCATTATCGAATCCCATCGCCACTTTGGCGATGCCCACCCATAAAAAGGCCATAAATAGATTCGCCAAAGGACCTGCCGCAGCCACTAAAGCCATATCACGTCGCGGATTTCTTAGATTTTGCCAAGTTATGGGCACGGGCTTAGCCCAACCAAATATAAAGCCGCCGAGGGAAAAAAGAATGGCGGGTACAATAATTGTGCCTATGGGATCGATATGCTTCAGAGGGTTCAAGGTTAAACGACCTAATAATTTAGCCGTTGGGTCTCCACATTTTGAAGCAACCCAACCATGTGCGGTTTCATGGACGGTAATTGCAAATAGTAAAGGTATTATCCAAAGTATTATTTTTTGGCCTAAAGAAAAATCACCTAGCATTTCTTACTCAATTAGCTCTTTAAATTTAAAGTATATACCCTTATTGGACAAATGGGCGAACAGATTTATTCAATATTTTATGAAAAATCTCTTAATTTAAGCTAAGTCTCTAGCATTTCATCTTTCATATTTTGTCTTAATTTAATAATAGGTTAAGGAAAGCTATATACACTAGGTTTTCTATGAATTACTACTTAACAATAACTTAATTTAGTCAATATTCAGATCAATTAATTCCCAAATTGCTAGAGGCCAACATATGCCAGAAAAAATAACCTCCTATAATTTGCCGATTTTAATCCCTGAATCAGATTTTGAAAAAATAGAACAGGCTATTAACCTTGAAGGTAGTTTAAAGAGACTTATGGAACATGCCAATCAAAGCTATGATATGGTGTATCGTAACCATAAAGATAATCCCGATATAAAAAAATTTAATTTTTGCAAACAAAATTTCCGTAGAATTAAATCTATTATTGAATTAAAGGGAAAATCATTATTAAATACACCACTTTATCTCGAAGCGCGGATATCAATGCTATATTCCAAAGTGCATGCCTTAAATTTAGAGCCAGAAACAAAAGATGAGCTAAATAAATTAATTAAGAAAATCCAAACCGTCGAAACAAGTTTTAAACAATTATTAACAATAATACCCTGTTTGGATTTAAGCAATGAAAATCCCGCCAGGTTACTAAAATATATCGATGCTTTTGAACAGACTTGGAAAACTAAAGAAAAAAGACTTTTAGCAGATATTCATTTTAACTTTGCAGAAACCTTAGTAGAACAATCAAATTTTCAGCTAGCATTAGACCATTTTGAAAAAGCTATAAATTTATATGAGGAAGCAGCTAATGCAGCTGATAACACCAATGAAAATAAAATGCTATTAAAATTTTCACAACAAACAAAAGACCGCTTAAAAATAATAAAAAGCAAAATAAAAACCCAACCTCTAGAGGATTATTCTAATAAATTATGCAAAGAATTGCGTATCCAACTCCAAAAGCTTCCAGATTCTCCTTCAAAATGGACAATCGTTAATACATCCCCATCTGCTCAATCAGTAGAAGAAAACCAGACAATAGAAATTAAGAATTTTATTGAAAAAAAGGCCTATCATCAAAAATAAAACGCAAATCAAATGAAGAATCTACTTATCTTGAAACTAAAAAACAAAAAATAGATCAAATAGATCCTTCTATCGCATATTCTAAGAAAATAGAATTTCGATGGAACGTGGAATGTAAGCAGCTATTAAACGAACTCAAAATAACAATAGAAAATTATAAGCTCCAAGGTTCTTCACCTTCCCAACATGAATTGTCCAGATTTAAAGCGAGTTTAGCAAGTCAATATGCTATCAATACCATTGAAGAATTAATTTTTACAAATGAAGAGCTTGATGACGCTAAAAAATTAGACTATTTAAAAAACGCTGAAAGAGCCTTCGTAAACTCAATTAATTTTTATAACCAAGCAGGATTAATGTGTGCGTGCGAGAAAGAAAAAATCATGCACTGCCAGAATATATTGAATTCTTTTATTAAAAAATTTGAAGTTTCAATTAAAGCAAAAAAATACCAAATAAAGAAAAAAGAACCTTCCAAAACACCTAAAACATCGCCAATCAAATCAACAATCGTTTCTAAAGATTTGCGAGTTTATCAACCCATTCTATCTGATCGAATAATTTCTATGATGTTCAATACTTCGTTTGTAGGGGAAAATTGCAAAATAGGAGACAACCAAAAAATTTGCTACTCGCTCAAGTAAATAAAATCCGGTAAAATTGGGATCGAACTATTATCTTATTCGATCTCAATAAAAAGCGGAGTAGCGCGCGCATGTCTTACCAACATATTCAAATTCCAAATTCCGGCGAGAAAATAACGGTTAATCCGGATTATTCATTAAATGTGCCCAACCAACCGATCATTCCTTTTATTGAAGGTGATGGTATCGGTGTAGATATCACACCCGCGATGCGACTTGTCGTCGATGCGGCTATTAGCAATGCTTATGGCGATAAACGTCGAATTGCTTGGATGGAGATTTATGCTGGAGAAAAAGCAACTCAGGTTTATGGATCAGATGTTTGGTTACCCGAAGAAACACTCTCTGCGGTGCGCGATTATGTAGTTTCTATCAAAGGTCCACTGACTACGCCGGTGGGCGGCGGAATTCGTTCCTTAAATGTGGCATTGCGCCAACAGTTGGATCTGTATGTTTGTCTGCGCCCGGTCCGCTATTTTAAAGGCGTCCCTAGCCCGGTTCGCGAACCTGAAAAAGTCAACATGGTCATTTTTAGAGAAAACTCTGAGGATATTTATGTAGGAATAGAATGGGAAGCCGATAGCAAAGAGGCCAAAAAATTAATTGCTTTCTTGCAACATGACATGAATATTAAAAAAATTCGCTTTTCTGAACATTGCGGCATCGGTATTAAGCCTGTATCGAAAGAAGGCACACAGCGTTTAGTTAAACGCGCGATTCAATACACCATAGATCAAGATCTGCCTTCGGTAACCTTAGTACATAAAGGCAATATCATGAAATTCACCGAAGGTGCTTTTAAAGATTGGGGTTACGCCATAGCAAAGGATCAATTTGGTGCAGAACTGCTCGATGGAGGACCATGGATGCGCCTAAAAAATCCAAAAACAGGAAAAGAAATCATTATTAAAGATTTTATCGCTGACGCTTTTTTACAGCAAATTCTATTGCGTCCCGCTGAATATAGCGTCATTGCGACATTAAATCTGAATGGCGATTATATTTCGGATGCTTTAGCAGCACAGGTCGGTGGGATCGGCATTGCCCCTGGCGCAAACCTCAGTGACAAAGTAGCTATGTTTGAAGCAACCCATGGCACAGCACCTAAGTATGCAGGACAAAATAAGGTCAATCCCGGATCGCTTATCCTATCAGCAGAAATGATGCTACGCCATTTGGGTTGGAATGAAGCAGCTGATCACGTCATTACAGGCATGGAAGCAGCCATACAAGCCAAAACGGTCACTTATGATTTTGCTCGTTTAATGAGCGATGCCAAAGAAGTAAGTTGCTCTGCTTTTGCTCAATCTATTGTCGATCATATGTGCAATAAACAAACGTTGGCCTCTATTACAAGCTTATAAAATAACTATTTTATAAGCCTTTGCTAAGCTAAGAGGAAAATTTCAATTTTCCTCTTAAAGTCGTCCATCTTAGTATCTGATTCGCCTAATAAAACACTAACAAGGTATCAAAAAAATATACCTCCCCTTTATCTGGATTTAAAAGGCTTAATTTTACGCAAACTCGCAAATCCTTAAATTTCGACTAGGCTAAAAATAAAGGGAAATAATTTTTTCAACATGGACTACCCAGCTTGTATAACAACAGTGAAACTCGCCTTTATGCGAGAAGTCACGGATTTTTATGCGATTCGAAAAGGAGGGCTACCATGTTTAGCAAAGAGCTTGAAGTTAGTTTAAATTCGATATTTAAACAAGCCCGTGAAAAACGTTATGAATATTTAACGGTTGAACATCTATTGTTAGCGCTTTTAGATGAACCTTCTGCTATTGCCGCATTGAAAGCGTGCGGAGCGAATTTAAATCGACTTAAGAATGAAATTAGTAATTTTATTGCGGCAACAACACCTTTGTTTCCTTCTGCTGATCCTAATCTTGATATACAACCCACGTTGGGATTTCAACGTGTTTTACAACGCGCTATTTTTCAAGTGCAATCCAGCGGAAAAACCCAAGTGCATGGCGTTAACATCTTAGCTGCTATCTTCGGCGAACAAGATAGCCAGGCTATTTATTTTTTACGTCGTGAAAATGTAACACGTTCAGATGTATCGAATTATATATCTCAAGGGCTGCCTAAATTACAAGATAATTTGGAGCCAAAGTTAAATCAGTTTGTAACTGAAGAAGAAGTCACTATAGAAGGTCCTGGTAATAGTCCACTAGAGCTTTATGCGATTAATTTAAATAGCAAAGCACGTCTTGGAAAAATTGATCCTTTAATTGGTCGCGAAGAAGAATTAGCGCGTGTTATTCAAATTCTTTGTCGCCGTCGTAAAAATAATCCTTTATTAGTGGGTGAAGCCGGTGTCGGTAAAACAGCGATTGTCGAAGGTCTCGCCAAAGCAATAATTGAAAAAAGAGTTCCCTCTGTTCTAGCTAATAGCACCATTTATTCTTTAGATCTTGGTAGTTTATTAGCTGGGACCAAATATCGTGGCGATTTTGAAAAAAGATTTAAGGCTTTATTGGCGCAGCTTAAACAAGAACCTCAATCAGTACTCTTTATTGATGAAATTCATGTCGTTATTGGTGCTGGCGCAGCCTCAGGCGGGGTAATGGATGCTTCTAACTTAATTAAACCTTTACTCACGACTGGTGAATTAAAATGTATCGGCGCAACAACTTACCAAGAATATCGTAGTATTTTTGAAAAAGATCGTGCTTTAGCCCGACGTTTCCAAAAAATCGATGTCCCTGAACCCAATTTAGAAGAAACGATTGCTATTTTACGCGGATTGCGCGATAGACTGGAAGAACACCATCACGTCAAATATCGTATGACTGCTTTACGTGCCAGTGTAGAACTTGCAGCGCGTTATTTACCGGATCGTTTCTTACCGGATAAAGCGATTGATATCGTTGACGAAGCCGGCGCTTATCAGGCCTTACGACCCCATCATAAAAGAAAACAAGTTATCGGTATCCATGAAATTGAAGCAATTGTAGCGAAGATGATACGCATTCCCACACGAAATGTTTCTGCCTCAGATAAAAGTCGTTTGCGTCACTTAGAAACAAAACTAAAGGCACGCGTATTTGGCCAAGATATGGCAATTGAAAATCTTTGTGCAGCCATGAAATTGACACGCTCTGGTTTAAGAGAAACCAATAAAACTATCGGCTCTTTTCTTTTCGCCGGACCAACGGGTGTGGGCAAAACGGAAGTTACACGTCAACTCGCAGAACTTATGGGTATCGAATTACTCCGTTTTGATATGTCTGAATATATGGAAAGACATAGTGTGTCTCGTCTAATAGGGGCTCCTCCTGGTTATATTGGTTATGATCAAGGGGGTTTACTCACCGAAGCAGTGACTAAACACCCTCACGCTGTTTTATTATTGGATGAAATTGAAAAAGCGCATCCGGATATTTTTAATCTCTTATTACAAGTCATGGATCATGGTAACTTAACTGATACCAATGGTAGAAAGACCGATTTTAGCCATATTATTTTGGTAATGACCAGTAATGCAGGAGCAGAACAATTTAGTCGGCAAGAAATAGGTTTTACACCTAACTTGAATCAAGCTGAAAATTCAGAGGCTATCAAACGAATATTTTCCCCTGAATTTCGCAATCGTTTAGATGCAACGATCTATTTTAATTATTTAAATGCAGCTATCGTCTCGCAAGTAGTTGATAAGTATTTACTGGAGTTAGAAACTCAACTTGAAAAGAAACATGTCACTTTGACGGTGGACAAACCTGCTCGTGTTTGGTTAGCTAAGCACGGTTATGATAGAAACATGGGAGCCCGCCCGATGATGCGACTCATTCAAGAAAGAATAAAAAAACCTATCGCTGATGAACTACTCTTTGGGCGTTTAGTGCACGGCGGTCAATTGATATTAACAAGTATCGATGATGAGTTACAATTAATAATTTCTGAAAAAAGGGGCATTATTACGCCTCCTGCACAGAATAAAAATCTAACTCAAGCACCTATTAGCTAGGTTTAGATTTATCCGGCTCGGACCCTTTACCACGAAATATAATACGGCCCTTGCTCAGATCATAGGGTGTCATTTCAACTTTCACCTTATCGCCAGTAAGGACACGAATATAGCTTTTTCGCATACGCCCAGAAATATGGGCATTAATAACATGCCCATTTTCCAATTCCACCCTAAATAAGGTATTAGGTAAAGTCTCAACAACTGTACCTTCCATCACTATCTGATCTTCTTTGGCCATAATTTACCTAAACTTAACTCTTTCACGCATTAATATCGGCTATGTTGCCGTAAAAGCCGTACGTTTACAATAACAATTTTTTGCATCAGCCGTTATACTCTTAAACTAAGGAAACTACTACAGGAAGCTAGACAACCAATGAATACATTATCTCAAGTTCATTACGATGCAAAAAAATTAGGCGATAAACTCAAACAACAGCATTTACAGCTGGCCACTGCAGAATCTTGTACAGGCGGCCAATTAGCACAAACTATTACCAGCGTACCGGGCGCTTCCAAGTGGTTTGAGCGCGGATTTATCACTTACTCGAATTTATCTAAACAGGAAATGTTAGGAGTAGACGCATCATTTCTAAGTCAATATGGTCCTGTTAGTGAAGAAATAGTACTCGCGATGGCTAATGGTGCCCTAAACAAAAGTCCTGCCAATGTCAGTATAGCTATTACCGGAATTGCAGGTCCTGACGGTGGCACAGAAAAATTACCAATAGGTACAATATGGACTGCTTGGATTCGTAAAAACGTTTTTAGCAAAACTGAATGCCAACATTATTCGGGTGATCGGTTAATTATCCGTTATGCAGCAGTAGAATTTGCCTTGCAAACCTTATTAAATTTAATAAAGTAAAACTTTTTTTTAATTGCTATGCACAAATACACACCAAAAGCTATTTTGGTGATTCCTAAAGTTTATAGTCAATAATTAGAGGGGCATGATCCGAAAAGCGTTGATCTTTATAAATCTCAACCGATTTAATTTTATTTTTGAGTCCTGGTGTAATAATTTGGTAATCAATCCTCCATCCGACATTATTATCCCAGGCACGTCCGCGATTTGACCACCAAGTATATTGTTCTGTCTGTTGATTCAATGCTCGAAAAGCATCCACATAACCGACAGGCCCCAACACTTGATCTAACCAGGCTCGTTCTTCCGGTAAAAAACCAGAATTTTTTTGATTACTACGCCAATTTTTTAAATCGATGGGTTTATGCGCAATGTTCCAATCTCCACAAATAATAAAATCTTGCTTATATTGGAGTTGTTTTTTCAAAATAGGCAAATACTGATTTAAAAATTGAAACTTAAACTCTTGTCGTAATTCACTACTACTACCTGAAGGCATATACAAAGAAGCAATACTCAATCCAGGGAAATTGAGTTGTAGATAACGCCCTTCTTTATCCGCGCACTCCCAACCTAAACCCGCAGCTGTTGAATCCGGTTTAACGCGACTATAAATTGCTACCCCACTATAACCTTTTTTTTCGGCATCAAAAAAATAAGCTTGATATTCTTCGGGAAAATGTGATGTATCCAATTGGTTTTTTTGCGCTTTGGTTTCCTGTAAACAAATTACATCCGCTTTTTGATATTTCAGCCAATCAAAAAAGCCTTTTCGCGTTGCAGAACGAATGCCATTCACATTTAAAGAAATAATACGCATATTTACTCACAGCAATTGGGGTTTTAGCAGGCGCCGCGAAAACGGAGCAACCGGAGTGTATATTACATACATTAGGATTGCGAGTTAAGCGGCAACGCTGCTAAAAAACTCAAGTGCGAAGAGTACATTTAAAAGGGTAATTTCAAATGCGGATCCATCGCTAGTAAAGCATTTCTAAATAGAGTTTGAATACGCTTTAAAGCAGTTGAATTATCTGCTTCAAACCGTAATGTTAAATACGGACCAGTATTCGATGCACGAACTAAACCCCAACCATCAATAAAATCTGCGCGGACACCGTCTATTTTACTCAATTTTGCATCTGGAAAATCAATATTTTCCTGAAAAGCTTGAATAAAGGCAAATTTTTTATCTTCAATAATAGCCAATTTTAACTCAGGGGTATTAATCCCGTTCGGCAATTCTACAAACAACTCACTCACATCTTTTTTACTTTTCGCGACAATTTCTAATAATCGAGCAGCGGTATATAAACCATCATCAAAACCATACCAACGTTCTTTAAAGAAGATATGACCGCTCATCTCACCCGCCAATAATGCCCCTGTTTCTTCTAACTTAGCTTTCATAATCGAATGTCCTGTCTTCCACATCAAAGACTGTCCACCATTTTCTGCAATAAGCTTTGCTAAATGACCCGTCGATTTGATGTCATAAATAATGAGTGCACCTGGATTACGTGATAACACATCGATTGCATACAACATCATTTGTCGATCAGGCCAAATAATTTCTCCTCGATTCGTGACCACACCCAGCCTATCGCCATCGCCATCTAAAGCAAGACCAATATCTGCTTTATGTTGTTTCACGCTAGCAATTAAATCATTTAAATTCTCTGGCACGCTGGGATCAGGATGATGATTCGGGAAATGACCATCCACATCACAAAATAATTCAATCACTTCACAACCCAAACGCCTTAATAATTCGGGAGCAACGACTCCGCCTACACCATTTCCACAATCAAGCACGACCCGTAAAGGACGCGCTAAAGAAATATCTTGAGTAATCCGATTCAGATAGGCGTCGGTAATAGATATTTGTTGGTAATTCCCTTTTCCTGATTTAAAGCCACCTGCTTGGACACGTAAATAAAGTTCATCAATAGTACCTTCTGACAAGCTTTTCCCCGCTATAACTATCTTTAAACCATTATAATTCGACGGATTATGACTCGCCGTTAACATCACTCCCGAACAATAATTCAAATAACGAGTAGCAAAATAAAGAACTGGGCTCGGGACTTGCCCAATATCGATAACATCACAACCACTTTCACGTAATCCCTGCTGTAAGGCCTCTATCAAAATAGGTCCTGACAAACGCCCATCTCGCGCAGTAATAATGGTTTGTTCGCCTTGCTCTTGTGCTGCGCTCCCTATTGCTTTACCCAGTGTGTAGATAAGCTCAGGCGTTATCGATTCACCCACGATGCCTCGAATATCGTAGGCACGAAAAATACTCTTTGAAACTTCTGCTAAAGAAATGTCTTGCATATCACCTCGAGTTACCTATAAAACAACAAAATACGCATATCATACAAAAAATTTAATCGTCTATGCATAAACTTAGTTCCGGTGGACCCCCATACGAAAAATAAGTATGCACATTAACATGTTTTACCCAACTTACTCACAGCTTACTAAATATTTACTCACTTCATATAGTGGTTGCATAGTATAGAAACCACATGATATTGTGTTATATCATTTTCATAGACATAATTCCTCACAACTTTTTTAAGGAGCATCCATGAGCGGACTTTCATCCGAACTAATGACTTCTTCTCTTCTGCTTAACAGCGCCGAGATTCTACTACCTGAAGCTGAACAAGATAGTAAACCCATCTATACACTACAAGTTATAAAACGTAATGGTAAACTTGTTAATTACGATAAAAGTAAAATTAGGATTGCAATTACTAAAGCTTTTCTCGCTGTAGAAGGTGGACAAGCCGCATTGTCAACCCGTATCCATGAGCGGGTATCGCAATTAACGCAACAAGTCACGAACATCATACAACAACGCCACCCCAATGGTGGAACACTGCCTATTGAAGCCATACAAGATCAAGTTGAGTTGGCTTTAATGCGGGTGGAAGCTCACCAAGTCGCACGCGCATACGTGCTTTATCGTGAAGAACGACGAAAAATGCGCGCAGAAACGAAATCAGAATCTGAGATTCAACTACAAATAACCTTAGCGGATGGTAGTCAGCGTCCACTCGATCTCATACAACTAAGCCTGTTGATCACGGAGACCTGTAAAGATTTAGGCGAAGTAAAACATGAACTCATTTTACAAGAAACTTTACGTAATCTATATGATGGTATGCCTATCGCAGAAATTGATAAAGCACTCATTATTAGTGCACGTTCTCTTGTCGAACAAGATCCTAATTATACCTACGCCACTGCACGTTTCTTATTACGCACATTATATACAGAAGCATTAAACTTTCTTGATCTACCTACTACAACCCACATCAGTAATCATGGCGTATATCATCACTACTTCCAGCACTATATCAAGCGCGGAATTGCCTTAGAGTTATTGGACCCGCAATTACAAGCCTTTGACTTAGAAAAATTAAGTAAGGCTTTATTACCTGAACACGATCAGAAATTTACTTATCTAAGTTTACAAACTTTATATGATCGCTACTTCTTACACGCCGATGATGTCCATTTTGAATTGCCTCAAGCTTTCTTTATGCGCGTTGCCATGGGACTTGCGCAACAAGAATCTAACAAAGAAGAACGAGCGATTGAATTTTATCATTTACTTTCGTCTTTTGATTATATGGCATCCACACCGACTCTCTTCAATGCTGGAACTCTGCGCCCACAACTCTCAAGTTGCTTCTTAACAACTGTACCCGATGATCTCAATCAAATTTACAGTGCCATAAAAGATAATGCCTTACTTTCAAAATTTGCGGGTGGTTTAGGCAATGATTGGACTTCAGTTCGAGCGATGGGCGCACGAATTAAAGGCACCAATGGTAAGTCACTCGGGGTCGTACCTTTTTTAAATGTAGCCAATGCTTCTGCAGTGGCCGTCAACCAAGGTGGTAAACGTAAAGGTGCCGTCTGCGCCTATTTAGAAACATGGCATTTAGATATTGAAGAATTTTTAGAATTACGAAAAAATACCGGTGACGATCGACGTCGTACGCATGATATGAATACTGCGAATTGGGTACCTGATTTATTTATGAAACGACTCATGCAGGGAGAGAATTGGACTTTATTTTCTCCCGATGAAACTCCTGATTTACATGATGCGTTTGGTTTAGAATTTGAAGAAAAATATCAAGCCTATGAAGCCAAAGCCGCGCGCGGTGAAATTAAAAATTTCAAAACGATTCCCGCAGCTAATCTATGGCGAAAAATGTTGAGTTTATTATTTGAAACCGGACATCCTTGGATCACATTTAAAGATCCTTGCAACTTACGTTCACCACAACAACATGTTGGAACCATCCATAGCTCCAATTTATGTACTGAAATTACACTCAATACCTCAATTGATGAAATAGCCGTCTGTAATTTAGGAAGTATTAATTTACCTCAACATCTAACCGAATCTGGTGAAATCGATCAAACGAAATTGCGTCGTACCATTCGCACAGCCATTCGCATGTTAGATAATGTCATTGATATCAATTATTACACTGTACCTCAAGCACGTAATTCTAACTTAAAACACCGTCCTATCGGTCTAGGTCTGATGGGTTTCCAAGACGCTTTATACCAATTACGACTACCTTATGCTTCAGAAGCTGCTATCACTTTTGCCGATCACTCCATGGAATCGATTAGTTATTACGCCATCGAAGCTTCCAGTGATTTAGCCAAAGAGCGTGGTTCGTATGAAAGCTTTAATGGATCATTGTGGAGTCAAGGGATCCTACCCTTAGATTCTATTGCACGGTTACAAAAAACCCGTGGTAAATTTTTAGATCAAGATCAAACCACTCGTTTAGATTGGGACACATTGCGAAAAAAAGTGATGACAGATGGTATGCGCAACTCGAATTGTATGGCCATTGCACCGACAGCCACTATTTCCAATATCTGTGGCATTTCACAATCCATTGAGCCGACCTATCAAAACCTTTTTGTAAAATCCAATATGTCCGGCGAGTTTACCGTGATCAATCCCTATTTAGTCAAAGACTTGAAATTATTGGGATTATGGGATGCCGTTATGCTCAATGACCTTAAATACTATGACGGTAGTTTACAAAAAATTGAGCGGGTTCCTGATAGCTTAAAACAACTGTATGCGACTGCTTTTGAAGTTCCTACACATTGGCTGGTTGAAGCCGGATCGCGTCGACAAAAATGGATAGATCAAAGTCAATCGTTAAATCTTTATATGGCGCAAGCTTCTGGTAAAAGATTAGATGAGCTTTATAAAAACATTTGGCTGAAAGGATTAAAAACGAGTTACTATTTACGGACCATGGGTGCTACACATACTGAAAAGGCAACCTTAGAAAAAAGTCACTTAAATTCAGTGCAAATGGATAGCGCAGTCGGTGGCCCTGCTTGCTCGATACTCGATCCGGATTGTGAATCATGTCAATAACCACTGGTTTCATAAAAAACGTTACCCTTAAAGAGGATCCTAAAACGATGAATACGATTGAACAAGCAACCGGTGGTTTTACCGGTCTAGAAACACTAGAAATAGGCGCAGCACGCGTGCAAGTCGATGATAAGAAAATCATTAACTGTCGCGCTGATCTCAATCAACTAGTCCCATTTAAATATAAATGGGCCTGGGAAAAATACTTAGCCGCCTGCGCTAATCATTGGATGCCACAAGAAGTTAATATGTCCGCTGACATCGCATTATGGCGTGATGCAAAAGGATTAAGTGAAGATGAACGTTTGATCATAGAACGCAGTTTAGGTTTTTTTTCAACTGCTGATTCTCTGGTTGCGAATAATCTGGTTTTAGCTGTCTATCGCCATATTACCAATCCAGAATGCCGACAATACTTACTAAGACAAGCCTTTGAAGAAGCTCTGCACACGCATGCCTATCAATATGTCATAGAAAGTTTAGGTATGGATGAAGCGCGCCTGTTTAATATGTATCGCGAATTACCTACCGTAGCCAAAAAAACCGAATGGGCACTCCCTTTTACACAAAGCCTAGCCGATCCTAATTTTCGTACGGGCACGCCCGAAAATGATCAACGTTTATTACGCGATTTAATTGCTTTTTATGTGGTGTTTGAAGGCATATTTTTCTATGTCGGTTTTTCACAGATTTTAAGCATGGGTCGGCGCAATAAAATGACCGGAACAGCCGAACAATTTCAATATATCTTACGCGATGAATCGATGCATTTAAATTTTGGTATCGATGTCATCAACCAGATTAAATTGGAAAATCCACATTTATGGACACCGGAATTCAAACGCTATGTCATTGATCTCGTCAAAGAAGGCGTGGATCTAGAATATCAATATGCTTTAGATACCATGCCACGTGGCATTCTTGGATTGAATGCTAACATGATGTGGGATTATCTACGTTTCATCGGGAATCGACGTCTCGCACAAATTGGCTTGCCTGAACAATATCCTGGTGTTAGCAACCCTTTACCATGGATGAGTGAAATCATCGATCTTAAAAAGGAGAAAAATTTCTTTGAAACACGCGTAACAGAATATCAAACCGGCGGAATTTTAAATTGGGATGACTGAATAAAAAATTAATTTTTTATTCAGTCAAGTCAATTATGTATAAATTTTTTTAAAAAGCTTGGCTTAAAGGTAACAGATGAAATTTATTTTTTTCTTGCAACTTAAAAAATAGCTTAATACCTTTTGGCTCATTACCATTGCCATGCACCAGTATGATGCTTCCTGGTTTAGGTGATTGCCCTTTGGCTAACCAAGCATTACTGGCTATGGGAATTAAACCAAACTGTTGGAGCTCCAAAACAAGACATTTACTTGAAACAAGTCCGGGAAAACGAAAAAAAACTGAAGGTGTTTGGCCATGAGCGATTAATAATTTTTCGGTATCAAGAATCTCATGCGAAATATTCGTTGATGGCGTTAACAGAAAATTTTCTCTAAGCGGAACCTCCACGTAATAGGGATGATGGAAAGAGTGATCAATCCAAGTGATATGGAGGGTATTCAATTTCTGTTGTTGGAGTAACCAAGCAAATTCCTTTTGATGATGAATTGCCCATAACCCAGATATACCAATCCCTAAAGGAACAACCTGTCCAGTTTGCTTAGTTTGTATAACAAGACGTTGAAAAAAAGTTTTCTCAAAAGATTTTTTTGAAGGACACATATCTACTGTAAGAAAAACACCAGCTAGTAGATGATCCGTATGCGTAATTCCATAATTTTGCAATGGATATGGCGGAGAAGTATAACGGATAAGTGCTTTCACATAAGGCGTATTTTTAATCTCTAATGGTAAATAGTGGTTATAATAATTTAAGCCATTAACTTGAGGGATTTTTTTTAAACTAATAGAAGAAAACGGAACAATCTCAGTTGCAAAATTGTAGGGATTGACGAGTAATAAATAAGGTTTTTTTCCTAGATGATACATACGAATAGCAATTCGTAATGAAGCATGCTTATTGTAACCAAATGCAAAAATATTATAGTAATTAGTAATCAGCGGATTATTATATGCAAATAGTTTGCTATAAGAACTTTCTACCAATAAAATGGCCATCAAAATTAAAGCGAAAAAAAAGTTTTTAACCGTTAGCATAATAAAAAACTCGCAATTCTATAAAAAAACGTTAAAAGTTAATAATATATTAAACAGGTCTATTTATTCATCTTACTAGATAACTGAGAAAATAATTACCGGCAGCCAGTGCACTAATCCAAAATGGAATAGGCCAATCAGTGATAAATGATAAAATAATACCTAACCATACGATTAAGATACCAAACAACACGGTTAAAAATAAACCACTTAAAATACGGTGCGTCCAATTTAAAGCGGCTGCAGCAGGTCCTATCAATAAAGTAAATACTAAAAGCACACCAACTACTTGACTGGCTTCGGTTACAGCAACCGCCACAATGATCATAAACAAAATAGAAATCAATGGTAGAGAAACACCTTTTGCTTCGGCTAACTCCGGTTCTAAACTTGCAAATAATAAGGGTCGTGCAATGATACTTAAGCCTAGTAAGCTGAAAACAGAATAGATCAACATCATCTTTATTAAATGCGCTGAAACACCCAAGAGATTACCGAATAATACTGTCATTGCTTGTGCTGCATAATGGGTATAAAAATGTAAAAATAAAACACCCAATCCTAAAGCCAAAGCCAAAATAATGCCGATAGCTATGTCACTTTTACTAATTCGGTGCCCCAAACTACCCATGCCAATAGCCGCTAATATCGTCAAAATTAACTGCCCACTGACCGGCATTAAACCGATTAAACCTGCGCCGGTCGCTCCAGCAAAACCAATGTGCCCTAAGGCATGACCAGCGAAAGCCAACCTCCTGATAACCATAAAATAACCGACGAAACTCGCCAATATCGCTGCAATCGTACCTGCTATCAGTGCGTTACGTAGAAAATGATATTCAAACAGAGAAATGATCAAGGTCGGGTCGACAATGGTTGACATGATGATGGAATCCTAATTCTTTATTTATGACAAAAAGTTGCTGTTCATGCTGAATAACTTGTATATCCAAGCCATAAAGCTCACTTAATTTTTTACTATTGATAATTTCATTGACTAAACCTATCACGGCTTTACCTTTCGCCAAATAGAGTACTCTATCTACGCTGGTTAATAACGGGTTAATGTCATGTGAAGTGAACAATATCGTAATATTATATTGTAAACGGATATCATCAATTAAATTGACCAACGTGGCTTGATAATAAGGATCTAGATTCATTAGTGGCTCATCTAATAATAAAATCTTTGGTTTATTCAATAAGGCTTGAGCCAATAATAAACGTTGTCGTTCCCCTCCTGATAAAAGGCTGTAAGGTCGATAGACAATCTTTTCAGCTTTTACTAACTGAATAACACGTTGTAATTCTTCGGTTTGTTTTGTATTTAAAACTGGCAACCCCCACTGATACCCATTTAAATTTGCGCCTAACCAGGCATAGGCACTTAAACTATTACTGATATTTTGGCGTATTTGCGGCATATAACCAATAAAAGCGGCGCCCTTATGTACTGCTTGCCCAAATACGGAAATACAGCCATTGGATGGAGTAATTAAACCTAATATCGATCGCAATAAAGTACTTTTTCCGGCAGCGTTTGCACCTAAAATGGCAACAAATTCACCTAAATTGATACTTGCAGTAAAATCCTGAAAAATACAGCGTTGCCCATAAGCAAGACTAAGTTGTTTAAATTCAATGGCGTTCATCTAAAGCCTGCTCCACTTGTTTTAATTGATTTTGCATCCACTGATAATAAATTGTATTCATAGGTTGAGTTTCCATCACTCCTACGATAGAAATCCCTAACAACTTAGCCTGTTGTAATAAATGCAATACCAAAGGACTACTTACTTGACTATTGTATAGTACTAATTTGACCCGATGCTGTTGCAATTGACGTTGAAAATCTTGTACTTGTTTAGGACTAGGATCCACTCCATTCATCATACTGAGTTGAAACGGAATTCCTTGCATACGAAATCCTAAAGCCTGTGCCATATATCCAAACACAGGCTCTGTCGCAATAACTGAAACACCCTTATGTTGAACTTTAATTTTTTTTATCAGTAACTTTAAATTTTGCTGTTGTGCAACAAACTGCTGGTAATGTATTTGATATTCTTTTTGATGGTGTGGATCATGCTTGATCAAATAATTGCGCAATGCCATAGCATAAATGGGCATAGTATTTGGATCATACCAAATATGTGGATTGACCCCTTCTTTTCTATGCATTAAATCAGCGACACAAATAAAGGTTCTTGTTGTGGCAGAACCAACACTCAATAAATTCTGCATCCAAGGATCGTAACCCAATCCATTATAAATAATCAGATCGCCTTGCTCCAAAATCTTGGCAGCACTTGGAGTTAAATTAAATAAGTGTGGATCTTGATCGGGTTGATTAAGAATGCTTGTGACTTGAACAAAATTCCCACCGATTTGTTTTGCAACAGAACCATAAAAATTCTCAGCAGCGATAATGTGGATGGGTTTTGCTATACTAGGTGTTGTAAAATCGATTGCCAATAGCACGGTTAAAACTAGTAAAAATTTCAACATAAAACCCCCCTTTTTTATTCAAATGAAAAATTCTCGCTATAGCTAATAGTAATTAGCAAGTTTACATTGAGCCGGTATACTATACTTACAGCAATAGGATTTTTGACATGCCGTGAAGAGGATTGTGTCGAGCAACAGCAACACAGTCAAAAATTTAAATGCGAATAGTATACTATACCAGACTTGTCAAGATAGATTATGGGGCTTTTATGGGTAAAATTATCGCTATCGTAAATCAAAAAGGGGGCGTGGGGAAAACCACAACCTGCATTAACCTTGCTGCATCGATGGCTTTGTTAGAACAAAAAACATTGCTAATAGACCTCGATCCTCAAGCCAATGCAACCACCGGTAGTCTTTTACAAAAAGATCTCAGCCCACATATTGCACAAGTACTTTTAGATGAAGTGCCAATAGAACAGAGTCTCATCGTTACTCCAGCAAATTATACACTGATTCCTGGCTCAGGGGATTTAACACAGACTGAAATTCAATTATTAAAAATAGAACAACGTGAATATATACTCAAAAAAAAACTAAGTTTATTAATCGATGCTTATGACTATATTTTGCTTGATTGCCCACCGTCTTTAAATATATTGACCGTTAATGCTTTAGTAGCCGCTCAATTTGTCATTATCCCTGTACAATGTGAATATTTTGCTTTAGAAGGCTTAAGCAATTTGATGAATACATTGCAGAGTTTACGCGCAACGGTCAATCCGCATTTACAAATCCATGGTATACTTCGTACACTATTTGATGGCCGAAATAGTCTAGCCAAACAGGTTTCCGAAGAATTAGTTATGCATTTTAAAGATAAAATGTATACCACGCTTATCCCTCGCAATATTCGACTCGCAGAAGCACCTAGTCATGGACAACCTGCTTTATTGTATGATCCCCAATCAAATGGTAGTCATGCCTATTTAAGTTTAGCCAAGGAAGTATTAACACGAGATGGATGCCCTATTCCACTTGTGGGTTCACCTACAGATATACCCTCGAACATTTTTTTAAAAAAACGTTCAAATTATGAAAAATCTCCGTCCGTCGAACAGGTACTATGATGAAAAAATCGCGCTTAGGTCGAAATCTTGACATGTTATTAAGTGGGCAACCTTTTGAAGATTTAGTGCAAACAGCTAATCCTCGCAAAGAAGAGTTACGTTATTTACCCATTGAATGGCTACAAGCCGGTCGTTATCAACCTAGAAGAGAATTTGCAAAAGAAGCATTAGAAGATCTAGCCAATTCAATTCGCACACAAGGCATAATCAATCCTATCGTGGTACGTCTTATTGGCGAAAATTGTTATGAAATTATTGCCGGTGAGCGTCGTTGGCGCGCAGCTCAACTCGCTAATCTCAATGAAGTACCTGTATTAATCAAGGTAATCTCAGATGAAACGGCACTGGCTATCTCTTTGATAGAAAATATTCAACGCCAAGATTTGAATCCGTTGGAAGAAGCAGAAGGTATACAACGACTTATTAACGAATTCAAATTAACGCATCAAGAAATTGCCAAAACCTTAGGTCGCTCACGCACCGCCATTACAAATTTATTACGCTTATTAGGTTTAACTCCGCAAGTAAAGCTTTTATTGCAACAAGGCCAACTCGAAATGGGTCACGCCAGAGCTTTGTTAAGTCTATCCGGTAATTTACAAATTCAAGCTGCTGAAAAAATTATAAAAAATAAATTGTCTGTTCGTGAAACAGAACGCTTAGTTCAAAATCAGGCTTATGTTAACCAGGAAATCACTATCCCATTAAAAATTGATGCTGATGTTCAGCAACTTGAACGTAAATTATCAGAAACATTAGGTGCCAAAGTTTATTTTAAACAAACAGCTAAAGGAAAGGGTCAACTTATCATCCATTATAATAGTTTAGAAGAATTAGATGGGATTCTGTCTTATCTGAACTAATTTTTTTGTAACATCTAATAAAAAATTACCGCCTTGGCGAGCGAATGTAATGAGCGTGACCGTTCATAATTTCGTATTTCCTAGATTGCCGCGCGCTTCGCGCTCGCAATAATAGGTAAGTCATTTATCTTGCAAAGCTTATTAAATCATTCTTTTGCCTAGTACTAGTCATGAAATCCCTATTTTATATAAGATTATTATCGAACTATAGTAATTTATCGCCCACAAGTTATAATTGGGGATTGAAAAATTATCAAATGGCAAGCCAATGGAAAATAAAACAGTTCTTCATGGACAACATAAAAAAAACGGAGCAATACTCGTCAATTTTGCAGGTTGGCAAATGCCTCTGCATTATGGCTCTCAAATACAAGAGCACCACGTCGTCAGACAAGACAGCGGTTTATTTGATGTTTCGCATATGTTAGCCGTCGATATTGCTGGGGAAAATGCAATTCATTATCTCAGTTTTTTATTGGCAAATAATCCGCAACGTCTCATTCCAGGAAAAGCTTTATATACCTGCATGTTAAATAATGTGGGTGGTATTTTGGATGATTTAATCGTTTATCAACTTTCGAAACAAGTGTATCGCGTCGTCATCAATGCTGGAAATCGATTATCCGATCTCGATTGGATGAAAAAGCAAGCTCAACATTTTTCTTCTATTTCTATCCTTGAACGCACCGATCTCGCAATTATTGCCATTCAAGGTCCTCATGCAATACTAAAAGCAAATAACGCTTTTGATTCACATCAACAATCTCTGATAAAAGAATTAAAACCTTTCCATTGTGTTCAGCACGATAATTGGTGCATCGCAAGAACAGGTTACACCGGTGAAGATGGCCTAGAGGTGATCTTACCAATACACGAAGTTGAAGGCTTCTGGCAACGTTTAATTGAGTGTGGTAACAAACCGTGTGGATTAGGTGCGCGCGATACCTTGCGTCTAGAAGCTGGACTGAATTTGCACGGCGCCGATATGGATGTCACAACAACTCCTTTAGAATCCAATCTCGCTTGGACAATTGCCTGGAATCCTAGCGATCGAGATTTTATGGGGCGTCAAGCGCTAATCAAACAACTAGAAAGTCCTTCGCGTAAATTAGTGGGTTTAGTATTAGAAGAAAAAGGTCGCATCTTACGTAACCATCAAAAAATTATTACTTCCGAAGGAGACGGTGAAATTACTAGTGGAAGTTATTCTCCTACATTAGGCAGTTCTATTGCTTTTGCTAGAATACCTTACGCGCATAACGCAAATTATTGTGATGTTATCATGGGCACCAAGCAATATCAGGCACGCATCATTAAACCTCCCTTTATACGAAAAGGAAAAAAAACTTTTATTTAAGAAATTGATTTTTTAAAGAGTGACTATCATGAAAAAACTACCCGAATTATTAAAATATACAGTAACTCATGAGTGGGTTCGTATCGAAGAAAATAATATCGTCTGCGTTGGAATTACCGCGCATGCTCAAGAATTGTTAGGTGATATCGTCTATGTTGAATTACCTGTCATTAAAAAGATTTTTAAAAAAAGTGAGGAAGCCTGTGTTTTAGAGTCTGTAAAAGCTGCTGCTGATGTGTATGCTCCTCTTTCAGGCGTAGTCACTGAAATCAATACAGCATTGAGTGATACACCTCAACTGATCAACTCAGACTCTTACCAGCAAGGATGGTTATTTCGACTTCAGTTTCCCGATGCGAGTGAATTAGAAAATTTATTGGACTTCGCCACTTACCAACAACAAATTTTAGTTGAGGCCTAACATGCCATTCATTCCTCACACTGATGTCGAAGTGCAAGAAATGCTGGCTTTGTTGGGCGTGCATGCCATCGATGATCTCTTTGATGAAATTCCATCTCATTTAAAAATTGCAGAATTAAATCATGTTTCTTCAGGTTTAACTGAAATGGAAATGACACGTATAGCAGAACAACGTGGCCAGGAAAATAGAAACGGACTTTGTTTTATTGGTGCGGGTGCCTACGAACATCATATCCCAGCTGCAGTTTGGGATATTACTAGTCGTGGTGAATTTATGACGGCTTATACGCCCTATCAAGCGGAAGCGAGTCAAGGGACCTTGCAAGTGATCTATGAATATCAAACCATGATGGCAAGTCTAACGGGTATGGATTATTCCAATGCTTCACTTTATGACGGTGCTTCTGCCTTGGCTGAAGCGGTTTTGATGGCGGTTAGAGCCAACAAAAAAACCTTATCCGCAAAAATACTAATCCCACGTAGCTTACATCCTCATTATCGACAAACCTTACACGCTATTGTTACTCAACAATCCATCGAGCTCATTGATCTTCCTTACTGCCCGGAACAAGGTAAAACTTTATTATCCACACTTGAAAACTGCAAACAACAAGATATTTGTGCTTTAGTGATACCTCAACCTAATTTTTTTGGTTCCTTAGAAGAAGTTGATCAATTAACTGAATGGGCACACGCTAAACAGGCTTTTGTTATTGCTGTCATCAATCCAATTAGTTTGGCTTTGCTTAAGGAGCCGGGAAGTTGGGGTAAGCAAGGTGCTGATATTGTATGCGGTGAAGGACAATCACTGGGTGTGCCACTTGCAGGTGGTGGACCTTACTTTGGCTTTATGTGTTGCAAAAAGGAATGGTTGCGACAAATGCCAGGCAGAATTGTCGGTCGCACCGTTGATAAAAACGGTAAGCCAGGATTTACATTAACACTACAAGCACGTGAACAACACATACGACGTGCTAAAGCCACTTCGAATATTTGCACTAACCAAGGTTTATTAGTCACTGCAGCAACAATTTATATGAGTTTGTTAGGTCCCGTGGGTTTACAAAAAGTCGCATTGGCATCTAATTACCATGCTCAGCAACTCGCCAATCTATTAACCCAAATACCCGGTGTAGAATTAATTTTTAATACTCCATTTTTTCACGAGTTTATTATTCGCTTACCTAAACCTATTCCTGGCTTATTACGTGATTTAGCAAAATCAGGAATACACGGAGGATATGATCTGTCAACATTTTATCCTGAATTAGGCCATGCTTTGTTAATTTGTGTCACTGAAACTAAAAATCAAGATGATCTAACCAAATATCAACAAGAATTATTCACATTACTTTCCGTATAACGTAAAAATTTTTATGCTTATTTTTGAATTAAGTCAAACAGGCCGTACTGCAAAAGCGCAAATTCCTTCGAATTTACCGCAGAATAAATTTTCTTGTATACCCATAAATTTATTGAGAAAAACAGAAATTTTTCTACCTGAAGTTTCTGAATTACAAGTAGTACGACATTTTACACGCCTATCACAAAAAAATTTTTCGATTGATACGAATTTCTATCCCTTAGGATCTTGTACAATGAAGTACAATCCACGTGGTGTGCATCGTCTAATATCATCGCCTGCTTTTCTTAACCAACATCCTTTATTGCCTGCAGAAAGTTGCCAAGGCACCTTATGTTGTTTGTATGAATTTCAAAAGATTTTAGAAGATATAACCGGTATGTGTGGCGTTTCTTTAACACCTATGGCAGGCGCTCAAGGTGAATTTGCCGGTGTTGCCATGATCAAAGCCTATCATATCTCACGTAATGATCACGATAGAACCGAATTTCTTATTCCAGATGCCGCCCATGGTACCAATCCTGCTTCTGCGGTCATGTGTGGTTATAAAGTTCGTGAAATCCCTACTAATCTTGAAGGCGATTTAGATTTGGCTGCATTGCAAGCCGCAGTTGGACCTCACACTGCGGGAATCATGCTAACTAATCCTTCAACGTTAGGAATATTTGAAAGACAAATTGAACAGATTGCTAACATTATCCACCAAGCAGGAGGATTACTTTATTATGATGGCGCTAATCTGAATGCGATATTAGGTAAAGTTCGGCCTGGTGATATGGGCTTTGATGTCATGCACCTCAACTTACATAAAACTTTTGCCACCCCCCATGGTGGCGGCGGTCCTGGTGCGGGACCCGTTGCTGTTGGAAAACATCTCCTACCATTTTTACCCATCCCAACCGTTACTTTCGAAAATAATCGTTATCGATGGCTCGACTTACCCAATCGACCACAAAGTATTGGTCGCTTATCTACGTTTATGGGAAATACCGGTATTCTTTTACGCGCTTATGTCTATGCCCGATTATTAGGGCGTGAAGGACTAAAGCGCGTATCAGAAATCGCTACGCTGAATGCCAATTATTTACTTAAACAATTACAACAAATTGGATATATTCCTGCTTTTCCACAGCGACGTGCTAGTCATGAATTTATTTTGACGCTAAAAACTTTAGCTAAGCAATTTAACGTCACAGCGATGGATGTGGGTAAACGTTTGCTTGATTTTGGTTTTCATGCACCCACAACCTATTTTCCTTTACTCGTTCCGGAATGCTTATTGATAGAACCTACCGAAACTGAGTCAAAACAGGAATTAGATCAATTTATAATGGCTATGAAAAAAATCCTTATAGAAGCAAAAGAGAATCCAACGCATTTAAATAATGCGCCACACCACTTAAGTCTACAACGTTTAGATGATGTGAAAGCAGTACGAGAATTAGATCTTATCTGGGAAAATTAATTTTTCCTGCGCCCATGATTGACTTAGTTGCTATGCAGTTACTAGCTCATCCTTCGAAATAAGTTGTGTTGCCATAGCAATAGCTTCTGAATTTAAACCAACATTGTGAACACGCAAATAATTTACACCCTGCGCTGCTAATTGATAGGACACCATCGCGGTTTCAAAGTCTCTGTCTGGAAAAGATTTTTCTGTTATCAAATTTAGAAAAGATTTTCGTGAATGCCCTACCAATATAGGACAATTTAAACGTCGAAATTGCTTAATATTTTTCAACAAAAAAATAGATTGTTGAGATGTTTTACCAAAACCGATGCCAATATCAAAAATGAGTTGGTTTGCATCGACACCTGCGTCAAGTAATTCATCAAAACGTTGCTCTGTCCAATCCAATATTTGCTCACAAATATTAGGGTGTGAAGCCAATACGACATTTTTCTGCGCCGGAACGCCAAGATTGTGCATGACAACACACTTCACAGAACTGCCTGCGGCCAATGCGCGCATGTTTGGATCAACAAACCCACTCACATCATTTATCCAGTCAATACCCAATTGCATCGCTTTTTCTGCTACGATGGAATGTCGCGTATCGATACTAATCTTTGGTTTAAATGCCCATTGTTTACACTGTTCTTTTAATGCTGTTAAAACAGATTTTAACAGCCCCCACTCGGTTTCTGGTAAAACCGGCGTAGCACCTGGCCGTGTCGATTCGGCTCCTATATCTAGCACTTCAGCCCCCTCACGCACCAATTTTTCCGCTTGAGCCAGTGCATTAGATACGGTTATAAATTTACCTCCATCAGAAAAAGAATCAGGCGTTATATTTAATATTCCAACTAAGGCACTTCCTTCTAAACGATGTGGAAGCTGTTTGGTCCCGCAGGGTGCTAACTCTCCGGTATAACGTGAACCCCAACGTTTTAATAGTTCAGTAAATTCAGCACTGGGATGCTGCCAATCCGGCCACAAATCCAACAATGGCCATAAAGCAAAAGGTCTAGATAATAATTCGGTGTGGGGGATTTTTAGCCCTATTTGATCAATCACACAATTATCCCAAGCTAGAATATCAATATCAATAATTCGTGGTGCCCAACGTTGGTTTTCTTCTCTACCAAGCTGGCGCTCAATTTGCTTAATAAGCTTCAACACCTCTAATGGAGACAAATCTGTTTCACAAGCAACTGCTAGATTTAAAAAAGGTCTATTCCAAGCCACAGGTGCATAAGCAGGAAGTAGTGCTGATGAGCTATAAAGAGGAGAAATTTGTAAAGGTGCAATCTTCCGTGATTTTTGTAATAATTGCAGGCCTAAGCGTAGGTTGTTTAAACTATCGCCCAAGTTTGTACCTAAACTGAGTATTAGCATATTTTTTGCCTTAAAGGGCTTGCCTTTTCTACGTTAAAGGTTTATAGGTTTATCTTAATTAGGTATATAATAAAATTATTACTTTCCCAAGAGGTCAAGCGCAGCTATGGATTTCGAACAACAACAATCCCGTTTACGAGAGCTTATTGCACACGGTAAAAAGCAAGGATTTGTCACTTACGCTGAAATCAATGACCATCTGTTGGAAGATATTATCTCTGAAGCCGAGCAAGAGCAACTGCAGCTCGATGAAATTATCTTGATGCTCGGTGATATCGGCATACCTGTTTATGAAGTTCCGCCCGATATGGAAACTTTGCTTTCTTCGAGCATAGCCAACAACTCATCAGAAGAAGAAAGTAGCTCAGAAAACACTAATATTTTAGGCAATATTGCGGCCGAATTAGGTCGAACAACGGATCCAGTACGTATGTATATGCGTGAAATGGGCACCGTTGAGCTGCTCACACGCGAAGGTGAAATTAAACTTGCTAAACGTATTGAAGAAGGTTTACAAGCGATACTCTCTGCACTCACACAATATCCAGAAAATGTTTTCGATATACTGAACGATTTTACGCGTTATGAACAACAAGAAATCCGTTTAAATGACATTATTAGTGGATTTCTCGATCTAGAAGAATTATCCATCCCACTTGAATTGCCACCCGGAAAAAATATTTCGCCTGAAGCGGAAGCAGATGATGAAGGTTTTAGTGAAGATAAAAGTATCGATGATAAAGAGACTGATGATGATAGCGATGAAAACAAAGCCAAAAATGCAACCGATGATGATGAAGGATTTGGCGAACTGGAGGGCGGGCCCGACCCAGAATTGGCACATACTCGTTTTGCTGAATTAAAAACACTTTACGAAGCTTATATTTCGACGCAAAAAAAACACGGTCGCCACGATAAAAAAACCTTAAAACAAGCTGCCTTATTAGCCGACGCGTTTACTAAATTTAAATTAATTCCACGCCAACTTGATAAATTGACGCGCAAAATGCGTGACTTATTAGATAAAGTTCGCATTCAAGAACGTGTCATCATGCGTTTATGTATTAATGAAGCCAAAATGCCACGTCAACTTTTTATTAACACTTTTCCCAAAAACGAGACCAATGAAAATTTTCTCAAAAAACACATCAATGCTAAAAAGAGTTATTCGCAAACCTTAAAATCTTTGCACATTCCTGTCACTGCTGCACAAGATAAGTTGCGTGAATTAGAAAAAACAATTGGCATGACAATTGGTGAAATCAAGGAAATCAATCGTCAAATGTCTGCGGGAGAAGCAAAAGCTCGGCGTGCAAAAAAAGAAATGGTCGAAGCCAATCTACGACTTGTTATTTCTATCGCCAAAAAATACACCAACCGTGGTTTACAATTTCTTGATTTAATTCAAGAAGGAAATATTGGCTTAATGAAAGCCGTCGATAAATTTGAATATCGTCGCGGCTATAAATTTTCCACCTATGCCACCTGGTGGATACGACAAGCCATCACGCGCTCCATTGCCGATCAAGCACGAACAATTCGTATCCCCGTGCATATGATCGAAACGATTAATAAGCTGAATCGTATTTCACGACAAATATTACAAGCCACGGGTAAAGAACCCTCTCCTGAAGATCTCAGCAAAAAAATGGGTTTACCGGAAGATAAAATCCGTAAAATTCTTAAAATTGCTAAAGAACCCATTTCAATGGAAACACCTATTGGTGATGAAGATGGTGACTCACATTTAGGTGACTTTATAGAAGACGCAACCGCTCTATCGCCCATCGATGCCGCTACTATCGAAGGCCTACGAGAAACTGCACAGCGAGTACTGGCATCACTCACACCGCGTGAAGCAAAAGTATTACGCATGCGCTTTGGTATTGATATGAATACGGATCACACATTGGAAGAAGTGGGTAAACAATTTGATGTGACACGTGAACGTATTCGACAAATTGAAGCCAAGGCATTACGTAAATTACGTCATCCTACTCGTTCAGAACCTTTACGTAGCTTTCTTGATCAAGAATAGTAATATCCTTTTAAAGAAAAAGAAGGGATTGAATTATCAATCCCTTCTTTATATTAACTCAGGACTTAGCTGTTGGAGAAAGTAATAGTTTTTTGATCCTGATCTGCACACTCCGTATTTTTTGAAAAGAAATTTCCGACATGTTTGCTTGCTGTTGCAAGATCTTTACCAATATTACGAACAACAGCAGCTACAGGTGTATTTCTGGCTATATGAAAAAGAGCTAAGCTACTGATCATCAAACCACTCGCATAGTTTGAACTTGTTGCATTATTTGTTCCATCCAACTTTAAAGCTTCCGGTGGAGTAATCATAGATCCATTGCCAGAATAATCAATTTGTGATGCAGAAGCAGGCATAGCTAACTGAGATTGCGTTCGGTCTTTTCCAGCGTCTAATTCCACTGTCTGTAAACTTTGCAGTGCACGGTAACTATCTATTTCAGATCCGTCTCGCTTTTTTCTAGGAGGAATTTCCTGAGCACTCTCGTTTCTAGCTCTCGCAGCACCATCTATCACTTCTTGAAAACCACCACGTTGGTCCCATTTAATAACTGTACGTCGATCGCGAATAGCTTCTGTCGTTACTCTATCAATTACACTCTGTGGTAATCTAATATCCGTATCATTGAAATAAAGTCCAGTACTCAGTAAACGGAGGTTACTTTGTGAGGGAAGCACTCTATTTTCGGACCTTCTGTAAGCCGAGAATTGAATCATTTCCTTTTTTACATTCGCGTTATTATTATCATTTAAGGCTGTACATAAATTACGACCAATTAAAGTCGGATTGGAATAACACAGAATAACTAAACTCAGCAACTCACGCGGTTCAAATTCTCGAACTTGCAAGTCTGAAAAGCCTCGCTCTGCAAACTTATCCCTTACACTTTTAGATCTACCCAACATTTCGGAGGGATAAGTATTTCCAAGAAGGGAAGGTATCTTATTATACTCAGTCAGCACTTCTATCCAATCTGCGGCTTGATTATTTTCTAATTTTTTAACTAATTGATCAATACTTAAACTCGGTAAATTTTTACTAGCAATTAAACTAATAACATTTTTTAGTGCATCTTCATCATTAGTTGGTATGGTAATCCATAATGTTTCACTCATAAAATCACTCCTTTTTTAATCTATTACTTTAATAAAATAACATGCATGATATTTATTTACAAATAAAAATAAAAAAATGAATTAAAATAATAATAAAAATAATTAATTTTAATATGATTAATTTATTTTAAAAAAACGAATTATTTTAAATTAAAAATTAATTTAAAATAATTCTTCCGATTCCAATGTTTCTAATATAAATTTAAAGACTGTTCATATCGATAGAGATATTGCTTTAAATAAGTTGCGAAAAGTGCGCTGGCTTAGTCAAAATTTGATGACTACGTGCAGTTCAATAAAAAATAAAAAATATTTAATTTAAAATTTCTTAAATTAATTTTGTTAAAAAAGCTTAAAAAGCCGGATATATCAGTAACTATATTTTTTAAATAAATACGCTATTATAAGATAGGTAGCAAGAAGCACTTAAAACCTTATCAATATTATATAAATTGTTGATAATTTTTTTATTAATGGAGGTAGGTATGAAATTATTTTATAGTCCAGGAGCTTGTTCGTTGTCCCCTCATATCGTGTTACGTGAAACGGGACAAGATTTTACATTAGAAAAAGTGGATTTAGTGAAAAAAAAGACTGCATCCGGAAAGGATTATCTGACCATCAATCCCAAGGGACAAGTACCTGCATTGTTATTAGACGATAGTAACTTACTAACCGAAGGTGTAGCTATCGTACTCTATTTGGCAGATAAGAAACCAAACTCCAACCTAATTGCACCTGTGGACAACTTGTCACGCTACCAAACCATCACATGGCTTGCTTATATAACTTCCGAACTACATAAAAGCTTTAGCCCTCTATTTCATCCAGAAACGCCGGAGAAATATAAAATAATTCTGCGAGAAAAACTGGAAACACAATTTAAATATCTCGATGAAGTTCTAAAAAAAGACGAATATTTACAGGGAAATCATTTCACTATAGCCGACGCTTACTTATTTACTATTTTGCGTTGGGGATTTGCCATGAAATTCGATATGGGTAAATATAAACATATATTGGCCTATTTTGAGCGCATTGCTAACCGTTCCGCTGTGCAAGCTGCCTTGACTGCAGAAGGTCTTAAATAATTAGATTATGCTTTTTTAAAGGTAATTGATTTAATTTTAAAAAATAGCACAGAATTTATTTTTAAAAATAAAATAACTTGAAGAATTAAAGTATAAAATAACAAAAGTTTCATAACTAAATTTTTTTTAACACGGCTCTATAAATTATGGTAAAACTTTTAGGTTAGATTTTTGTTAATTTAAATTTATTCAATAACTATTTAGAATTTATAATATTAATTAGGAGTTAATTATGTCAGGTATACTAACAATAGGTGTTGTATTGCAAGACTGGTTTGAGAAGGAATCTCTTCGTGAAGCGTTTAAGAAATTGATCGAAAATCCTATCATTCGAGAAGTTTCAATTTTTCGTAATGCCCAAAAAGAACCCATTAATAGCGATCAAGTTAAACAATTTTCGCGTACCATTCGTGGTTTTCGTCCCGATATTGACATCGCTGTTGATCATGAGGGCGGCTTGGTGCAAAGATTACGTGGTGAAGGGTTTAGCTCGTTACCAAAACCTGGCGATTTACGTCAGCTTTATCAGTCCGGTCAAGAAGCTTACGCACAAGAAATAGCGAAAGCGTGTGGTATAGTCACTGCATATGAGCTTGGCCAAGTGGGCATTAATATTTTGTATGGGCCGGTATTCGATACGTATAATCCTGACGCTGCAGTGATTGGAAAAATTGGTCGATCGTATGGGAATCCACCCATTAGCACTGCATTACTTAAAAGTTATTTGAGCGGCCTAAACGGATGCTTATACACCATCGCAAAACACTTCCCAGATCATGGCCAAGTAACGAATGATACACATCTTGACGTAGCTATTGATACACGTAACGAAGAAGATATTTGTACACAATCTCTACCGCCTTATAAAGAACTTATTTACGATGGGCTAATGATCGCGCATGTGATTTACGCAGCGGTTGATTCTTTACCCGCTACATTGTCAGAAAAAACTATCAAATTTTTTGTAGATAAATTAGCCAACTCTTCCAAGCCTATATTTAGTGACGCATTGGAAATGAATGCCTTAACACCCATAGCTCCTACCATAAATGAAAGAGTTGAACGTTGTCTTGAAAGCGGTTGTGATGCCATTTTATATTGTGGCGGCGGTGGTAAACCGGAAACTGATTATTTTGATAGACTTCAGGGATTATTTAAGTTTATTGAAGAAAAAAAACAAGCTGAGCCGACTTTTCTACAGCATTACCAAGCAGCAGAAGAAAAAATAAATCAATTATTTAAGAGAAAATTAAATCAGCTTCCGACAGAAAAGGAATATGACGATGCCAAAAAAATAATTGAACCGTTTTACTTGTAAGGCTTCTGCTGAAATGACGACTTCTACTCCAACAATGCGAAGATAGGCTTGGATTTATTATGCTTGACGGTGACTGACTAATTTTTCAATTTAGCTATAAGTGCATATCCTAGTCTGTAATATTCCTCCTTGACCAAGAAATTGCCTTATTTTTTATAAGCGATAACGGTCGGAAACATCTTAGAAAGATCATAGATAAATTGTATATCCGAAAATCCAACAGCTTTTAACTGATTATATGTTTGTTCTGACGACCGGTAACACTGCCATTTTGCATCGATGATATCTGAAAAAATGATTTTTTGAAGTAAAAGATCATGTTGATCAATTTTAGACATATCCCACTCACATTGTGGCGTGATTGATGGCGGAGGAGTTAAAAAGCTCGTCACTAATTTTCCTCCCAATTTTAGTCCTGTATAAAATTTTTTGTATAATTGGCTGATTCTATTATCATTTGTTTCATAAATATTCAGTCCATTACTTGAAATTAAATCGAATTCCTCTTGAACATTAAGATCCCAGGCATCTTGTCGAATTAATTTAATAAACTTTGATAGACACTTCTGTTTTGCAAGTAATTTGGCATCGTCTAATGCGTTTGAATCGTAATCAATCCCTATTAAATAAAAATTTGCAACATCTTCATAATCCAAATAAAGTAATTCCCCCATCATTCCACAAGGAATTGAACACAGTTTTGCATTATCTTTTACTTGTTTTTGATTTTCCTTTAAAAAAATTTCAAAACGCTGTTGTGTTGCAAGCATACTAGGGGCGCGATTTAGTATAAAACTCTCTAATTCAGACAAACATTCCCCGCGATTGTTTTTTTCAGTTTTTTTTCTAAACCAAGGATATGTGAGCATATAATGCGTCCAATATCCATTAATACCTCGGTTTTGTATTAAATAGCGACCGAAATCAAACAACTTTAGCTGTGAGAGTAATTCAAGCTGACGCTTTACATCAACATAGGGTTTGTCTCCCTGCTGCTTAATTCTTTCAGCGATTTTTTCAATAGTGCATTGCAATGTTTCAGGTGAGATAGTATGTGATAGCAATTTTTTTTTGTTTAATTCATTAGGCATAAATAAGTTTAATCCTATAACTAGAAGTTCATGAAGCTATTGACCTATAAAGCTAGTATCTTGAAAGAGTATAAACGAATTCAACTTATAAAATGCAATAACTTATTATGAAAATTCAGGTGGAAGTTTTATCAATTATGTCTATAAACAGTTTTTGCGTCGCACATTAGTCGCGCAAGCAATTTTCAAGAACATTTAAAAATCGTGTGAATGTTTGATTTTACTGGTAGGTCTAGGACTTGAACCTAGAACCAACGAATTATAAGACATATACTTAAATTATAACTTATTGAAAAACAACATTACTAATAGTGGCGGTCATTACAAATCGAAATATTTTTTCACATAAATATAATAAGGAGATAGTAACTATGAATTATGATTGGTTACGCATCGCAGAACAGATTAAGTCGATTTCCCAAAACGGTTTAACCTATTGCAATAACCCTTATGATAAGGAACGTTACCACCAACTTCAAAATATTGCAGCAGACATTATAAGTAATCATTCAAATTTCTCACAAAAAAAAGTTCTTGAGATTTTTTCAAGTGACCAAGGGTATCTGACTCCTAAACTTGATGTTAGAGCTGCTATTTTTAAAAATGGCAAAATTTTATTAGCTCGAGAAATATCAGATTGATTATGGACACTGCCTGGATTCCCTTCCCGATCTTTCCTTACATAGGGTAATGCCTAGCCAAATTTTAAGGCTATACGAGCATTCTGCAAATCCTGATATTCACACAGATTTTGACTAATAACTGTCAGTGAAGTTAAAAATTAGTATTAAAAAAATAAAGATGCATTTTAATATAAAAATCAAATAGTTACTGACAACTCAAGTCACTTGAGTTGGATCACAATCGTAAATTTAGCCTACTTACTTATGGTTTAAAAAATATCAATATAATAAAATTATCTATTAATTTGATGCAATACTTAAAGATTTCGTCCAATCTCCTTTTGTTCTGAGTATTAGCAGTTTTTTATTGTCTATAAGTTTTTTGCTATGGTTTCCATTTATTTGTTATTTGCCAGCATTAATGCGCTATTAATTTATTTAAATTTTTTTAGTTAATTAAAAATAAATATTTAAAGAAATATTGATTATAAATTAAAAAAGAATATACTTTACAAATAGAAAATAAATGTTTTTGTACTGTCATGTGTTTCTAAAGCCATAATTTTACATTAGAACATACTACTTCTTTTAATATTTCTTGGATATTTAATTATTTTTTTTAATATAAAAACATTATACGAACAATTACCAAAAATACTTGGCTATCTAGGTCATATTCTTGCATTAACTACTCTTTGCGTAAAAAATATCATTAAACAAAACTTAGTATATTATTTTTTTTGGTGAGAAAATTTCTATTCCTCATTTTCATTTATTCTTATGAAAACAGAAAATAAAAAAGAAAAATATGAATCTAATAGTATTGTAACTTCTAAAAATTATTTTAAAGGAATAAACTATATATTAATTTAATTCAAAAAAATATTTAGATGGCCTATATAACAGAGAAATAAATATAGATAAAAAAATAAATATTTAAATCTCTGTTAATTATTATTCAATAATAATATTTTTGGAATTATATTGGTAAGATCTCTATAAAGTTTACAAAGGGACAGATTTTAATTTTTTTATTATCTATGTAATGCCCCTTTGCTTCTAGAAGATATGTATTAATGCTTTTAAGGTAATTGAACACCTGGTCATTTTAAAAATGAAAATTAAAGGAGTAATTTTATGCCTATGCCACAGTTATTAATAGATTTTTGTAGGGATTTTAAATTAATTAACATCAAAGCGTTGCCTATGGCAGCATCTTTTACATTTAGCATTGAGTTATTAGCTGCAGGCGTTATGGCAACTCATTTAAGTGATGATGAATCGTACGCTGCGGCTAGCATTTTATTTCAAGCATATACCTATACTGTTATGCAACTATCATTCTCGCCTGTACCCTATGTAGGTATCCGCATAAGTCCTTTTTTTGGCGAGTTACATACTTTAGAATCCGGCAATCCGTCAGCTGAAGAAATTAATAACCTACAACTTAAATTGGGAAATATCTTTAAGGTTGGTCTTATCGAATGTACCATCCTTGCTGTACCTGCAGGGATTACTTTATTTTTCTCAGATAGAATAATAAATTTGTTAGGGCAATTACCCGAAGTAGCTCAGTTGGCGGCAAAATTTTTAAAAGTGTTCTCAATTTCTACGCCACCACTTGCTATACGGGGATGCATTGGACAAATGCTATATGCTAATGACGATTCTAAGCCTGCTATGTATATTAGTGGTGTAAATTTTATTATTGGGACATTATTGGCAATTTGGTTTTCAATGGGTGGCCTTGGAATTCAATCACAAGGGCTATCTGGTATTGCATGGGGATATAATGTTGAATCCTATCTTACAGCAATAGGATCCATTTTGTATATTTCATTAGGTAAAAAATATACAAAAATACCTCTATTTTCCAAAACTAACTGGCGAGATATTATAAATGAGTTAAAAGTATTAGTGACTATTGGTGGCCCTTTAGCACTCACCAAACTTGTAGAAGTGTCAACGATTTTTATTTTGAGTATTTGTGCAGGTATGATTGGTGTTAGTGAACAGGGAACTTTTTCCTACTCAATGCAAATGCCTTTTTTAATATTTATTTTTGCAATGGCTTTCGGAGAGACCATAAGCTATCATATTGGGAGGTTAATGGGTTCTTCAGAGTTTAACGAGGCTAGCAGAATAGCAAAAAATGGCTTAATCACAACATTCATTTTCCTTACTCCACCTTGTTTGTTCGTAAATTTTTATCCTCAATGTCTGTATAAAGTCCTTAATATAAGTGGGGAACAAGAGAAACTTGTACCTAAATTACTTCCCCTTGTTTTGTCAGCAGCAGTTGTGCAAGCTGGTCGTTTTAATGTTAATCAGGTTTTAAGAGTATTGCATGATAATAAAGGTTCTACAATGACCTCTATTATAGGATTATCAACTGGTGTCGCTGTTGCAGCTATTTTGGGTTTGGAAACTAATGTCGCATTGTATGGCATTGCCTCTGGATTACTAATTGGAGAAGGTGTGAGTTTTATTGGATTATTGTGGCGTTGGTTTAGCAGAATCCAACCAGCTGCCATTTATAAAGTGAAAATGAATCCTGAAAATGCAGAACATCAAACTTGGGGTGCGTATTTTTGCAGTTTCTTTAAACATCACTCTCATAACAATGAAGAAGAAACGGTATTATTACAGAATCAAAATTTAAATAGCGCAAATTTAGTTACGATGGATCTATAGGAAGCAATTTTAGCTAGTTTTTGCGAATTCCAGAGAATAATTGCATACTCCCATGCTCTCTTGTTAGGTAGAATTAGGTAGAACGATTTATCCAGAAATACTCAAGATTATGGATCATTGTTTCATCGTGCATACATATAGCTTGCTCTCGGCAGAAAGTTGCCATGTAATTGCAAAACACATTAAGTGGCTCTGCACCATGTCGAAAAGCCTTTCGATTGCTTATCATTCCTTGGACACCCGTTTGAGTAATCCCCTTGATTACTCGATCTATAGCATCATTAATTGAGGATGAATCCACCACTTCATCCGCTAGTTTACGTCCTTCCTCGCTATCCGCAATTACTTTGTAATTTTGATAGATCATTTGCTTGGCTAAGCGTTGCCCCATATAGCGAGGAAGTCGCAAATTAGCAAGTCCGGGTATAAATCCTTCTGTTCTAGCCGGAAGCGTAAAGTATGCATTCGACTCCGCAATCACATAGTCTGAAACTAAAATCAATTGACAACCTCCGCCAATCGCATGACTGTCAACAACAGAAATCCATGGTTTTTCACAACCTCGATCGGGGGCCTCGCCTAATGATTGTGGATCGCTCAAAAGACCTCTAAATATTTTGCTAATTAAGCCTAATTCTCGTGAAACATAAAACATATAAGAGAGTTTCCCCCTATAAAGCTTAGTTAGATTAATACCTGAGCAGAAGACGCGTCGCCCGCGATATTTTTCATGTTCCATTAGATCGCCACGAATGATGCCAATTTCTATATTGGGATCAAGCAATACCAAATCAACGGCAGATTCCATAGCAACGTTTTGTTCATCGTCCTCAGCATTAAGGTATTTACAATTTGACAAAGTTAAATAAGCAGCATTATTTTTTTTAACTAGCTTAATAATGCCTCCGAATTCGACTTCACCAGAGCTCTGAAACTTAGCCAAATTATGCAGCGAATCAACTTTAGGTTGCCGCATTCCAGCCATTAAATGCTTTCCCACTTCCGATATTGCTAGTAACTCTCCAAGTATCAACCCTTGACTAAGCTCATGTCCATGTTTATGTTTCAACTCAAGAAGCATATCTTCTTGTATTTCTTTTTTGGTTGGTGCCAACCCTGGATATTGGTCCGCTATTCGATAAATAAGTTCTTCAACACGTAAAAATTCTGTCCAGTTATTTGTAACCTCTGCATACAGAATTAGCCCATATCTAGCTACAAATCGGCTACGAGTCTCAGCTAGAACATCACGATAAGAACGAGCTATTCGTCGGTGTTCATCCGTACGCTCCATGGATAAGGGCAAAGATGTTAGAAGATCTTGCCCCTGTGTATACCATCTTTTTAAATGCCTGAGATCGTTTGTAAAATTTGAGAATTGTGGAAATGGTATAATTCTTTTCCATTCATCTAATGTAATTAAAAAACATGTTTTCATAGTTTTAATGGTGACCAAGTCAATAATCCATGCTGTCCTCAACTGCATGGCCTCGTTTCGGCACCAGCACAGAACGTTTATATTCACATACAACAATTCCGTTTTGGTTTTTCCCCCATGTTTTAATCAATACTATTCCGGCGTTTGAACGAGACTTAGATTCTCTTTTTTGAAGCACCTGAGATTCTCCATAAAGCGTATCACCTGCAAACAAAGGAGCAGGCATTTTGATGTCACTCCATCCGAGGTTCGCAATAGCCTTTTGACTAATATCGCTCACACTCATTCCACCTAATATAGAAACTGTGAAACCACTAGCTACAATAGTTCGTCTAAATTCTGTATTTTTTCCATATTCGTTATCAATATGTAGTGGATGCTTATTCATTGTGAGTAGACTAAACCAAATATTGTCAGTTTCAGTGATAGTTCGACCCGGTCGATGCTGGTAAATATGCCCAATTTCAAAGTCTTCATAATATCTTCCGTAATTTGATCGGAATGTGTTCTCGTTGATTTGTTTGATGTCCCTCATTTATTCATCCCTCTTGTCTTTATTGGCTTAATATCAATGCCAATATTATCAAAGTGCTTAATCGAATCTAGAATCGTTAATGAATTTATTGTAAACAACTATCAAAGTTAAAATTTTCATATGTTTAACTGACATCACTATCAAAAGTAAATTTAATTTCATTATTGTGGTTCTTTCAATGCTGCAAGTACATATCCAACGGTTATTAGATCCAAGAATGCATGGCCTGTTGAAGCAAACACAGTTCGTTGTTGTTGTAGTTTTGATGGAATTTGCTTTACTAACTGCTCAATCGTGATTGCGTCTCGATGAATCTCGCCCGCTTCTAAAATAGCAGTTGGTATATCTTCAACAATTAACAAAGATTGTTGCAGAATACGTATAGGTAATTCACGCGAGTGCGGTGTATGATTTCCCATACAATTAATATGTACAAATTTCCCATCGAGCGCCTCTGCAGAAATGACGGGCTCAAAAGAGGTTGTAGCAGTACTTATAACTTCAGCGTTAGCAATAGCTTCATTTACGCTAGCACAAGAAACAAATTCTGCCGAATCACAAAGTTGTGAGTTTTCTTCAATGAAGCTGCGTACTCTATTCCTATCCCGTGAAAAAATTCTGATTTGCTCAAGTTGACGGACTGCCCCTACTCCACGGATTTGTTCACGTGCTTGAATACCACTTCCAATGAGTGCAAGTACCTTTGCTTCTGGCAAAGCACAAAGGTCCGTAATCAGCGCAGTAATTGCTGCACACTTGAGATGAGTAATTGCATCTCCATCCAAAATTGCCAATGGCTTGCCAGTTTGGGACGAAAAAGCCAATACTACAGCATGGACGCTAGGATCATTTTGTGGGATAACAGTCCCCATCTTGGTAATAAATAAATTACAGCGATCACTGAAGGCTGACATGGCATTAAATACACCATATGGTTTTTCTCGAAAAATGGAAACACGCTGAGGAGTATTAATACTAGAAAAATCATTGGCATATTCCAATTTCATCCGATGAGCAAGCGACTTAACGCTAGTAAGTAGAATAATTTCTTCTTTACTAATATATTTTATTGAGGCACCCACTATAAGCTGTTCTCTGTGTAACTTGAAAGTATAGAAGTTTCTGGGGCTGTTCTTGGCTTAGCACTATATAAATGCAACATCATCTTTGCTCGAGCAACAAAAGGTGGTGCAATTACCATCCCATCAATAATGGAAAACCCCTCTTTTGCTTTCTCATATCGACTTACAATTGAGTGATATTGTTCTATCTCTTGTTGAGTAACCGCAAAAATTTTATTAACAATCGGAATCTGAGCTGGATGAATAACTGCTTTAGCAGTAAAACCTTCAGCTTTTCCAGCAATGCACTCTTTTTCAAAAGCACTCATATCATTAAGAGTTATATTTTGATTAATTACAGTAGTATCAATTGCCGCAATATTTTCTTTAGCGCAAGCAACACAAAACCTACCTCTCGCATAAGACAAATAGGCTTCGTTTATCTGGTACATTGATGCAGTCATATCAACTTGGCCAAACATCATGGCATCACTTAATGCAGCAATTTGATCTACATTTTCAACCGCTTCAGGTATTTCGATGATAGGAATAATTTTGATTCGAGTTGGTAATTTCTCAAGTAATGCTTTACAAAATTGAATATCGTAATGAGACTTAACTTTTGGTAGCTGCAAAAAATCGATAGTTAGTGAACCAGACTTACAACAAGCATAAATGATATCTATATCTCGAATTCCTTCAATGGTATGTAAGGAGTTTATACGTACTCCAAAGGTTATATCTTTTCTGGTAATACTACTTAGATCAAGTGTCGCAATCACTTCTCTGGCTCTCATTTTAGCAACATTGTGTACGCTATCTTCAAGATCGAGAATAACAGCATCCCCGCCGAATCCTGGATCATTGAGTTGGGCATTAAACTTGAGTACTGATGTATTTAAATAAGATAAATTCATAGTTAAATTGCTTTTAGATTCCTATTCTTTTTTAGCTTTCTTTCAAATGAAGACATCTATGCTGAGCCGCCAAAAAATGTCCTAAAGCTTCTTCGTATAGGGTAACGAATGACTCATTGAGCAATCGTCGACATAATTGAACAGCAACACGATCAACTGGAGTAACTTCATTTATTAAATTGTTGATTGCTCGGTCAATCTGATTAGAAGCACACAAGACGTCTAATAATCCAGATCGTAGGGCTTGCTTTGCTTTAAAAGGTAGCCCTGTGAAGAGGATCCGACGAGCGACGCCCATTCCTACAAATTTCGCTAGCCGAAAAGTAAGCATCCCTGGTAAATACCCTTTTTTGATTTCAGGTGAGATAAATACAGATTCTGAAGTTCCCAAACGAAAATCACAAGAAAGTGCTAACTGCAGGAAAAAACCTAAGCAAACTCCCTCAATAACAGTAATAGTAATCATAGGAAGTCGATTAATTTGAGTAAAAACTTTTTCCCAACGACGATAATGTTCAATATTCGATGACAAGCTCAAATCGATAACTGCTTGATCGATGAATCCTCGGAAGACGACAATTGTAAATGATGAATTATCTTCAAGATAATCAGCCAACTTTTCAAAATCAATTAAAAAAGTTTCTTCAATATTCCAATGAAGGGAAGTACAGTCAAATTCGATAGTTACAGACTCTCCCTTTTCATTGAAACGCAATATGTTAAATTCTACGGGTGGTGATTTAGAAAATGTTAGCATTTATATACAATCCTTTTAAAATTGACCCAAACAACATTCAATTGTTGCTCCCGGTCCCATTGTTATCATCAGTAAATAATCGCCACTTCGAGCAATTTTTTCCTCTATCAATTGTTTATATGAAAATAGAAAAGAACCAGAGGATAAATTTCCAAAGGCACGTAGCACGCTTTCCGTATGCCGAATATCGTAAGTAGAAATATTTAACGTACATTTTATGGAATCAAGAACCTTCTTACCGCCAGAATGAATGATCCAATGTTTAATATCTCGAATTTTCAGAGTAAAACGGTTAAGTAAACTGAGAACGGGTTGAGCTACATTATTTCCTAATATATAGGGAATATTACGATCAAGAAAGAATGAATTTTTGTTTCCATCATAATCGAATCGCATCGCTTCGATTTGATCAGGTATAATATGAGATTCAAATCCTAATATTTCAGGTTCGGAATCAGAATTCAATTTTGATTTTTTTCCAAAGACAGCCGCTGCACACCCATCACCAAAAAGTGAATTTACTACTGCAGTACGCATTGTATTGTCGAATAGGTATGCTGATGAACATATTTCAACGCAAACTAACAAACCATAACATTCTGCATTTTGATTACAATAATTAACTAAAGGCTGCATACCGTTTAAACCAGCATTGCAACCCATACCCACCAGATCGATTCGATGAACATTCTGCTTAAATCCCAGTTTCTTCACAAAATAGGCTGTTAATCCAGGACAAAGAAAACCTGTTGATGTTACACAGGCAAGGTAATCAATATCAGATGAATTCATTCTTGTCTGTTTTAACACATTTTCTATAGCTGTTTCCCCAGCAACCAGAGATTGAGCACGATGTTTATGCCATAATTCTAGGCTTGTTTCCTCAGGTATGTTTCCTGTTTCATCGGGATCAGGTAGACAGAGATTCCTTGATGCAATATGTGAATTATTGAATAATCTAGCAATTTTTGGATCATTTACGCCGAATAATTTTAGCAAATCCTTTTGCAAATATTTTTTTCCTGGATTAGTAGTTGCAACACCTAACAATCGCGTGCCACCAGAAATTGGAAATTTTAAACTCATAAATTACCCATTTATGTGTTTTTGTTCGTATAACAGCGCTTGAACAACAGCTGATAAATCATGTTGGCTAAAGTGCGGATCTGACTCAATAACTTTTTTGGAAAGAGACATCGCTAATGAATCCTGTGCAGCTGCCCATTCTGCAAGTGCTAAGGCTTTGGTTTCAAAGTCGTTCCCCACATAGGATACTAAACCACGCTCAAACGCGGTTGCAGCATCCAGAATTCGACCAAATAAAATCATTTCCTTAGCACAACTTCTCCCAACAGTAGCAGGAAGACGAATCATTCCTCCTGCAGCAGGACTTAATCCAAGACTAAGTTCAGGAAAGGAGAATTTTGCTGTTGTTGTGCAAACGCGAATATCACATGCTAAAGCTAACTCCAGCCCACCGCCAACAGCCGCTCCATTGATAGCCGCAATTGTTGGGATAGGTAATCCCGCTAGCAAATCAAATAATTCCCTACTTTTAAGATTCAATCCATCTAAAATTCGACGACCTTTCAATTCATCTCTATCTGATCCAGCACAAAAAGCACGTTCACCTTCACCTGTGATAATAAGTACACGAACCTTTTTTTTATCAATAATAGTCCGCACCTTTTGTTCGAATAAATTAAGCATCATGGCATTGTAAGCGTTAGCACGCTCAGGCCGATTTAAGCGTAATATTGCAATAGATTCACTTGCCCCATGCGTTGTGGATTGAATCAAACTAGAGTAAGCAACCTTATCATTAATGCTATGCATAATTTTATCTTAATATTTTTAAAAAATTGGAAAATTAAAATCTACGTTCATTTTAAGATATGTAAAAATGTTCTGTTCTTTGTAGCAAATCTTCGTGACAAACCTTATTAACGGTTTGACAAAATAAATTCATTTGTACTGTAGATATATCGGCACGTGGCATCACACGTAAACCCGATGTGTTCCTTGGAACTGTTGGAAAAAATACTGCTGAAGTATAATATCCCTGTTCAAATAATTCTGCTGACATGGCGATTGCGCGTTCAGGTGATTTAAGGAGTAATATTCTAATCGGCGAAGTCGTACCAGAATTTTGCATTACAAAATAATTATCTAATTTTTTTAGGTTGTCTTTCCATGTTTTTTGTCGTTCTGCTAGCTCACTAGAACCGTGAATTTTTAATGACGCCAAAACTCCACCTATACCGGCTGAATTAATATATTGCGACCACGAGTTACCATAACGTACCAAAAAATTCTTGAGCTTTGATTCGCCACTCATTAATATCCCACCGCAGGCGCCAAAGGCTTTTGCTAAAGAGGCTACCACAACTGTTCTATTCCCAAGTTCAGGAATATTTTCACGCACATACCCTTCTCCAGATTTCCCAGTAATTGACAAGCCATGTGAATCATCAAAAAATAAGTAAAGTCCGTATCGTTGTTGTAAATAACATAACTCTTTGATTGGGGTATGACCACCAACACTATAGGTTCCATCCCCCACATAAACAACAGGGCGATCCTCTGTTTTACAACAAGCTTCGATAAAATCGATATCGTTATGTGAACAAGTAATTATTTCGGTTTCATCGCCGCAGATAGGTTTCACATGATGTATGGAAAAATGGGCATATTTATCAAAAATCATTAACGGCTTTTTATCTTCGGTTAATACCCCTGATGCCATCAATGGTAAATAAGATGCTGTTGCCGCGGAACAAGTTACATAAGCCATTGCTTCACAAGAAAAATGCCTTGACAATGCCTCTTCAAGTTCCTGTAAATAGGTTGTATATAAGCGTAGCCTTGCTGTGGTGAGGTGTAATGATTTTGCTCGACGGATACCATCAATTGCGCCCTCTAATATTATTGGATGTGTATCTAAACCCAAATAAGAGCATGAGCACATATTAATAAAATAGCGGCCGTTATAAGACAGCTTTGGGGCAGCTTCATATGCAACAGCTAAATCAACTAAGCCTGCTTTCTTAGCAAGATCCCATGAGGGTTCCCCCAATTGAATCATTTTTTTTATATTTTTATATTTATTCATAATTCCCTTTATGTATCAATATTGCGCTTTCAGGTACTACGTAAAAAATATATAGTTATATATTTTAAGTAAAATACAAGTAGTAATTAATTTTTAAGAATATATTTTTTTCAACTTCCAAATTAATCTTTTTAAAAAGAACTTAAAAAAATACCGCTCGATTAAATTCAATTTTAAAACCTGTTTTTATAACAAGCTATTACAGAGGAAGAATTTGTAGTAAGCGTTTAATTCTTAGACTTATGAGATTGTATAGACGCGAGATCAACTTTTCCAGCTTAAATCCTTGCATAAAAATGTCAATTAGTTTTCAATTTAAACGCATTCTGACATATTTAAAAAATATTTGCTATAAATTCTCGAAATTTAAATATCTGTTATACTGTCGATTGTCCTCCATCAATTGTAAGAGTAGAACCAGTAGTCCAACTAGCTTCATCAGAAGCAAGATAAATAGCTGCCCCAGTATGATCACTAACCTGTCCAGCCCTTCCTAATGGAATGTGCACGGCGCGCTGTTGCCATAAGTAAGAGTTTTCTTTCCATTGATGTTGATTCCCAACCGTACAAGTTAACCCTGGCGCTAAGGTGTTAATACAAATCTGGTGTTTAGCCATTTCATAAGCAGCACTTTTAGTAAACATAGATAAAGCCGCTTTACTACTTTGGTAGTCAGCTAAGCAGCTACGCGCAGACTCTGCGCTTAAAGAAGAGATATTAACAATGCGACCAGGACGTTTATCAGCTATTAAATCACGGCAAAAATGTTGGCTCAGCATGAATGGGAAAATAAAATTGATTGTTAATATTGATTGCAGTTGATTCAATGGAATATTAATAAATTCTTTTTTTATTGCAACTCCAACATTATTAACTAAAACATCCAATTTACCGTCTAGAGCTGCTTTTGCTTTAGTATAAACAGAGCCTAATTGATTGATATCATTAAAGTCACTATAAATTGCTACACAACGTTGTCCAATTTTTTTTACTTCTTTAACAATTTTCTCTGCCATTATTCGATTTGATTTATAACTAAAAACTATATTTGCTCCTTCTTTCGCATAAGCGAACACAATTGCCTTGCCAATGCCTGCGCTGCCACCCGTAATAAAAATATTTTTTCCCAACAATCTTTTCATAATTCTAAAGTATTAATACTTCATTTTTATGATCATAAGATGAAAAAAATGTTTGTCATAAGGAATCATTTATCATAGCCATCTATAATCACTAAAGGGTCAATTGGCAAACTCCTATTAGGAATTTTTTTATATATTAAGGAACATTTTAAATACAAGCAAGCGGCTATTATGGGTAATATCGCACTTATCAAAAAAGTAGAAGAGCCCTCCATAAAACGTAATCCATATCCACCCATCACTGGACCTATTGATAAGCCTAACAAGCCCATATTTGCAAGACCATTATAACTTGCTAGCAAATGTTTAGGTGCCATACGTAATATTAACAATCCATTGATGGGTAATGTTAATAGCTCTGCTAAACTCATTATAATAACGGATATAATCATGACAGCGGAAGTCGGGTAAATACCCATAAGAAAAAAAGCGATAACAAACATGATGCTTCCTATAACTGCGCTTATTTTAAGAGATGTTCGTTCAGCCCAACGTAAAATAAATGGCTGACAAATCACACAAATGAGTGCATTAATCATCATCATTACACTAAATAAAATCGCAGAATTTTTTCTTGTACTTGTAATAGCGAGATATTGTGGAATTGTTGTATCAAGCTGAGCATACACAATCCAGAGAATTAAATTAATAATAGTTAGTTTTACTAAAACTTTATCTTTAAAAACCTCTTGAAAATTCCTTGAAAATCCATGTTGATTTGCTTTTATATATTTTGATTTTTCACGGGAGAAAAGCATAAATACCCCAAGGATAATATGAATTGCACCAGCAATAAAAAAAATTAATAATGAATGTTGGGCTGCCATTACTGTACCCATAAGTGGACCTAAAGCAACACCTAAATTTGCCCCAACAAACCTTGTACTGTGAGCATAAGCTAAATTTTCAGATTTTGTATAATCTGCCAACATGCTTACGGTGCTAATCTCTGTTAAGGAACGAAACCAACCAAGAGTGGCATTCAAAAATAAAAGGCCGTAAAATAAATGCATTGAAAATGCAAACCCAAAATAGCAAAAACCAGCTAAGAATAATGAATAAATTAGCGTATTTCTATAAGAATTTCGATCAATATAAATACCATTAATTAATCCGGTTACACTTAAGATAAAACCGGAAATACCAAGAACAAAACCAATTTGACTAGGAGTAAATAACTTTTCATGGGTGAGATAAATAGCTAAAAAAGGCATAGACATAAATTGACCTGCCCGTACCAGGAACGTCATGAAAGAAATAATATAGACAGTTTTATATGTTTTTCTTAACACTAAATTAAATCCCTATTAGTTATTATTGAATCTATTTAAAAATATCTTAAAGTAACTGCATGAGTATTTCTTTTTCAAGTCCTAACTGTACAATTAAAAAACTACAATCACTTTAATGATATGGGATGAGATAGTATCTTCAATCAAAATCACGTTCAATCCCTTTCTGATGAATTTTGAATTTAACAAAAGCTTCTAGTTTAGTTGATAGATTTGGAGCCAATTTTTTAAAGCTTTCCTGTCTTGATTTGAACTGTCCTATACTTATGGCTAACGAATCAAGCTGATCCACCAATATCTTTTCATAGTGTTTATCAGAATTATTCTTTAACTTATCTCTGAATTTCACCAAATATTGATGATTAGAGTCTTTTGATTCTCTTACAGGAGTTTCGCGCCAAATATTTAAGGATGCGCCAAAATCCGTTTCAAATTTGTCGCAATAGAAGTTTTCATAATCAACCAATCTTGTTGATAGAAAGAAATTTTATGTTTTAATCGCCACTGATATTTCTGAAGCCAAGCGGAAAATTACGATAAAAATATGATTTCTTTGCGCTCGACCGATGGGGCCTGACAACCTTCAATACCACAGGTTTGCTTTAATTCTCGATGATAGACTTCGATTAACCAACGTGCTTCCATAGTGTGCTTGACTTGTTCTCGCGTTGGATTTTCACGGTTTGTTGTCACGTTTGCTACCAACTTGA
>DASXLX010000057.1:0-3617 GCA_036495935.1 Candidatus Aquirickettsiella sp.
AAATTGGTTTCCTGCAATAGCAGATGCACCCGTTAACGTTGACACATTCAAATTTGGCATAACACGAATAATGCCTTGCACATTATCAGTAGTTAAATGTTGCGAAATACCCTCTAACGTAATTCCAGCTGCGATAGAGATCAATACCTTATTTTCACCAGAAATCATTGTCTTTAAATCACTCAATACAGTAGCCATCACCTGTGGCTTAATCGACAAGACAATATAATCAGATTGATCAATCAGTGTATCTAATGTTTCACAAGCATTAATTCCATATCTCTGTGCCATTTTTTGGGCACCTTCAAAATTAATGTTATAAACGTAAATATCATCCGCAGGAACAAAGGCGCTTTCAGTTATTCCTTTTACAATTGCACCCGCCATGTTTCCAGCCCCAATAAATCCAATTTTAGTCATTAGTGTACCCACTTTCTTATATTCACCATTAAAAACACATTACGTGGAATTATACACCTCTTGGTACACGACGCAACATAAATTTATGCCATCTCTCTACACAAAAAGTACGGACGCAATTTACTCATCAGACACAGTAAAGCGGGCGTAAAATGATGTTGCTCTAATTGAGAGTTTAAACGGTATTTATCGTGAAAACTCAATATATATACGATAGATATCGAACGCTTGATGATTTATTTTAGCTACGTGCCTTAAACATGTTGTCAAATGGTGTTTCGCCCGTATTTGCAACTTGTGTAAGTATGATTTTACAAATCCCTTCTAATGTTAATTCTTTTAAATCAAATAAATTAACATTAGAAATCCAAACTTTCCACATGCTATAATGACCCTATTAAATTAACGGATAAGGAGTCCATCGTTTGCATGTCAGTTACAAAAAATATTACCCTTCTTCAGGAAAAAAACATTAAAAATATTAATACATCTAAAAAATTTTTATGGATGAATATCATCGTGTATCTTCTAATTTCAATAATTGAATACTACCTTTCAATAGTCTCGCAATCACAAATGTTGAAATCAGATGCTTTAAATAATTTAAGTGGTATACTCTCAACAGGATTACTACTCATCGGTTTATACATTGCAACAGGAAAAAAAGAAGAGGTACTTGGTAAACCAACTGCAGATAGAGAACGTTCACAAATATCACGACTGAAATTTGAAACTATTTTTACATTAATTGCCGGAATAATAATGATTGGAATCGCTCTATCTATTATTACATCAAGTATTAAATCATTGATGGTATAACGCAACCTGGTAATGTTGCTATTTTTGGAGCTGCTATTGCATCATTTCTCCTAATCATTATTTATACAATTACAAGAATATATAGTAAAAAATTAAGTAGTCCAGCATTGTCAGCATCTAGTACAGATCTTCTAGGAGATTTACTAACCAGTGTGGCATCAACTGCGGTCTTAATCGTTTCTATCTATGCGCAGTTAAATTGGCTAGATGCCGTGGCTAGTCTAGTGTTAGGCATCTTTATCTTACATAATGGCCTAGAAATTTTTCGAGAAAATAGTTTAAACCTTGTTGAATATTTTGATCCAAAATTAGAAGAACAGTATAAAAATACTATCGATTCAATATCTGATATTCAAAACGTAACATTTTTAAAAGCAGAAATGACAAGTAATATTATTATTTTAGATGTCATTGTAACCGTAGATGGCACGTTATCAGTAACTGAGACTGCTAAAATTTCCGAAAAAATTAATAACATAATGTTTTCTACTTATAATATTGCCCTTACAAAAATTATATTTATGCCTTATAACATTTAAATAATTAAAAAACGACCTAACTTTCTCAAAAAATAAACGCAGTAGCAGTCTACCAGACCCCATTGAATGGGCTATCCCCTATGGATCTACATTCGATCGATAAGGAATTACTTAGATTCTTCAATCTAAATTTCGGCTTAATTGATAAAGGGGTCAAACTGTTCTCTTTTTCGTCCGCAACACCCCTAGAAGCAAGCCCTATTGTATTCAATGATAATTTAGATGTATAATATTCTTTGCGAGTGACATTATTCATCTAAAATCTGAACAAATAGGTCTTGTTCTTATTTTATTTATTTGTCAAAGATCAAGTCGGCTGATGAAATCAGTCGGCTTTTTCTTTTTGTCTTAAATAAAGAAAAAGCACAGAGATAGCATGTGTTACATTTATGTAACAACTTTATGTGCCACGATTACCAACCATAAATGCAACTTCTTGTGGGCGTAATCCGCCGTCATACAGAATATCGCCACGTTGTAATTCACGTTCAATGAAAGTTGATGATCTATTTAAATATCGTGCAATTTTTGTAACAGACATATGCCGAAATTCCCAACAGTTTTGTAGAATTAAGCGTTGTTCATAAGTGAATGTATACTCATTTTTATTTTTCATCAATTATATACCACCTTAAAATCTAAAAACAACAAAAAAAGTAAATATAAATAAACCCATAAGGCTATATTTACATTTACTCTTATAAAAAATCATGAATAATAATATTGTTTACTTAACTGCTTGAAAAACTGTTTCTGAAATACTATCAGAAGCCTTAGTTAAATTATATGTGTCACTATCCGCTTCTAATTTTGTAACCTTTAAAAATTCAAAAAGAATTTGTCCAGCAACTAGCCGTATAAATTCGTCAAAAGTAGCTGTAACATGAAAATGGTCAAATATGATAATTACCTTACTTTTAAATTTTTCAAACATTGGTGCTAATCTAAGCTTTATTTCTGACAATAACTCATCGTTAATCATTATTTCATTTATAAAAATAGAAATAATTTCCTTATTAGCATATACAAACTCTAATCTGTTTCTGACTATAAAATTTATAAAATCACGTAATGTAACATCATTTGGTAATTGATCATCAATAAAATTATTGGCATAGTTTGGGATCAAATGTTCTATCGCTGGTTCAATGATTGATTCTAGGAGCTCTCTCTTCGTTTTAAAATACTTAAATACTGTAGCCTGACTCATTCCAGAGACTGAAGCAATCTCGGCCGTACTAGTTCCATTAAACCCTTTACTTGCAAATAATTCAATTGCCGTTTTTAAGACTTTACGTTTACCCTTAGGCATATCTTTGATATCAAACCAATTGTTTAAATCATCAAATATTTGTTCTGACATGTTAAATACCTACTTTTACTTTATACTTTTCGATAACGTTTTAGCCCAACAATATTCCCGATAGTTAAAATAAGAATAAACACAATCAAGGCCAGTAGATCCGTCCATATTCCAGACCAACCCGAGCCAAGCATAATTACATTTGTTAGACTCTCTCCAGCATACTTCATAGGCATAATATCAGCAATCACTTTTAGCCAATTAGGCATATCGTTTAATGCAATCAATCCTGAAAAGAACACCTGCGGTACGATAATGATTGGAATAAATTGCATCATTTGAAATTCTGATTTTGCAAATGTTGACATAAAAATACCAAATGATAACGCCAAAGTAGCCAACAAAATATTTATTATGAAGACCCACCAAATAGATCCCACCACTGTGACATTTAACACATAAATTGTAAATAAAACAATCACAATTGTTTGTATAATAGCTAGCACTCCATAACTTAACATATACCCAAATACAAT
>DASXLX010000058.1:0-56082 GCA_036495935.1 Candidatus Aquirickettsiella sp.
AAAGTATTTTTGAATATATTGAGGTCTTTTATAATAATCATTGGCGTCATTCAACTTTAGGATATTTAACTCCCGTTGAATTTGAACGACGATTTTATCAACGTCTCGATTCTTAGTGTCCAATAATTCGTTGCAAGATCAGTTATTTCAGCAAGTGAATAGTGACCTAACCTTTCTTTCCACCATTGCAATTGCGCAATTTGGCTAAAACCACTCTTTGGCTGGTAGGAAGTATTGCGGCCATATAGCGATCAATAGCTTGTGCTAGAGTATGACGTTTAGCCTCTGTTATTTTAAAATGCCTACCTTCACGTAAAGATGATTCAGTCTGTTGCACCCATTTACGCGCATCCGTCAAACGATGAAAGCTGGCTGTTTGCGTAGGAAAACCTTTCTGGTTTGTTGTTATTCATTTTTTCTAAGTGCCCCGTGAATGCCCCACAAGTGAAAAATTTGAATGGTGAGATTAGCTAAGTCTTTGATTTAACTGGTGGGCCGTGATGGAATCGAACCATCGACCAATAGATTAAAAGTCTACTGCTCTACCAACTGAGCTAACGGCCCCATGAAAACGGAAGCCGAGATTGTAGACAATTTGCTAGTGAATAGCAATCCTAATACACATTTTTTTTCGATGACTCTAGCCATTGCAGCAAATAATTCTATCAATTTAATCTTCAAATAAATTTTTTTTAACTAGTTGAAATTCCTCCGAATAAACCAAACAAAGGGGTCACTAATAAAATAATTCCAACCAATACTGCTGCATAAACAGGTTTCAAATGAAAGTCTTTCGGTAGTGTGCGTAATGCTAAAAGATATAAAAATCCCAATACTATCGGCAATAATAAAGCATTCATTACTTCGACACCGACACTCAGATTCACTAAATTTACACTCCCAGAAGCCACTAATATTCCGCCTAACACTAAAATTAATGTATAAACTCCATAAAACCAGAGTGCTTCTTTAGGATGTTCTAAGAGCGGCGATAACCCATCACTTCACTCACTAAACCCCAAGCTGCTGTTAAAGAAACTACAATGCTAGCAATTAATGCAGCACCGGTCATACCGAGAGTAAATAAAATCCGACCCGTAGTAAACTCTAGACTGGGTGTAATAGCCTCACTAATTTGTTGCACCGGTATTAGCGGTGCTTGTGGATTTATTTTGCCTATAGTAGCGGCTCGCTATACTCGCTAAGTATGGCACCAATGCAAGATACCGCTAAGGTTGAAACTGACAACTAGGCCCAGGTTTTGCCAAAATAATACTTAATTAATTCGCCATGCCCCCATACCCGTTGCGATACCTAAACGCACAGTTAATTCCTGAACAATATACAGGATAGGTATTAAAATAAACTGTAATGTCAATAATCGATACCCCCCAAACTGCACCGCTCTGCGCGGCAGCAATTAAACTACCCGCATCGGTATCGGCTAACATGACGACTAAACCCGGGCCGATTATACTCAACCAAAATTAAGAGATATTAAGACTTTTAAAGGGCTTGCTAAGCCGAGAGCTATTTTTTTATACGAACTGCCCAATAGAAACTCGCTGCTAAACCCAATAAACTTAAAAAACCAAGCATCGTAGCGAATGCTTGCCAATTCATGGGTAAGATTGCAAATAAACGAGCATCACCCGTAATAGATAAAGGTATGGCAAGTAACACATCCATCAACGCTGCGCCTGCGACTAAACCACAACTGAGTAAAACGACATCGTGTTGTTGAAAATCTATTTGCGATGCTTGGCCTTTTTTTTGCAAATACAATTTAACGCCATAAGCAAGCAAACTTCCGATAAATAAGGGAGTAGAAGAACTTAAAGGCAAATAAATTCCCATCCCTACACCTAACAAGGAAATATTAATTTTACCAAGTTTATTTATAGCTATTAATACCAGTATGATAACTCCACCCATTGCTAATCTATTCCAAGGCAGATCATGCTTAAATACACCTTGGGTTAAACCGGCCATCATGGCCGCAGGTGGAGCAGATAAAGTTTGCTGCGGATCCATACCGGCATGCGGTAATACAGTCGTTAAACCGTATACGCTAAAAAGTAATTGCATCACATAAGGAATAACTAAAGTAGCCACAACAACGCCAAGTATTAACATAATTTGTTGCTGACTAGGTATAGCGCCAATTAAATGCCCTACTTTCAAATCTTGAATATTATCATTCGCAATACAGGCAGTACCGGCAACCACTGCGCCGATAATGATCGTCATAGCCGCAGCATTCAATAATTGTGAACTTAACAATCCGTGGCCTTTAAAAAATAACAAGCCGCGTAAAATTAATGCCATGAATAATAAGCCTGAAATGACTATGGCAGAACCGGGACTCGCTGTTACACCTACCAAACCAGAAAAATAACCACATAGTGCAGCAAACACAAACCCTATAAGTAACACATACACTACTGCACCGATTATAAATAATTGTGGAAATGCAAACATTAAGCTATGAATTGGCAATAAATAATCGAATAAAAAATAGATACTCAGAATAACTATACCTAAGCCGGCGAGTAAATAATTTAAAGGTATATCTTGATCGCTGGGTGAAATCTGTTTTAACGGTTGAAACAAACCTTGTAGTGAAATACGCAAGCTTATATAAAAAGGACGTAATAAATTTAATAAAGTCCATAATCCAGCGGCTAACATTGCACCTAAACCAATATAATGAATGTCGATGGCATAAACCGTTAAACTTTTTGCAACAATCAAAGTTTTATCTACCGGTGCAAAATAACTTAATAAAGGTAAACCAATACACCAAGCAATAACCGCCCCTAACAACAAACTAAGACCCACATTCCAACCAATTAAATAACCTACACCAATTAAAGCCGGTGCAAACCCTAAACCAAAACCGATGATGTTAGTTTTCCCGAATACCATCCATTTTTCAGCGGACACGGCAATAACTTTTAAACCTGTCTGCGCGAACTCCAAACCTGCGCCCAAACCAGTACCCATTAACATTTTATTAATATGAAATGTTTGTTTTTGACTTAACTTTAAAACTTCAGATATCGCGCGCGCTTCTGGAAAATAGAGTTGCGGCGTATTAATTAAAATTTTACGTAGTGGAATCGAAAACAAAATACCTAATAAACCTCCTAATAAAGCAATCGCCCAATTTGCAAAATAAGGAAAATAATGCCAATAACCGATGATGACTAAAGCTGGAATAGTAAATACAATGCCTCCAGCAACCGCTTCACCGGCAGATGCTGCAGTCTGAATCAGATTCGCTTCAAAAATAGTTCCGTTACGGAATAAACGCAATATGGCCATTGCCAATATAGCAGCGGGTATGGATGCTGAAGGTAAAATTCCAACTTTTAAGGCGAGATAAGTACTCGATGCAGCCAACAATATCGATAAAAAAATTCCAAAGACAATGACTCTTAAGGTAATACCGGAAGGCTGTTTACTGTCATCTTGCATAGACACTCAAATTTAAATGAAATCTTCTTGAATATAATTTTTTAACACTTCTGGTATGCGTATTTTGCCTTGTTTAGTTTGATAATTTTCCATCAAAGCCACTAAGGTCCGTCCCACAGCCAAACCAGAACCATTAATCGTATGTATCAATTCAATTTTAGCGTTTTCTGGATTGCGCCAACGAGCAGCTAAACGTCGCGCTTGAAAAGATTCAAAATTACTGCACGACGAAATTTCACGATAAGTATTTTGGCTAGGTAACCATACTTCTAAATCGTAGGTTTTTGCTGAACTAAAACCCAAATCACCCGTACACAAAGCAACGACACGGTAAGGTAATTCTAATTTTTGCAGTATAGATTCTGCATCCTGTGTTAGCTCTTCTAAGGCTTGATACGAATTTTTAGGTTCGACAAAACGAATCAGTTCAACTTTCTCAAATTGATGCTGACGGATCATACCGCGCGTATCTTTACCATAAGAACCGGCTTCGCTACGAAAACAAGGCGTATAAGCCACATATTTTTTAGGTAAATCCGTCGCAGCGTAAATAGTATCTCGGGCAATATTGGTAACCGACACTTCTGCTGTTGGTATTAAATAAAAACTGTGCTCACCTTTTAAGCTAAATAAATCTTCAGCAAAACCAGGTAGTTGACCCGTACCGATTAAACTTTCAGTATTGGCAATATACGGCACATAAACTTCTTGATAAGCATGTTCTTTAGTATGTACATCTAACATAAATTGAATCAGCGCGCGTTGTAATCTTGCCAAACGACCATACAAAACGACGAAACGCGATCCAGCAATTTTCGTTGCACTAGCAAAATCCATTAAGCCGTTTGCTTCGCCTAATGCGACATGATCTTTTACAGCAAAATCAAAGTTAAGTACTTTTCCCCAATGACGTAATGTCTTATTTTGCGACTCATCTTGTCCTATCGGTACGCTTGCGTGGGGCAAGTTTGGGATAGTCAAATAAATAGCCGACAACTCAGCGAGTATATCTTTGAGTTGACTTTCACAAGTTTCGCGTTGTTTTTTTAAGCCTGCAACTTCTTCTAATAAGACAGTAATTGATTCCCCTTTCGACTTGGCCAAGCCTATCGTTTTGGCGCTGCGATTACTGCTATTTTGCAAAGTTTCAGTTTCAAATTGCAGTTCTTTGCGTCGAGCTTCTAAACGTGATACCAAGCGTGTATCGAGTTGATAGCCTCGCTTAGCAAGTTGCTTAGAGATTTCTTCAATTTGAATTTCGTTACGTAAATACTTGGGATCTAACATATAATAGCCTAGATTGCTCTTTTTTAAAACGGTATACTGACAGCAATTAATTTTTTGACAAGGCGCCGTAAAAATGAGCAACCGGAGTGTATTAATATACATGAGGGTTGCGAATTGAGCGGCAACATAGGCAAAAATTTAAGTGCGAAGAGTATAAGCTAAAGATAATTATGACCGCAAACATCATAGATGGCAAAGCGATTGCTCAACAAGTACGTAGTGAACTTAAACGTCGCTTGCAAGAACGGCATACAAAAGACCTAATCACTCCAGGTTTGGCGGTGATTTTAGTCGGTGAAGATATTGCTTCGCAAATCTATGTGCGTAATAAGCGCGATGCCTGTCGAGATGTTGGCATCAATTCCTTTGCTTATGATTTACCCAATTCGACGACTGAAACTGAATTACTGGCATTGATCCAAAAAATGAATGTCGATCCCAAGGTGCATGGCATATTGATCCAACTGCCACTTCCGCCATGTATTAATACAGCCCATATTATAGAAAGTATTGATCCAAAAAAAGATGTCGATGGTTTTCATCCCACCAATTTAGGCCTGTTAGCTCAAGGTCGCCCTTTTTTACGCCCTTGCACGCCTTACGGCGTGATGCGTTTATTAGACTATGAAAAAATTTCTTTAAAGGGATTGAATGCCGTCATTGTTGGAACCTCAAACATCGTTGGCAAGCCTATGGCCTTAGAACTTTTAAATGCGGGTTGTACCATCACTTTGTGTCATAGTGCCACTCGTGATTTACAACATCACATCCAACAAGCTGATATATTAGTGAGTGCCATAGGTAAAGCTGGCGTTATTCAAAGTGCATGGATCAAACCCAAAACTATTGTGATTGATATTGGTATTACGCGTGCACCTAATGGAAAACTCCATGGTGATATTGAATTTTCCACGGCTAAAGAAATCGCCGCTTATATTACACCCGTCCCGGGCGGAGTCGGTCCCATGACAGTCGCCATGTTATTAGAAAATACTGTATTTGCTGCAGAAAATGCTTGATAATTTCTTAAATTGGTTATGGGATAAATTTTTAGTCATCAAATAAGAAACGAGTTTTTGCTCTCATTAAAAAAATTCGACTGCTCCTTTTTTTAGATATTTTACCGAAGTAAACCCTGCTGCTAACAATATTTTTACCGCCGCTAGACTTCTCTTACCAGAAAGACAATATAAAATGATGGTATGAGTACGCGTTAATTCGTTTAAGCGAAAGGGTAATTCTTCTAATGGTATTATTTGACCACCGATATTTTTTTCCTTATGTTCTGCTGCAGAACGTACATCAACCAAGCAAGTATTACTTTTTTGTAATAAATGAATCAATTGTAGAATAGAGATGGCATAATTGTTTAATGATAATTCCTCAGCACAGACAATTGCAGGAATCGACTCATGCACAAACTCGCTATAAACACATAATTGACAATCAGAATTCTTGCGCAAATGAATCTCTTTAAATGACATTGTTAATAGATCGACCATCAATAAACGTTTTACTAAGCCAGCACCCATGTTTACTATCCATTTGATTATTTCTACCGCTTGAAAAATCCCCAGCAAGCCGGGTAACACACCTATCACTCCATCTGTTGCGCAATTACCATGAGTATGAGAAGTGGCAGCTGGAAACAGGCAACGCAAACAAGGATTTTCTTGGTTGGCATAAAATACTGAACAATAACCTTGAAATTGTCCTGCACTCGCATAGACATAAGGTTTATTAAACTTAAAACACGTATCATGAATTAAATAACGCGTAGCAAAATTATCTGAACCATCAGCAATTATATCGTATTGACTAATGAACTCATCCGCATTGCAGTGAGTTAGCTTTTCTATATAGGAATTCACTTCAATAGATGGATTAAGCGCTAAAAGTTGTTCTTTAGCAGAAATTGCTTTTGCTCGGCCCAAATCCTGAGAGCGATAAAGTATTTGTCTGTGTAAATTAGTTAAGTCCACGCTATCATGGTCAACTATTCCTAGTTCTCCCACACCGGCTGCTGCCAAATAAAGTAGTAAAGGTGAGCCCAATCCACCGAGACCTATACATAATACACGTGCATCTTTAAGTTTTTTTTGTCCATCCAGCCCAATTTCAGATAATTTAATTTGTTGGGCATAACGCATTATTTCATCTGCTGAAAGAAAAGTAGACATTATCTTGGCTGGTTTATTTGGTGTAAAAATTCTTCAATTGTCACACAAGGATCACGCGCTTGTGTAATCGCTGAGATAACTGAAATCCCTTCCACTTTGGACTTTACAATATCCGGTAAACGTTCTAGGTTAATCCCACCAATCGCAACCAATGGATAAGAAAGCGTTCTTCGCCAACATTTTAATTGCTCAATGCCTTGCGGTGGAAATAACATTTCTTTACTGTTGGTAAAATATATCGGCCCACAAGCAATGTAGGATGGATTAATGGCATGCGCGCGTGCGACTTCATAATAACAATGTGTGCTCACTCCGAGATATAATCCTGAACGATAAATCTCGTTGATATCCGCGTTATGTAAATCTTCTTGACCTAAATGCACGCCTGCTGCCTGCAAACGAATAGCCAGTTGCCAATAATCATTAACAAATAGCTTTGCTTGATATTTTTTTGTGAGAAATATGCAACGCTTAATTTCTTGTTCTAAAAATAATTCGTTCGCTTCTTTAATACGTAATTGAATACACTTTACACCTTGCCTTAATAATCTTTCTACCCATTGACTGCTATCAACGATGGGATATAAACCTGTAATACACGGCTTAAAAATAGGCGGTAATTTCAATAAAGGTTTTGCGCAAATGTAAGGAAGATCGGTTTGTTCTTCTGGCCATCCATTATGAAAAAACTTTAGTGTTTGATTTTCTATATAAGCATTACGTATTCCACGTTGTACATACATTTTTGCAATAACCATCGCATCCTTGAGCGAATAGTTACGCACTAAACAGGCGGCAATAGCAGTTGAAAAAATAGCTTTCGTCACAATAGTTTGTTTTGGCAATCGTGGCGTAGCCATCCAAAATGATTCTTCTTGATTACTCCAATAATCTTGACAAAAAAAATCTTTATTTAATTGACTTGCTTTGATTAATACGCTTTTAGCTCCCCAGTATAACAAGCGCTGCGCAGCTTCTTGTATATCTTGATAAGTATTCAGCGTTACATCTAATATTTTCTCCACTTCCAGCAAATTACAGATAAGGAGATCGGCAAAGGGAAGTAAGTTGATAAACCCCGTAATGTTAGGATCGTTATATTTTGTTATTGTCTTAATCACAGTTGCGGCTGGAACATTAAGATTTTTCAGTGTTTCTAAATCAACGGTATCGCTATCCCCTGGCGTGTCTGAATAATTAATAATTAATAACTTTGCTGATTTCATACTTTATTCTCTTGCTGCCAAAATGGGGTATCAATTAATGATGTACTGGGATGAGCAACATTTCTTTCCGGCATCATTCCAGCGCGATAGGCCTCATGCCCTGCTATAATGGCATGACGAAATGCTTGTGCCATAACAATAGGTTGCTGTGCAAATGCAACTGCGGTATTGAGTAATACGCCATCAAACCCTAATTCCATTACTTTCACCGCATCAGAAGGTTTACCAATACCTGCATCAACAATCAATGTAGTATTTGGTAATCGGCAACGTAATGTTTCTAAGGCATAGGGATTTAACACACCTTTGGCCGATCCGATTGGCGCCGCCCAAGGCATTAAAATTTTACAACCCACATCCACGAGCTTTTGACAGATAACTAAATCATCCGTGCAATAAGGAAAAACCTCAAAACCTTGCTCAACTAAAATTTTTGCCGCTTTAATTAATTCAATGGGATCCGCTTGTAAATTATATTCATCACCGATAACTTCTAATTTTATCCAGGAGATATTAAATAATTCTCGACTTATCTCAGCCGTTTTAATGGCTATATTAGCGTTTCTACATCCTGCTGTATTCGGTAACAGAAAACAATTTAGTTTTTTTATAGCCTGCCAAAAATCTTCACCACCCAAGTTAAATGCTGTTTGACGTTGAATAGATAAGGTAATGATCTTTGCACCCGAAGTCTGAATAGTCGCTGTCATCATCGCCAATGAAGGATAGTGTGCAGTTCCTAATAGTAATCTACTTTCTACAATTTTTCCCGCTAGATTCCACATACTTATCCTCCTTGCATGGGTATCAGAATATCGACACAATCATTTGCTTTTAAGAAAGTAGTGTTAAAATCTCTACGTACCACTAAGATATTATTGACAGTCACAGCCATATAATCTTTAAGTTGCTTATTATGCATTAAAAAATCATACAAACTTGATTCAGTTTCAATGCGATGACTTTTATTATTCAGAAAAACATTTATCATACGTTTTCCAAAGTTCTGGATATTGAAAATTTTGTTGATTAATTCCACACAAAATTTCTTCCACTAATGCGGGTGCGATCAAATAACCATGACGGTACAATCCATTCACAGCTATTAGCCCTTCTTCGTGATTTATACAGGGTAAATGCGACGCTAAAGTCGGCCGACAATGCGTTCTCGTTTCAATAATCCGTGCTTCAGCAAAACCAGGATGTAAATAATAAGCCGCTGTCATTAATTCCAAACTGGTACGAACTGAGATGGGACTATAATCTTCAGCTTCAATTTCGCTCGATCCAATAATATAAATATTTCCGGGTCTTGGAATAATATATAAACTATAACGCGGATGTAAAAAACGTATCGGACGCTGCAATTGCACATTAGGCGCATATAAGTAGATTAATTCGCCACGCACTGCACGTAAATCGGTAAAAATTGTGCGCGCGCCCAACCCTCGACAATCAAAAACCATATCAAATTCAAAGGGTTTTTCTTCAGTAATGATGTTTCTTGAAGTCAGCGATAAAACCTTGACATTAAAAAAAAACTCAACGCATTGCTTCATTAATTCTTTTTTAAGCGCATTCATAACGGACTGACAATCTATTTGCGCCTCATCGGGAAAATAATACGCTGTCTCAAACTTATCGAGTTCAGGCTCAAGTTGAGTTAAGGTTTCTTTAGATAACTGCTGAAAATAATTATTTGTTGCTAATTGATTATTTATACGTCGAGAAAAATACTGCCATTCAGACTTATCTTGAGGATGATGAACGATGATACAGCCAGCTTGTTGGAAATAAACAGGTTCTGATAATTGTTTAAGAATATTAGGCCAATAGGATTTAACCGATTCTTGGCCTAACTGGAAAATTACAGAATCGGCTTTATCACATTCAGAAAATGGCGTTAATAAACCTGCCGCAGCCGAACTGCAGTTACTATCCCCTTGATGCTCATCAAAAAGCGTAACTTGCCAGCCACTATTATGTAATGCCAATGCCAGCAACCGGCCCATGATGCCCATTCCTACAATACCCGCTTGCATCATCATTCGCTGGTCAGGCAATCCGCAACGGCCGATATTTCCGAGTAGGGAACTTTGGGTAAAAATTGATTGGTATAACAGTTCCTTATAGCAAAATGTTCGTCGACAATATCTAAATGTTTAGTATAACGGCCAACTTTATCCCAATCTCGTTCTACGTTTAATAAAGTACGGGAAAAAAACGGCAAGCTATGCATAAAAATCTTATGATAAAGCGGCGTACGTAATTGTGGTTTTGCTTGACATAAACATTCATAGGCTTCTTCAGGTTGTTCCGTAGTCAATGCCGCGCCACGTTGCGTGGCTTTAAGAAAAGATTGGACTAATTCAGTTTTTTGTAAGGTTTGCTCAGGAACGATGAATTGTATCGAACAAAAACAGCAGCAACCTAAACCGGCAAGTTGATCGATACGCAAAAATACGGTTTCACCGCGTAATTGTTCTAATTCAATTTTTTGGAAATTAACAAAACCAATACCGGTATCAATAATATTACGACAAATCGCGTCAGTAACATTCATGCCTATACGTACGGTTTCATAGCTATTTTGATCAATACCCGCAAGTCCTGCTAGATTATCAATAATCTTCTTTCCAAACTCGCCGATATAACCTACGCGCTTGTTAACGATGTCATGAAATTGTCGTATTCCACTTGATTTTAAGGCGATTAAGCCAGTGGGTGGTTCATCGAGTAGCGTACCAATCGACGTGATTGGGTAGCCTTTCGCTCTAGCAGCGACCGTATGGATCATCGCTTTCACGCCAAAATCAACTGTACCTAAACCGACTAATTCTGTTACATCGCTGGGATCGTTGGGCTCGAGTATCGCCAATTTAATATCTTCTTGCGCATAAAACCCTAATTGTTGCGCGACAATAATCGGTGTATGGTAAGGATTGGTGTACCAATTAAGTAATAAGCTAACTCGGGATTTTAATGTTGACATTGCCATAACCTCTCATTGATCATAAAAATGGAGATGGCAAAAGGTAAACATCCCTATAAGAAATATGGAATGAATTTTTTGAAGGCGATCCTTACGCTGATATGAATCAGTTCAAGTTCAACGGGTCATAATCTCAGCCGGTTTCCCGACACCCCGCGCCATCTAACAAATCAATTTTACATTAAATTTAATTGCTTGTCTTGTCAAGCAAGAAACATTATTATCTTCGGCAACTATTTAGACTACTATAGTCAATAGCTCCTCTACTTTCTAATTGGCTTAATTCATTTTTTAAATTGCCAACTTTAAACATCAAACCAGTTTCCTTATTAAAACAGCTTACCCTTTCTCTTTCGAGATAATCTAATTCTTGTTTATCCGAAATAAGCTCGCTTTGTAATTTAGCTAAGTTTTTCTTTTCAGTTGCATTTAAATTGGATCGATATATAAGATCATGTATTTTATTTCTTTTTATGGTTACTGTACGTTGTTGATTAGCACGTTGTGTAATCAAATCTTTTAATTCTCGACTACAGATTTCAAGCTCGGTTTGTTTGCTTGCAATGTCTTTGCGAAGTTGTTCAATTGTCGGCATATTTTTATTTTTCCAAATATAAAAATTCGGAAATGCAGTATAAATAAAAGATTTTTTTGCAATAAAATTATTGATAAAAATAATTTTAATAAAAAAATAAATAATAAAAATTATTCAATTCACATATCGCTAGCATTAAAATCAAAGTGTAAACAAACCGTCCCTGCACTGTTAAAACTACGCAAAAATATCTATTTTTCACCAACTCAGACTGGGTCGAGCAAATTCTTGCACTGGAAATTTTAACTCTGTGGTTTTTATAGCGAAAAAATGACGAAGTTGCCTCACTCCAAGGATTTCCATCCATTACTTTAAGCATATTTTCTGGATTCATAAGAAGTTTTTTATAATCACTCAGATGGCTTGAGATAGTAGATTTCATTATCAATCTTTCAGTATTTATGCTTACATTTAATTGATTAGTTTCTAGATTTTTTTCAAAAATAATATCTGATTTCACGCTCACTCCCGTTAATACGTTACTCATTTTTAAGAGATGCATATCGATGTGATAAATAACTAAACACTGCTAATATCGCCATGGCTTCTCCGCCTTCGGGCCGACCTGGTCTCGCGTTAACATTGTATGCATTAAAATCAAAGTGTAACCACGTTGTCTCTGCACTAATAAAACTACGCAAAAACAACGCCGCTGTAATCGCACCCGCAAAGGGTGAAGATCCACAATTATTTAAATCGGCAAATTTGCTATCGAGTAATTTTTGATACGGTTTATATAAAGGTAAACGCCATACTGGATCCTGTTGTTGGTGACTATGTTGTATAACATCATGCGCTAATTGTTCTTGGTCGGTAAAAAAGGCACTTATTTCTGTTCCGACTGCACCTCTTGCAGCACCGGTTAAGGTAGCAAAATCAATTAACAATTCTGGACTTTCACTATCCGCTTCACACAAGGCATCCGCTAAAATAAGTCGACCTTCAGCATCGGTATTTCCAACCTCTACAGTTAAACCATGTCGTGTCTGAATAATATCACCTGGTTTATACGCGTTGCCTGCAATCAAATTTTCCACAGCAGGAATCAATAAACGTAAACGCACCGGTAACTGATGTGCCATAATCATTTCGGCTAAACCGATAGCATTTGCAGCACCGCCCATATCCTTCTTCATAGCCAACATATTGCCACTAGACTTTAAATTATAACCACCCGAATCAAAACATACGCCTTTACCCACTAAGGTAACTTTTGGATGTGTACTATCACCCCATTTTAGATCAACTAAACGTGGTTCATGACAACTCGCTTTACCGACGGTATAAATAGCGGGATAGTTAGCCGTTAATAAATCTTCTCCGACTATCTGTGTCACTGAGGCATGGTATTTTTTACCGATCTGAAATACATTTTCTACGAGTTCTGCGGGATCCATATCATCCGCTGGCGTATTGATTAGATTACGAACTCTATAAATCGCCTCAAGTTTTATCATTAATTGAGCATGATTCTTTTTTGGAATAAGCAATTGTGCTAAAGGTCGAGTTGATTTTTTATATCGGGTAAATTCATACGCACCTAAGCCCCATGCTAAAGCAATTTGTTCCAATGATTTACGCTTATCTATCCCTTCAACATGATAATGTCCTTCGGGGAGTACAGTGGGGAGTAAACCGAAGGTCCAGAAATCCGCTACATCATTACATATCAGCAGAACCTGTTGCAGTTGTCCTGCTGTTCCAGGAAGTAAACTATAACTTCCGGGTTTTGCAATAAAATTAATCGACTGCAACCATTGCTGTGTGGCTTTTGCCTGTTCCGCTAACCAAGCTGGCCATAGCTCCGGCAAAATTGCTGTAATAGGAACCGATTGCGAGGATTCATGAATAAAACAATTAGACACTCAAAACCTCCCTTGCTGAAACATAAGGCTTATCAAATACATGCGCCACAGCTTGATGTGTAATACGACCACGTGAAATATTCAAGCCATTACGTAAATTGATATCTTCAGCCAACGCTTTGTAAATGCCTTTGTTCGCTAGGGCCAAAATATAAGGAAGTGTGGCATGCGTCAAAGCAAACGTAGAAGTACGTGGCACTGCACCCGGCATATTACTCACACAATAATGAACAATATCGTCGACAACATAAGTAGGATCCGTATGGGTTGTCGGCCGGCTTGTCGCAAAGCATCCACCTTGATCGATGGATACATCCACAACTACCGAACCTGGACGCATTTTATTTAATAAATCCCGTGTTACAATTTTCGGCGCTTCTGCACCGGGTACTAACACCGCACCTATTAATAAATCTGCTAATGCTACATATTTTTCTATTGAATCTTGTGTGGAAAAAATAGTATTCAGTTGCCCACCAAATTGTAGATCTAATTCTTTTAGTTTTGCAGCTGATTTATCCAACACGGTCACTTGGGCTTCTAAGCCCAATGCCATGCGAATGGCATTACTACCCACGACTCCGCCGCCTAAAACAACAACACTCGAGGATGAAACACCAGGAACACCCGATAATAAAATTCCACGTCCTCCTTGCGCCTTCTCTAAACAATGTGCGCCGGCTTGTATCGACATGCGTCCTGCCACTTCACTCATAGGCGCTAACAAAGGTAAACCACCCCCCGCATCGGTGACTGTTTCATAGGCAATAGCCGTACAATTCGAAGCTAACAATAATTCTGTTTGTTTTTTATCAGCAGCCAAATGTAAAAAAGTAAATAAAGTTTTTTCTTCACTTAAATAAGCACATTCTTGTGGTTGCGGCTCTTTAACTTTAAGGATCAAATTGCCTTGCTCGAAAACTTCTTTCGCGCTATTGAGGATAGTAGCCCCTGATTCTTGATAATCACTATCTGAAATATCAACACCATTCCCTGCATTTGTTTCAATGAAAACTCGATGACCATGATCAGTCAGTTCGCGAACGATAGATGGCACTATAGCCACTCGATATTCATTGTTCTTAATTTCTTTAGGAACACCAATATGCATATTAACTCCACATTAAAGGATGTTGTCAGGTTTGTATCACTTCCTTGTGTAAACTACTCTTCACAAATGCCGTAAGTATATTTTTTAAACTGTTAACCTCGACTTCTAGGCTACACTTGGAACCCATCACAAAATACACGGGTTTTACAAAAAGTCCATTATAGAGTGTGCTTTCTTTATCAAAAAATATTAAAATTGAGAATACTAATTAAAATGCAGCAGCTATTTATCGTTAATGTTGTTTAACATTAAATGATACAAATGTTTTTTTTCCTCTTCGTTCAAACCGGATTGCTTTCCTTGTTGTAATAGCTTATCGATTTGCCCTTCTGCGGCTGCTTTTTTTAAATGCTTGAGTAAATCGTGAAATTCAGCTTGCACCCCAGATTCGGGGATGGCTAAAGGATAATTTATCAATTGTTTGAAAATTTTATAACGAGCTTCATCTTCTCGCCAATATTCTAGTAACATAGCACTGGTTAATTCTGGATTTTGCTTGAGTAGTAAAAATAATTGAACTAAAAAATCACTTCCAGGTAATTCTAATCTGCTTAATACATGGCATTGCTTGTCAGAAAGTGATTTAACGATTTGTGGGAATTGCACTAATAAGGCAATCGCCAAACGCATCGGCGAAGAACGATTGGCCGTATTAAACTTTGGTATTTTTTTTGGCATTTTTTTTATTAAATGGCTTTTATCATTCACAGTAACTTTTTTTAATGTCTCCACATCCATATTAACTAAAGTGGCCAACTGTTCAAATAATTTATGCTGCATAATACCCACCGCTACTTTTTCAATCAGCGGGACGGCTAGCTTCGCCAGGCGTGCTTTACCTTCTAATTGATTAATATCAACTTGCGTTAACAAATAACCAAATAAAAATTCACCTAAAGACTGCGCTTGTTGCAACCTAGTAATAAATTCAGTCCGACCTTTCTTTTGTAGCAAAGAGTCTGGATCTTCTCCATTAGGTAATAATAAAAAACGCAGTATATAACCATCTGTTAATAAATCTAAACTTTGCTCAAGTACACGCCATGCTGCTTTTTTTCCGGCAATGTCGCCATCAAAACAAAAAATTATTTCCTGTGTATGACTCATCAGTCGACTTATTTGATCCTGGCTGGTTGCGGTGCCCAAGGTTGCGACAGCAAAAGGGAAATCCGTTTGAAACAACGCTAAAACATCCATATAACCTTCAACCACTATGATACGTTCTACCTGACGATTTGCCTGAAATGTTTCATAAAGACCATACAGTTCTTTACCTTTATGAAAAAGTGTAGTTTCAGGCGAATTTAAATATTTGGGTTCCTGTTGCGTCAAGACACGACCGCCAAATCCAATGACGCGCCCTCTTCTATCACGTATCGGAAACAAAATTCGATCTCGGAAGCGATCATAATAACCTTGGCCTTCGGATTTTTTAACTAATAAACCCGCTGCAAATAAATTTTCGGTATCGTTAATAGTTTTAAGCAATGTATCCCAAGCCGCTGGTGCATAACCTAAGTTAAATTTCTTAGCTATCTCGCCCGATAGTCCACGTTGTTTTAGATAGTTAATAGCGAGTGTATTATGTCGTAATTCTTTGGCATAAAATTGCGCTACCTCTTCTAACAAACCATAAAGATTAGAAGAGGCTTTATAATAAATTTCTTGATGTTTTGAATGTTGCGGAACTTCCATACCTATTTGTTCCGCTAAAGAGTTCACTGCTTCAACAAAACTTAGCTTTTCATATTCCATTAAAAAACTGAAAGCATTCCCACCTACAGAGCAACCAAAACAATAGTAAAATTGTTTTTCTGGCGTAACGGTAAAGGAAGGTGTTTTTTCGGCGTGAAAGGGACAGCAGGCAATATAATTTTTACCTTTTTTTCGCAACGGAACACGTGCATCAATAAGCTGCACAATATCTATACGCGCTAGGAGCTCATTAATAAATTCCTGTGGGATGGGTGCTAGTGACATATTTATGTACTCTTCGCACTTGAATCTTTGTCTGTATTACGGCTCAAGAAGAAATAAACGAATTTTTAAGTCAACCGTGCTTTAATTTTTGCGCTAATTTGTGTCATGTCCGCATGACCTTGTAATTTGTCTTTCAGTTCTGCTATGACCTTTCCCATCTCCTTTACTGAAGTAGCACCTACTTTTGTGATGGCTTCAGATACAATACAATCAATGTCTGTTTCACTTAAAGGTTCGGGTAGATAGGTTTGGATAATTTTGACTTCTAAACGTTCTTGATCGGCTAAATCATCACGTTTAGCCTGATCATACTGAGCAATAGAATCGCGACGTTGCTTAATCATTTTATTCAGTATCTGTGTAATACGCGCATCGTCTACTTCAACGCGTTCATCCACTTCAACCTGCTTAATCGCCGCCAAAATGAGCCGTACCACGCCCAAACGTTGCTTATCGTGTGCTCGAAGAGCAATCTTCATATCTTCCTGAATTTGCTGTTTGAGAGAAGTAGTCATTAATATTAATGCTTACGCTTTGTTTTAGCGATAAAGCACGGGTTATCACGCATCAAGCGCTTGCGACAACGCTTGACTGCTGCTGCGAAGCGACGCTTGCGTGCTTCAGTGGGTTTCTCGTAGTATTCACGACGACGCACTTCAGCGAAAATACCTGATTTTTCACAGGCACGCTTATAACGGCGAATAGCCGACTCGAGTGTTTCGCTGGTTTTAAGTATTACGCCGGGCATGTAGTGCACTTCCTCAATTAAAGTTAAAATAGGTGCTAATTCTAACCAGCAATCCATAAAAATGCAAAGTTTCTATTCAAAACAAACCGATATCCATCCAAAAAACATACATTGTGTATTAGGGATAGAGACTTCCTGCGATGAAACCGGTATCGCTCTTTATCATGGTCAAAAAGGCCTCATTGCCCATTCGTTATATAGTCAAATTGAGCTACATAATCTGTATGGCGGCGTCGTTCCAGAACTCGCCTCACGCGACCATATTCTTAAAATATTACCCTTATTACAAGAAACTTTGACAGTCGCCAAGCTCACGCTCTCAGCTATCAATGGCATTGCCTATTGTGCAGGCCCTGGCTTAGCCGGAGCTTTATTGGTCGGTGCGGCTTTTGGACGTAGTTTAGGCTGGGCACTCGGAATTCCCACCTTAGGGGTACATCATATGGAAGCTCATTTGCTTGCGCCTATGCTAGAAGAAAACGCCCCGGATTTCCCATTTATTGCCCTATTAGTGTCCGGTGGCCATACACTACTAGCACAAGTAAACGGTATCGGCGATTACAAGATTCTAGGTGTAAGTCTAGATGATGCGGTAGGCGAAGCTTTTGATAAAACAGCCAAATTATTAGGTTTAAATTATCCAGGTGGTCCTGCCATCGCTGCATTAGCTGAGCAAGGTCAAGCTAAACAATATGCTTTTCCGCGGCCTATGATAAATAGACCGGATTGCGATTTTAGTTTTAGTGGTTTGAAAACATTTGTGAGTACAACATTAAAAAATAGCGATCAAACTGAACAAACTAAAGCAAATATTGCTCATGAATTTCAAGCTGCTGTAGCAGATACTTTAGTTATAAAGGCTATGCGCGCTTTAAAGCAAACAGGCCTGCGTCGTTTAGTGGTTGCAGGTGGCGTAGCGGCTAATACCTGGCTCAGAAAAGAACTCGCCAACATGGCAGCTAAGCATAACTTCATACTTTACTACCCACGACCCAGTTTCTGCACAGATAATGGGGCAATGATTGCTTATTTAGGTTATCGTCGTTTAAATTTAGGTCAAAGCGATAATTTAGGCATAAAAACCATTGCGCGTTATTCTTTAGATCAGTTGGATTAACTAGACTAAAATTTTCAAGTGCTGAAGCAACAAGCAAACTGTCTATCCTGATCCATAGGAGGAAAAGAGGTGAAGGAACAATTAACTATTAAGTGGAGCAAAGACTCTTCTTCATTATTAAGCTTGGCACAAAATAACAGTATTTTTCTTAAACTACTTTTACTTTCAGCATCAAAATTAAATAGTAAACCCTGATCTTTTAATATCTCATAAATACCACATATTGTTATATTATCGGGTAACTCATTTTTTTTATAAATCGATAAAAACTTATTAACAGGATCCTTATAATTTCTTTTCCAAGCTCCTGAAAAAAATCGGTAAATGATCCCCAAGCAACCCTTTCCTTTAGAATAATCTTTTAATAAAGCAATGCAAGTTTTTATCGGATCTTGCTCATAAAAGTAGATATAATCAGGAATATTTTCTAAATCTAATTCTCGCTCCGGTATCCTATTTGATAAAGTTAATTCATTGAGCTGATCTTTTTCTTCAGATGTCAAACTATTTTTCAATAAATACGCTAATATCATATTAATTTCGAAAGCAAGAAAACTTAAATCAATATTTTTTTCTTTAAAAAATTGAATACTTAATTTAATCACTTGCAAATAATCATTAAAAGAACTCGTTGTTGCTTCTTCACTATTTATCGGGGGTTGAAAATTTTGCTCAGTGGCCTGTAATGAGCTTGAAGGTTGATTTATTTCCTCCTTCCCTAATCCTGATTCAGTTTCAACTTTTTTAATTTCTTTTTTGATATTGTCTATGAGTTCTTCATTACAGTTAAACAATTTAAGTAAATTTAATTTGAGGAGTTTTTTTTCTTCATGAATGTCTTTTATTAATCTTTTATCTCTTTTTGATAAAACTTCATCATCTATAATATAAAAAAGTTCGATGATCCTATCAGAAATAGTTAATTTTTTTTCGGCTTGCCCTATTTCTACTTTAGAAGGAGAGAATACATCCTTTAGAAGTTTTTGTGAGGGATCAGCTAAATTTGTAGCAGAAGTATCTTTAAATTTAATCGGCATAACTAATCTCCATTTAATTAAAATCTTTTTATTGTAAAATCTCTTTCATCCAACAACATAACATAAAAAAAGTTTTTGTAAAAAATTTCGGAAACAGTTTCTCTTAAAAAATAAAAATTATTTTTTCTTCTTCAATTGCGCTTGAGTTAATTGGGGTTCTGTACCTTGAAATAAACGTTGAATATTTGAAAAATGCCGTGCTATGAGTATTATCGTCATTAAAAGGATCGGCAAATAAACCGTCAATGAATAAGAATAAAAAACATAAAAAAACGTCACGATAGCCGCCAGCATGGATGCAACAGAAATATAACGAAATACAAACAACACCACCACCCAGCTTAATAAACCTATCAAGCCTAGAGACCACGCTAAAGCAAATAATCCACCCAATGCAGTTGCAACGCCTTTCCCGCCACGAAAACCAAAAAAAATCGGATATAAATGACCTATAAAAGCAAAAAAAGCGACCCATGCCAAAGACGCTAGCGGCAAACCAAACAATTTAGCTAGTATAACTGGAATCCAACCTTTGAGCACATCTCCCAATAATACGATAGCGGCTAATTTTTTTCCGCCTATTCTAAGGATATTGCTAGCTCCTGGATTCCCTGAGCCTTGCGTACGAGGATCAGGTAGCCCTGCACATTTACTCACGATAATCGCACTGGACAAAGAACCCAGTAAATAGGCAATTAAGATAAAAATAAATAGCGATAACATAAATTTTCCTATATAGACTCTTTTTCAAAATATTCGCATCTTGAATAGATGCCGCGGTATAATATAAACGATAAATAATTTTCTTGATTGAAAATTGCGACAGCCAATTTATATACTCACAGCAATTGGATTTTTGACAAGTGCCGCGAAAGGATTGCGAGTTGAGCGGCAACATAGACAAAAATTCAAGTGCCAAGAGTATAGTAATAATTATTAAAAGGTCCTAACATGACGCCCAAAGCGGATAATTTAATTTGGATCGATCTCGAGATGACAGGACTTGATACTAATCAAGATAAAATTATTGAGATTGCAACCATTATCACAGATTCTCAATTAGAGATTATAGAAGAGGGTCCTGTGTTTGCTATATTCCAATCTGAACAACTATTAACCGGAATGGACGATTGGAATAAACGCCAACATAAGGGCTCAGGTTTACTGGAAAGAGTAAGAGTCAGCAAAACAACCGAAGAAGAAGCGGAGAAGCAAACCTTAGAATTTATCATGACGTATGTCCCCCCTAATAAATCACCGATGTGTGGTAATAGTATTTGCCAAGATCGTCGTTTCTTAGCCCGTTGTATGCCGATATTAGAAAAATATTTTCATTATCGGAACTTAGACGTAAGTACATTAAAAGAGCTAGCCTATCGTTGGAGTCCAAGCATATTGGATGGGTATAAGAAAAAATCTAAACATTTAGCACTAGAGGATGTACGAGACTCTATTAATGAATTACGTTATTATCGCGAACATCTATTTAAACTTTAACTTTTCGAATTGATTTTATGGCAGATTACTCAACCAAAGATTTAAAAAACGGTATGAAGGTCATGTTAGATAATGACCCTTACACAGTATTAGAAAATGATTACGTTAAACCAGGAAAAGGGCAAGCTTTTAACCGAATTAAATTACGTAATTTAAAAAATGCACGTGTTATTGAACGTACTTTAAAATCTGGAGATAGTTTACAAGCGGCTGATGTGTATGATCTTGAAGTTCAATATCTCTATAACGATGGAAATGTTTGGCATTTTATGGATGCTGAAACCTACGAACAATACGCAGCGGATGAATCGGCAGTGACAGAAGCTAAAATATGGCTAAAGGAACAAGACTTATGCACTCTGACCTTATACAAGGGCTCTCCTTTGTGCATAACACCGGCTAATTTTGTTGTTTTAAAAATAATTGAAACGGATCCGGGTGTGCGCGGCGACACATCTGGCGGAGGTGGAAAACCCGCTACTTTAGAAACAGGCGCTATCGTCCGAGTCCCGCTATTTATCCAAATTGGTGAATTAATCAAAGTCGATACGCGCACCGGCGAATATCTTTCACGAGTAAAAGCCTAAAATTTTCTGTTCGCGATGGAGATTTTCAAGAGGAGAACCCGATTCTCCTCTTGAATGGCTGAACCCAAGTTTAGCTGGGCCAGCATGTAATCGGGATACCGCTCGCTGTGAATATGAAAGTTTTTACATCTTGATATCGAGCGTATAAAAAAAGATGGATGATCGTGGGATCATCCATCTCAGTTGCGCTCCTGCCCCAATCAACTGCTAAAAAAAATTTAGCAAGCTTATCCAAAAGCATTAATTTGACTGTTAGCGTTTGTCTCTATTGCCTGGCCATTGTGGTTTATTTGGATTGCCTTGTGGGCCATGTCCAGGATTATGTCCAGGATTATGTCCAGGATTGTGCTCAGGTTTTTGTGGACCTTGACCTGCATGACCTGGCCATTGTGGTTTTTGATGCTTCTGATCGTGAGGAAATTTACCTTTGTTCATATGAGCTCCTAATTAAAACATATAATGTCTCTCCTTTAAGCCTAGCAAAGACCTCGCTAAATACCATAATATTACTATTGATTGATCAAAATATGATCAATTTATGCCGGTAGCGTAAATAGTTGTCAGTCAAATATACTCACAACAATTGGATTTTTGGCAAGGCGCCACGACAATGAGCAACCGGAATGTATTCAAGATACATGAGGATTACGAGTTACGCGGCAACACAGACAAAAATTCAAGTGCGAAAAGTATACTTCACTTATTTAAATCCACTAAACGCCGGGGTGTAACACGACCATCTTCTAAAATTTCGCCCACACCAATAAATCGGCCACTTTCTTGTAATAGTAAACGCAGCAATCCTTGTTTGGGGAGATTTGGGAGTAATACTGCTTGTCCACGATAAAGATAGTAAGCAGCCGCTTGTGAAATTCTTAAAACCGGCCATTCATTTAACAAACTATCTAAACTCAGTAACTTTTGATCGCACTCGGCTTGGCTTAAGCTTTGTAATTCTTCCAAACTCACCATTTGTTCTGCATGGTAATCAGCCACTCCTAAACGACGCAAATCAGATACATAAGCACCACATCTTAATGCTTCACCTATATCTTCTATTAAAGTACGTATATAGGTCCCTTTACTACATTTAATCTCTAAATTAAGTATGCTCTTTACATTTGACATTGTCTGTGTATCGCACGGATCGCAATCCTTATGTAGGTTGGATATATCTGCATGCTTGTCGCGATTCAGTAACCGTAAGCTATGTATCGTAACAATTCGAGGACTGCGTTCTACTATGATACCTTGTCTGGCTAATTTATATAAAGGACGACCTTTATGTTTTAGTGCAGAAAACATAGGTGGAATCTGTGAGATTGTTCCACGAAAAGCTGATAAAACTGTTTCTAATTGATCAACCGAATAGTTAGAGACGGGACGTGACTCTATTACTTCTCCCTCAGCATCCCCAGTGTTGGTTTTAATTCCTAAGCAGGCACTTACAATGTAAGTTTTATCGGCATTGAGTAAAAACTGAGAAAATTTTGTAGCTTCTCCGAAACATAATGGCAACAAACCCGTAGCTAAAGGGTCTAAGCTTCCTGTATGTCCCACTTTACTTGCAGAAAATAACTGTTTTACTGTTTGTAATGCTTGATTTGATGTCATCTTTTTAGGTTTATCAAGCAATAAAATACCATTGATGGAACGTTTTTTAGAGATTAAGGGGTGCATAACTTATTCTTTTATAAATAATTATTTCTATACTTTAGTACTTGAATTTTTATGAAAGATTTATTCAGAACGTTTAGCCTTGTCTTTTGCAATGACGTTGTCGATTAAGCTATGAATACGATCACTTTCTTCCATGAAATCATCATAAAAAAAACGCAGGCTAGGCACTTTGTATAGCCGTAAACGATGTGCTAAAGCATAACGTAAACGAGCAGCTGCCTTTCTTAATAATTTAACCGCTAATTCCTTACTTTGCTGTTTATCATTTGAGTTTTCCACATCTAACTGCGTAAAAAATATATCCGCATAAGAGAGATCACGTGACACTTTTACTGAAGTAATCGTAATGAATTTCAAACGGCTATCCGCTATTTCTTTATTAAGGATATTATTACTTAGTTCTTTCTGTATCAGATCGGCAATACGCGCGGTGCGACTAAATTCTTTTGGCATTAGATAGTTCTAGAAATAGAAATACGTTCATACACTTCGATCATATCGCCTACTCGCACATCGGTAAAATTTTTAATACCAATACCGCATTCCATACCATGACGAACTTCAGCAGCATCATCTTTAAAACGGCGTAAAGAATGCAATTCACCTTCATGAATCACAACATTATCACGCAACAAGCGAATAGGCGCATTACGTCGCACTAATCCTTCTATCACCATACAACCGGCGATAACACCAAGCTTAGCGGAACGAAACACTTCGCGAACTTCTGCTAAGCCTAAAATATTTTCTTTTATTTCTGGAGCTAACAAGCCGTTCATAATATTTTTAACTTGGTCTATCAGGTCATAAATAACGCTATAATAATTCATTATTAAACCTTCTTTTTCTACCGTTCTTTTTGCAGTGGCATCCGCTCTAACATTAAATCCTAAAATCAATGCTCTTGAAGCTAAAGCAAGATTAGCATCGGATTCGGTAATCGCACCTACGCCCACATACACAAGTTTTATTTTAACTTCAGAAGTAGAAAGTTTATTCAAGGCTTCTTGTAAAGCCTCAGCGGATCCTTGCATATCCGCTTTCAAAATAATATTCAAAGTCTTAACTTGGTTTTCATCCAACTGGCCAAAAATATCATCGGTTTTAATCGTCCGTTGTTGTGCTAACTTAGCTTCGCGTAATTTTCCTTCACGGAATAAAGCAATCTCGCGCGCCTTACGTTCATCAGCAACAACCACTGCTTCATCACCGGCCACTGGGGCACTAGATAGACCTAGCACTTCAACGGGCATAGAAGGTCCAGCAGCTTCAACTAATTTACCTCGTTCATCGAGCAATGCTCTGACACGGCCATAAGCAGTACCTGCTAATAAAAGATCGCCTTTATGTAGTTTTCCTCGTTGTACTAATATAGTGACAACAGGTCCTTTCCCTCTATCTAAACGTGATTCTATAACTATTCCTTGTCCTGGACCTTCTTGTGGCGCTTTCAGCTCTAATACTTCTGCTTGTACCAAAAGAGAATCTAATAAGTCATCAATACCTACACCTGTTTTTGCTGAAACTGGGATAAGCATAGTATCGCCGCCCCACTCTTCAGGATTGAGACCTTGTTTGGCTAATTCATTCTTTATTCTATCGAGATCAGCTTCAGGTTTATCTATTTTATTCACTGCAACAACAATAGGTACATTCGCCGCTTTAGCATGTTGGATAGCTTCTATTGTTTGTGGCATCACACCATCATCAGCAGCAACAACCAAAACAACGATATCTGTCACTCGTGTACCGCGCGCCCGCATCGCTGTAAAAGCTGAATGTCCAGGCGTATCTAAAAATGTAATGACTCCCTTTGGTATTTCTACGTGATAAGCACCAATATGTTGTGTAATACCACCCGCTTCTCCCTGTGTCACTTTGGTCCGTCGAATATAATCTAAAAGAGAAGTTTTTCCATGGTCAACGTGACCCATGATAGTAACCACAGGTGGGCGCGTCAGCAATTCACCCATTTGTTGTTGTGTAGTATTTACTAAACCTTCTTCTAATGCATTAGCGCTAACAGGCTTAGCAATATGACCCATTTCTTCTACCACAAGTATGGCTGTATCTTGATCGATAGCTTGATTAATAGTTGCAATGACGCCCAACTTCATTAATGTTTTAATAACTTCAGCAGCCTTAACAGACATTTTCTGCGCTAAGTCACCTACCGTAATCGTTTCAGGAATTCCAACCTCATGTATGGCAGCTACGGTTGGTTTTTCAAATTGTTGTTGTAAAAATTGATCGGGTCGTTTGTGCTTACCGGTTTTTTTACGGTAACGGAATTGTTCATCGGATTCATCTTCAAGTTGATAAATCGCTTTATGTCGGTATTTCGCCAGCTCTTTTTCTTTTAAATTGCGATTTTTATGCTTTTTCTCACGTTCCAACCTTTCTGCATTAGTGGGTAAAGCAATAATCACTTTTTCGTTAGTTGGTTTAGATTTTTTTTCTGGATTCGTTGCAGGTGCTATGAATTTTTTCTCAGCCTCAGGCACTTGCTCTTTTTCCACAGTTTCATTAGATAATACGGGCTCTTCACTCGCAGGAATATTACTTTCCGAAATGGGTTCAGCTTGTATTTCAGGTGTGTGCAATTTTTTCTCTGCAGCGATTTTCTCTGCTTGATGTGCTAATTCTTCTGCTTTTTTCGTTTCTTTTGCTTCATTAGCACGATTAGTCTCTTCATCTATTAAGCCTCCATTACTTTTCACATAAGTTCTTTTTTTGCGAACTTGAACTTTAATAGTCTTAGCTTTACCTGAGGTATCTTTTACTTTAAGTAAACTCGTGCTTTTACGAGTTCGCGTCAACGTAATCACTTTTTTAGGATTGTTATCCGCAGAAGTTTCTTTTCCAAGCTCAATGGAAACCTTATTTGCAGTTTTATCTTTAATACTTTCTGTCATACATGCTTCTCCTGCCAATATTTGACAGCTTCGAAAATCTACTTACATTTTTCTGAACATACATTATTGCTGCTTTATTTACTTATCTATCGAACTTTATATACTTATTACACATCCTGTTATTTTACTGGATTTTTTTAAGTAAAAATAATAGTTCTATTTTTTTGACTCCTATTTTTTGTCTTCGGCAAACCAAGGAGCACGTGCAACCATAATTAGCTTACCGGCTACTTCACGATCTAATTCGATAATATCTAACAAATCATCAACTGCCAACTCAGCTAAAGCCTCGCGTGAAGAAACACCTTTTTTAGCTAATGTGATGGCTATCTCTTCGGTAATACCTTCTAAGGAAAGTAAATCTTGATGCGGCTCTAAAAACTTGTCATGCTCAGAGATCGTCGACTTTTGCTTAGCCGCGGCTTGTGTCGCTAACACTTCTTTAGCACGATTCTGTAGAGTTTCTACTAACTCCGAGTCAAAATCTTCAATATCTAATAGTTCTTGCGCTGATACATAAGCAATTTCTTCTAAACTGGTAAAACCCTCTCGCGCTAACATCTCAGCTAGCTCTTCATCTATAGCAAGCTGTTCCATAAAAAGATTTTGTAAACCTTCCGACTCTTTAACCACTTTTTTTGCCGCTTCTTCTACAGTGATAACATTAATGATCCATCCCGTTAGTTCACTGGCTAAACGTACATTTTGACCATTTCGACCAATAGCTTGCGATAATTGTTCCTCTTGTACAGCCACATCCATGACTTTAGTATCTTCATCCACCACAATAGAAGCGACTTCAGCAGGCGCCATCGCATTAATGGCTAATTGAACAGGATTATCATCCCACAGCACAATATCAATTCGCTCACCCGCTAATTCACTGGAAACGGCTTGTACTCGCGCCCCACGCATTCCAACGCAAGCACCTATAGGATCAATACGTCCATCATTAGTTTTAACCGCAATTTTTGCGCGCGAACCAGGATCACGCGCTGCACTTTTAATTTCAATCAACTCTTCAGCAATCTCGGGTACTTCTATCTTAAAGAGTTCAATTAACATTTCTGGCCGTGTACGACTCATCAGTAACTGAGGCCCTCGCACTTGTGGATTCACGGCATATAAATAGCCGCGCAAACGATCTTCGGATCGTACTTCTTCGCGGGGAATCATTTCTTCACGTGGGACAAAAGCTTCTACGCTTGCGCCTAAATCCACGATCAAACCTTCTCGCGTAATACGCTTGACTATGCCTGACAACAACTCGCCAATACGATTGGTATAGGCCTCTGCTATCTTAGCGCGTTCAGCTTCTCTGACTTTCTGGATAATGACTTGCTTAGCCGTTTGCGCTGCAATACGACCAAACTCCACCGAAGGCATATGCTCTTCTATCACATCGCCAATTTGGCTATTTGGATCCCGCTTTTTAGCTTCACTTAAGGGTATTTGTTTTAAGGAATCAAAAGGAACATACTCATCTTCAAGATTATTATTCACACCAATTCCATCCGCAACGACTGTCCAGTAGCGGAAAGTATCATAGTCGCCCGTGCGGCGATCGATAGTCACGCGGACATCAATATCTTCACCGGCTTTTTTCTTAGTCGCCATCGCTAAAGCGGCTTCTATCGCTTTAAAAATTAACTCTTTATCAACATCTTTTTCGTTAGATACCGTCTCTGCCACTAATAAAATTTCTTTTTTCATAGCCTGCCTCCGGTTATTTATTCATTTCAGGCAATACATTCGCACGCAAAATATTGTCCCACGTTAACACTACTTCTTTCCCATCCTGATTCAACACTATCCCAACTACTCCAACTGACTGTAAAAAACCTTTAAATTTGCGTTGATTATCGATGGGCGTATGTGTAAAAACACGCACATTATGACCAACATAACGCTGATAATGCTTCTCTTTAATGAGAGGTCTATCTAAGCCCGGAGAAGAAACTTCTAAGTTATAACGACCTGACAAAGGGTTTTCTACATCCAATAATGCACTAACCTGGCGGCTGACACGCTCGCAGTCAGCAAGCGTAATACCCTTTTCACTATCGATAGTGATACGCAATACACTTTGTTGACCTTGTGTCAGATAGATACAAGCCCATAACTCATAACCTAGGGCTTCAACCGTCGGTAAGATCTTTGTTTCTATCACTGAATTGTTTTTCATTTCTACAAAGGGCTTGAATTATAAAAAATTACCCATATCCAAATAAAAAGCCCCTAAATGGGGCCTCTCACACAATAAAATTGGTAGCGGGGGTAGGATTTGAACCTACGGCCTTCGGGTTATGAGCCCGACGAGCTACCAGACTGCTCCACCCCGCGATAGCGGCACAGAGTATACTCCATTTAATGCAGTAATTACAATGGATAAATCATTCTAATTGTGTCTTTATAACTTCCAGAATTAATCTTTGGTTTAGCTGAAAAATAAGCTTTAAGTCCCTAGGTTAGCACTCTTTTCACACACCGAAAAATCATAATTCCAGCATGTCTACTGCTCAGGAATTTTAAGGAAATTACTTAGCGTTTATTAGCGTTTAAATGTACATGCTGACAAATCTTCGGACTTTCTTATCTCAGCGACAAAAAAAGAAGAAAGAGGAGGATTACAAGGGTTCACTGGAATCTCTCTCTCTTCCATAGGATGTTGTGTAGAGCGTGAAGTAAAAAATTGCCAATGAAAGCTGATACCAGGGGTGTATAAAACTCTGGGTCTAAATGGAGGAACACCTAACTCTAATAAGTGTATTAGACCCGCGAAAAGTTGATGTAATTTCATCTTCCAAATAAAAATCGGTGTATTCACCTTCAGAGATTCCCATGATTGTAGTTTTAAAGCTTGCAAATTAATATTAACGAAAGGTCTCAATGTTTGCAGTTTCTTATTGACAGTATAGGCATTTCCACCGCCTAAGCTCGCCACCACGAATACGGTATCTTCATTTTCTAGCGCTAACTTTAGTTCCTCTAATGTATAATTATATTTTATGAAATTTTTATTCTTAGGTAAGGGCTTATCGTAAAGATCAGTTAATTTTTTCTGCAATGTGACTTGATCCACTGCATACAGACTCTGAATACTCATCCGTAGATTTTGAGCCCTATTTTCGATACATTCAGACACATAGAGAGTTTGTGCAAAAAAATTAAGGAAATTTTGTTTACTAGAAAAACCCAAACTTATTGCAGTAAAATTTAAACTGTGATGGTAAATATAATAATGAATGGTCGATAATTTATGATTTTTAGGATTAAAATTTGTCTGGCGCGTAACTTTATCAAAAAAACTATCTCCCAATAGAAAAAGTAACTTTTGTTTTGTACTTTTTTCAAAATCATACAAGCTTATTCTTTTTTGACCCAACTCCGATTTTGCAATCGCTAGCTGTAATTTTTTCTTATGAGAATATCCATATTGTTTTAAAAACTCTTTAATGCCTAACTTATGTAATTCTTTATAAAAATTCTCCCAGGTTAAATCATAAATGGACTTCATATTAAATCGGTGGACATTCTTAAGCCATTTTTCTATTTCGCTTTGTTTAGTATTTTTTGGCGTGAAGAAGCTTGGTTGTATTGGTAACAGTTCCCTATTCATGATTATTATTCCTTTAACTTAAACCTATTATGCTAACTCCTGACTGACGCCACAAGCATCAAGCAAGTTTAAAAAATCTTTCCCCTGTGCGGTTTTATTTAATTGCCAATATACTTTCAAATAACTTTTTAGCAAATAATTATACTCAGCTAAGGTTAAAATTTTTAATATTGCTTCTGCTTGTTTTAAATCATTAAGATTATGCGTCGACTTTTGGAAAAAAATGGCCGCTAAAATTGTCGCTTTAGTGGCCCCACGAGCTTTATTACTATAATAAAATCCTTGAATACATTCTTCCAAGGCACGATCTTTATCCCACGTTTGCCAATCTTGAAAAAAAAGTGATGCTTGCTCCAGGTATTTTTCAGAACGGGAAACTAATTGACCTTTAGAATTAACCGCTGATAACAAAAATAACATTGCTAAAATACTTGCTTCAATATTTGCCCAAGAGCAATTACCGATAATTTGTCCTTGGATAGGTAGATTCGCGATGCTAACTAAACCTAAGTAGCGATGTATTCCCTGAGTTAGAAATTCCCGGGATTGACGTGAATAAATTAATTGTTTGCAAAACTCCTTATCCCAAGCGTAAGGACGCTGACATTCGTAGATAACAATGCTACCTTCACGACGACTATTTTCACCTCGATCACAACGAATCAACCAATCTTTATATTTAATCAATGCAATGGCATGTCCTTCATAAGCGACGGGTAATAATAGTAATTCTTGATCTAACAAGGCATCTATACTATGTGTATGATCTTTAATATTCAGCGTATAACGTTGATATTTTAATAAGGCCTGTGCGTTAGCGAATGCTACAATCAATTTTTGTAAATTTTCGAAGTAAGGCCGCAAATGGCGTGAAGAAAAATTATTCTGATAGCGCCGCAAAGAGTTAAGGACAACATCGAGTGTAAACTCTAAAAAAAATCCTTCGTAGTTTATCTCAATAAAACGCCCTCCGGCATTAACAAGATCTACCTGTCCTATTAATTCATAACGGTGTCCAAGTAACTTTGCTTGAATAAAGTCTTGAGCGAAACTTAATTTAGCGCCATATCGATACAGTAATTTTTTTAATTCAATTTGTTGTCGCAATAAGGGGTAAACCAAAACAGCTTGTCCTGCTATAGTATAAGCATTCGCATCTGCTTTATTAGCCAATAATAATTCACATAAAGCTAAATTATGATTATCGACTGCCCAATGTAATGCTGTGCGACCCGTAGTATCAGCATTATTGATATCCGCTCCATATTCTAGTAATAGGGCAACAACATCTAGCCTATTGGCAATCGTTGCTTCTATTAACGGTGAAAACCCATATTCGTCGGTTTCTTCTATATCCGCACCCGCTAGTATAAATTGCTCTACGCCCTTGAGTGTACCAAACAAAATTTCGTGAGCAAAAGTAGACTTTACCATTATCTAGCAAGCGTTACACTTTTGCTTGCGCCCAATCCAAGATTTTTTTGTAAACGTAATTGATTTTCTAAGCGTTTCTCAGGGAATTGCTCTCTAGCTTCAGAATTATCGCTAGGGATCGCACAAATCTTAGGGTCATCGCCACTAAATTGCTGGCTAAGAGCTAATAAAGGATGTATTGCCGGTGCTTCACCATAACCACAGGATCGCGAATTTTTCTTACCGAGCAAATGGTTAGGGTCTTCAGAAAAAGGACTGTTACCAAATTTTCCTTGCCCGTCGTGCTGACGACGCTCTTTATTAAAGGCTGCCTGTAAATACGCATTGAGTTGCTCAACACTGAGGGCTATACTCCCTGCACCACTTTCACCACCATCTCCATCATTTTTATCTTCTTGTTTTTTTAATTTGGGATTTTCATAGATCAAAGGAGAAAAAATATTATTATTCACTGTGCCTTTTTGGTTCTCAGGAACCAAAAATCCTGATTGTGCTATTTTCTCACGACTATCTTTATTCATACAAGATAATACCCATTAAATTTTTTAATTTATTTTTTAAGTATATCCATAATACCTAACATTTTAGTTTTTTTACAACGTAATGACTCCCAAACCCAATCGATATGAATATATATTCTACCCCAAATGAAGCAAAAGTTTAACACCTTTCAGTAATATGCTCGATATGCTCGTAACCCTCTATATATCTTCTCTCTATAAAAAAGGGGATCAGGTATCGTGATTTAACGAAGCTATACGCGAAGCACTAACATAGAAAAGAAGTTCTGGCAAATTGCTTAAGCGCTTGAATATGGCAATCTATGGTTAAGCCTTTTCGCAGCACAAAATCTTTTTCGGGTTTATATTCCTTTGATTTAATCTTTTCTAATGCATCAATGATAGTTTCTGGAGTCACTGTCGTTATTATAATTCCATCACTTGCTTCGAGTAATTCAGAAGCACCTACTTCCGACGATACAATAACGGGCGTCCCAGATTCTAATGATTCAATAACAGTAATTCCAAATGCTTCGTAAGCAGAAGGTAAAATCGTTACATCTGCTATACAATAATAATCTCGTATATGCTCAACAAACCCTAACCAACGCATATTATCAGATAAGACAATTGTCGGTTTTTCACCAAGAATAAGACAAAGAAAATCATCTCTCAAACCTTTAAAGGCATCAACAAGAGGATAGAAGCCTTTACGGGCATGATTAGTGGAAACGAACAAAACAATCGTTGTTTTATCAGAGAAACCTAATTTTTTTCGTAATTCATGCTTCTGTAGTGTCGTTTTATAATTGAAATAACTGTTACTGACGGGGGGATAGAGAACTTTAATCTTACTTGCGACACCGGGATAATGCTGAATTATTTCATCTTTTATTCGCTGAGAATGGGCAATAATTAACGGCGTTCTCTCAAATGCCCTTTTCTCGAAATAAATCTCTAGGTAATTGTTCAAGAACCGGTAACTTTTTTTAGTTAAAAGATAAGCCTTATGCACACCTCCACAAATAAGTATATCTTGTCGAGTAGTATTTACTAAACTAATCACCAAATTGTGATTACACATTAAATTTTCTCTATCACACGCCAGATAAAAAGCAAATTTCTTAAATGAACGAGGTAAAAACTTGTAAGGAAACTTAGAAACTATTAATGTTGGCAACGACTTTAAAATATCTGTATTTATTTTACAAACACAAAGCGTTAATTCATCGCCGGCTTTAGAAAACCCTAAAATAATATCTCTTAAATAAGTCTCCATACCGCCTTTGAAGCGTAAATGTGTATGCATTATAGCAACTTTCATGTTTTATCCCATAAAATAGCTGAGAAAAAGCAACTCAATAAAATTACATACAAATTTCCAAAAGCAGTACTGGTAATAGTAATATCAGTGAATCCATTAAATGCCAGTGCCAGCAATGTGGCCTTAGCAAACCATTGTGCTTCCGGATCTCGCCATAATTTTTTAACTTCAACCCAAGCACTCAATAAAATTAATAGATAAGTAGCTAAGCCAATAACTCCCAACTGTACTGCTACTAGTAAATAAGAATTGTGTGGATCATTTAATAAGCTCTTAGTTATTACTACCTTACCACCCGTTTTTTTATAAGCTTGTGGAAAGCCACCCGCACCAACACCTAGCAGAGGATGTGCCTTGATAATTGTGAATGAATTTAATGCAAATTGTATCCTAAGCCCTATACTCGTATCTTGTGAAGCAGGCTTAGTGCTAAAATTATAAACAAGATCTTTTACACGATATTGAAACGTAGGGAAAATTTGATAACTCAAAAAAAGCACCAGTAACGAAATAACTAATGACCAAATATAATTTTTTTTTGTTGTTGTATATCGAAACAGCAAAAAACCCAATAAAATGACAGCAATAAAACAACCTGTACGTTCCGAGTTAACTGCAAATAAAGATAAAAAAAGAAAAATAGCTATCAATAAAAAATAAAATTTACGTTTTTCTTTTAAAAAGAAGTCCAGAGAAAAATAAAAAGCAAAGGCCAATATAACAGAAGCAGGAATCGGATTAACAAAATAACCTACGGGTTGTTGACCAAACAAAACAGGCGAATATCGAAATAATGAAACAGATAAAATATTCCAATGTGCCAACAAAAATAATAGGGCAGCCACGATTGCTGAACTAATTAAACAATAAATAATCCCTCGACGTACCTTTAATGAGATAAATAAAGGCAATAGAAAAGGAATATAGAGTAATTTTGTATAATGAAATAAAGCCGTCAAACCATGCTTCAAACTCGCTATGCTATAGCTTAAACTAATGGCCATTAAAACAATTAAAGCCATACTCCATTGAATAAATTTTAAACGTCTAACTGCATAGCATGCATCACCCCAATTTCCTGCTAATAAACTAAATATAACCGCTAATATAAGAGAATTTCGACTAAGCAAAGGGGATAAAGCAAGAAAAAAGGTTCCTAATCCTAGAAAAAAAACAGCTACTTGCTCTGGGTAACTAAAAATTTTTTTAAATTCCGATAGCTTTCTCGTCATTTCTATAAGAACCTTCATTAAATAGGATTTTAAGCATTTTTTTGAATGCTAACGTAGATAGATGCACAACTTAAAATCTAGCTTATAAATAATCTTGGATCATTATTTCAGCAATTTGTATTGCATTTAAGGCAGCGCCCTTACGAATATTATCCGCTACTATCCACATGTCCAAACCCAAGGGATAAGAAATATCCTCTCGAAGTCGTCCTACCATGACTTTATCACTATCAAGGTGTGAAATAGGCGTCGGATAACCATTATTGGCAAGCTTATCGATAACCAACACCCCCGGAGCTTTTTTTAATAGCTGTTTGGCCTGATTTGCACTGATTTTCTTTTTGGTTTCTATATGGACTGCTTCAGAGTGTCCATGAAACACGGGTACTCGCACGGCAGTAGGATTTACTTGAATTTCTTGATCGGCAAAAATCTTTTGTGTTTCCCAGACCATTTTCATTTCTTCACGGGTATATCCATTTTTCTCAAACTCATCGATATGTGGAATAACATTAAACGCAATTTGCTGCATAAAAGCTTTCGGTTGCTTAATAGGTAACCCATTTAATAATTGGCCTGCTTGCTGAATCAACTCATGAAAAGCAGCTTTCCCCGCTCCAGAAACCGACTGAAAAGTAACAACATTAATACGTGTTATACCCACAGCATCATAAATAGGCTTCAATGCAACTAACATTTGTATCGTAGAGCAATTTGGATTAGCAATAATGCAACGTTTTTTATATCCGGCTAAGGCCTGCGGATTAACTTCTGGGATAACTAAAGGAACATCGTCGTCATAACGAAATTGAGGTGTATTATCAATAACTAAACAACCTTTTTGCGTAGCTTTAGGAACATACTCAGCGGAAACTGCTGAACCTGCGGTAAATATTGCAATGTCCGCTTGCTTAAAATCAAATCCATCTAAATCAGATACAGTTAATGCCTGTTTATTAAATTCCATCGTCTCGCCAGAAGAACGTTCACTGGCGAGTAAATAAAGATGCTTTATAGGAAATTTTCGTTGCTGTAAAATAGTTAATACCGATTGACCAACAAAACCAGTAGCACCAACTATGGCTAAATTAAATTTCTTGTGCATAACAAATTAACTGCTCTTGGGTTAATAAAAATATTTCCGCTTCACCCTTTTCAAACTCTAACCAAAAAAAAGGAATTTGTGGATAACGCTTGATTAAGGCTTTTTTACTATTACCTACTTCTATAATCAAAATACCCTTTTCTTTCAAATATTTCTTGGCTTGTCTAAGAATTTGAACAATAAAAGCTAAACCATTCTCTCCTGCTGCCAGCGCCGCAGCAGGTTCATGCTGGTATTCCATCGGCATACTCGCAAAGTCTTCAGCATTAACATACGGTGGATTACTAATGATAATATTGTAAAGTCGGTGGTTTAGGTTTTGGAAAAGATCGGAGTGTATTAAATTAATTTGACCTTGCAGTTTATGCGCAGCTATATTTATCGCTGCCACTGCTAATGCATCTTTAGAATTATCCACGGCATCAACATGTGCTTCAGGTAAGGCGTACGCACAAGCAATTGCGATGCATCCACTACCTGTTCCGATATCAAGCACTGAATTAATCCTGTTGGTATCTTCAATCCAAGGACTAAAATCATGCTGAATTAATTCAGCTATCGGTGAACGTGGGATTAACACACGTGCATCAACATAAAAAGATAAATTCGCAAAATTTGCTTCATGCACCAAATAAGCTGTAGGAATGCGATCTCCCACACGTTGGCGAATATTTTCTATAAGTAAACGTCGCTCAGCTAAGCTTAAGGTGGCCGCTAAAAAGCATGGATTTAAATGGGGTCCCAGTTTTAGTGTAGATAACACTAAATAAAGTATTTCATCCCAGGCATTATCAGTACCATGACCATAATAAAGATTAGCTTTATTAAACTGAGTCAAGCCCCAGCGTAATATGTCTTGTAAATGTCTAAATTCTATTAATGCTGCTTTAAGCTCTTCATTAGATATGCAATAAGGTAATTTAGCCACGGTTTTTTAAAAGTTGAGTAAAATATTCCTCATTTAAACATAGGCCTAATAGAGAAACAATCAGCAGATTACAACAGATCCACTTATAAAATGAATGCTCGCTTAGATTAAACCGATTGAGTAAACTGCTAAAATTGGGCAACGAAGAGGACCATTGAAAATGGTAAAAAAGCCATCCGATCTGCCAATCATCGATAAAAATATAGATAAAGTATTCACTAAAGATTCGAACAAAATTTTAAAAGAATTACTCGATCTGTTTATAAAAGAAACCCCTAGAATACAAGCCGAAATCAATGTAGCTTTTCAAAAAAAACAACAACAAAAACTTAGCGAACTGTTACATAAGTTATTGGGTTCATGTGTTTATTGTGGATGGATACGGCTCAAATTCAGTATCATTATGCTGGAAAATGCTATAGCCCAGCATAATTATTCTAATGAACTTTTAAACCAATTTAATACTGAATTAGAGGCAGCCTTGGATAAAGCAAAAGAAATAACACATTCCTGAGCAAGCAGTTACCCTAGTCGATTTTATTATAATAAGAAAAAATTGGAAAAGCTTCATAGCGTTAAAAAATTCAACGAATGCAAAAGTGGTATTTTAGTATGATAAAGAAAATAAATATCGATGAAGTAGGATATTTGTTAAGTATGTAATGGCATGCTCTCAAAGATAAGTATGCCATTAATAAATAAAAATTAGGTAGATGTAGTCTCTGTACGTTCAACCAGTTCAACCATGGCCATGGGCGCACAATCACCGGCACGATAGCCACATTTTAAAATACGTAAATAACCGCCTGGTCTTTTTTTAAAGCGCGGACCCACGATATTAAAAAGTGTAGCCACTGCTTCTTTATTACGTAAACGATCAAAAGCTAAACGTCGTTGCGCAACACCATCACTCTTTGCTAAAGTAATAAGTGGTTCAGCAACTCGACGTAGTTCCTTAGCTTTAGCTAAGGTGGTACATATGATTTCCTTGGTTAACAAGGAGGCAACCATATTTCGAAACATCGCGGTTCTGTGACTGGATGTTCGGCCTAATCGACGGCCGGAATTAAGATGACGCATAACACTTAGCCCTTTAAATTAATCTTTATTAATATCTTCAGTTTTTTCTAATTTTTCCGCTTCTTCTGCACCTTCTAAAGATTTTTTTAGAGAGGTCAGTTGCTGCATAGGAACGTCCATCCCTAACATCAATCCACGTTTTTGTAATGCAGTTTTGATTTCACATAAAGATACTTTACCTAAATTCGGTGTTGATAAAAGTTCTGATTCAGCTTTGGTAACCAAATCAGCAATACGATAAATATGTTCAGCCTTCAAACAATTAGCCGCGCGCACGGTTAACTCTAGCTCATCAACAGGAAGTAATAGCATAGGGTTAATATCAACCATATCTTCAACGACTTCATTTTCTGTTTCATGTTGTAACTCAACAAAAGTATGCAATTGTTCTTGTATGATTGTAGCAGCACGACGTATCGCTTCTTCCGGCTCGATGGTACCGTTAGTTTCTAAATCAATAACCAGCTTATCTAAGTCAGTACGTTGCTCAACACGTGCATTTTCAACGGAATAGGTTGCACGTAAAATAGGGTTAAAGCGTGCATCTAATTGTAATGCTCCTACTTCATTCACGAATTGATCATCTGCCTTACGTAACGAAGCGGGTTGATAACCACGTCCTCTAACTACTTTAAGGGTCATTTTAAATTCTTTTGGCTTGGTTAAATGCGCGATAACAAAATCAGGATTTTTAACTTCAACGTCATGCGGTAAAATAATATCTCCTGCACGAACAGGACCTACAGTGTTTTTGGCTAACTCAAGTGTAACCTCTTCTTTGCCATGCATCTGGAATGCTATGCCTTTTAAGTTTAGTAAAATATCAATAATATCTTCTTGTACACCATCTAGACTACTATATTCGTGAAGCACACCTTCAATTTTTGCTTCCACAACTGCGCAACCTGGCATCGACGATAGCAATATACGACGTAGGGCATTTCCTAAGGTATGACCAAAACCAGCTTCAAAAGGTTGCAAAGTGATTAACGCTCTATTTGGCGCAATACTTTGAACTTCGATGGTTTGTGGGGTTAAAAACTTCTTAACATTCGTCGACATGGGCTACCTTCTCTTACTTAGAGTAATACTCAACGACTAGATTCTCATTAAATTCTAGGGGCAATTCGCTACGCTCTGGAATTAACTTAACGATTCCCTGTAATTTAGTGGAATCCACATCTATCCAACCAGGCTGAGGCTTTTGTTTCGCAAGTTCCAGCGCAGCTTGAATACGGGTTTGGCCCTTACTTTTCTCTTTAATTTCAATAAAATCGCCTTTTTTAACTTGATAAGATGGGATATTAACGATATCTCCATTTACTTTTACAGAACGATGCGAGACTAACTGCCTTGCTTCAGCGCGCGTCGCAGAAAATCCCATACGAAATATAACATTATCTAAGCGACATTCTAACAATTTAAGCAGGTTTTCACCGGTAATGCCTTTACGCTTTGCAGCCTTAGCATAATAAAGTCGGAATTGCCTTTCTAATACACCATAAGTACGTCGAATTAATTGCTTTTGGCGAAACAATACACCAAATTCAGATAATCTACCGCGTTTAGCGCCATGCATACCTGGAGGCGTAGCTAACTTACATTTGCTATCAAGTGCACGTATACCACTTTTTAACTGTAAATCAGTCCCAAGTCTGCGTGCCAATTTACAAGTAGGACCTCGGTATCTAGCCATTAAATTATTTACTCCCAATTATTAATATATACTCTGAGTATGTTCTAAACTCGACGCCGCTTAGGGGCCCGACAACCATTAAAAGGAATACCCGTTACATTTAGTATTTGTGTCACTTCTATATCTTTATTCTTCAATGCCATAATAGCTTGTTCCGATCCTTGACCAGGTCCTTTTATTCTAACTTCAACTCGTCCTAAGTTATGTTTGTACTTAGCTCTATATTTATCGTAGGCTTTTTCTATCGCTTTTTCGAAAGCAACTCGAGCAGCAAAGGCTGTACCTTTTTTAGTACCTTTAAAATCACAAGCTCCAGCAGAAGATATACCTAAGGTATCACCGCCCTTGCGGATACAAATAATCGTATTGTTAAACGATGTGCTCAGATGAACGATTGCATCGGGGATAACCTCTTTGCGTTTACGGTGAGCTCCTACTAAAGCCTTATCAGCCATCGTTAAGGGCTGAGAAGCATGTGAATTGTAATCTGTCATATTAGTGAATACCTACGCTTGTACATTTTATTGGAAACAAGACCATTATTTAATCTTTACGAATCATTTTACGAGGACCCTTACGCGTACGTGCGTTAGTACGGGTACGTTGGCCACGGACTGGTAAACCACGGCGATGACGTATGCCTCTATAACAACCAAGATCCATCAAACGCTTGATACTGATGGAAACTTCTCGTCGTAAGTCACCTTCTACTTTATAAGTAAGAATCTTCTGCCGTATAGCATCTAACTGGGCATCTAAAAGGTCCTTAACTTTGGTCTCAGGCAAAATATCCAAGTCTTGGCATATTTTACTAGCCCGTGAACGTCCAACCCCATAGATAGCAGTTAAACCGATAACGACATGTTTATTTATTGGTATATTGACACCGGCTATTCTAGCCATTTTTCACTCCAAACCCTTAAATTTAAGATATTTCAGAAGGCGCAGTAGGGTATCTCACTCCTGACTAAAAATCAATAACACTCTCGCAAAAATACATCAATTACTAGTAGTTTTAGCAAGCTGTGGGTCGCAATTTAACTGAATTTTAAAGAAAATGCAGTGGTGTTTCCCGTTCAACCAGAAATCTACTAATACTATCCTTGACGTTGTTTATGACGAGCTTCAGCTGAACAAATGACTCTTAATTTTCCTTTTCTCTTAATAACCTTGCAGTTTCGGCAAATTTTTTTAATCGACGCTCTAACTTTCATAATAACCTCTAAAGATGATGCTCATATTTTCTGAGCCAATTAATAGGTAGTACCTGGCCCACCAGACAAACCTTTCAAATTGGCCTTTTTAAGTAAAGATTCATATTGATGCGACATCAATAAAGACTGAACCTGGACCATAAAGTCCATAATGACCACTACAATAATTAATAGGGATGTACCCCCAAAATAAAAAGGCACATGCCAAGTAAATATCATAAACTCAGGTAATAAGGCAACCAAAACCAAATAAATACAACCTATCAAAGTAAGGCGAGTCATCGTTGTGTCAATGTATCGCGCACTTTGTTCGCCAGGCCTAATACCAGGGATAAATGCCCCAGATTTCTTCAAATTATCAGCAGTTTCCCTAGGGTTAAAAACCAATGCAGTATAAAAAAAAGAAAAAAATATGATTGCTGCAGCAAATAATAAAATATAAAGTGGTTGACCGGGTGATAACCAGAAACTAAGCTTCCCCAACCAACTCAAGCCTTTCACGTTAGCAAACCAATTTGCAAAAGTTCCCGGTAACAACATGATACTAGAAGCAAATATAGGGGGAATGACTCCAGCCATATTAATCTTTAAAGGCAAATGACTGGTCTGCGCACTATAAATCTTACGACCTTGTTGGCGTTGCGGATAATTAACCGTAATTCGACGTTGCCCGCGCTCCATGAATACGACAAAAGCAGTAACCAGCACAATAACCGCCAAAATACAGAGTAAAGTTAGAAACTGAACCTGGCCCTGTCTAAACTGCTCTAAGGATTTAACCATAGCCACTGGCAGTCCTGACACTATCCCTGAAAATATTATGAGCGAAATACCATTGCCAATACCATACTCGGTAATCTGCTCACCTAACCACATCAAAAACATCGTACCGGTAACTAAAGTGACGGTAGCTACAAAATAAAAGAAAAAACCAGGATTCAGGACAACTTGATTAGCAACTAACCATTTTGCCATACCCACGGCTTGAATTAACGCAAGCAGTGCAGTTCCATAACGCGTGTATTGATTCAGTTTACGCCGCCCGGCTTCACCCTCCTTTTTAAGCTCTTCCAATGCCGGCGTTACTGCCGTTAAAAGCTGAACAATGATAGAAACTGAAATATACGGTAATAAACCTAAAGCAAAAACAGTGAATCGAGAAAGAGCACCACCAGAAAACATGTTAAAAAGACCTAATATACTATTGCTCTGGTGGCTAAATAAATCGGCTAAGCGGTGTGGATCTAGACCAGGTACTGGAATATGGGCACCGATGCGATAAATAATTAATGCCAGCAAAACAAATAGCAAACGTCTTTTCAGTTCACTAAATCCGCTATTAGGCGTGCGTCCCTTCGCCGAAGCAGCAGTCTTCGCTAGACGGCTAAGTTTTTCCATCTATTTAAGCCTCAACACTGCCACCGGCTGCTTTAATTAAAGCCTCTGCTCCCTTACTTAACTTTATACCTTTTACTGTTAATGATCTTTCAAGTTTGCCTGTTGCTATGAATTTAACCTCTTTTGTCAAAGCAGATACCAACCGGCAATCTTTAAGTACTTGTATGTCGACAACATCACACTTGATTGTATTTAAGGCATCAATACGTAATACTTGAAGTGACAATGATTTAAAAGATGTAAATCCGAACTTAGGTAAACGACGCTGTAAAGGGGTTTGTCCACCTTCAAAACCAAGTTTATGAAAGCCACCGGCTCGCGCACGTTGTCCTTTATGACCTCGTCCGCAGGTTTTTCCTAAACCAGAACCTATTCCTCTGCCTACACGCTTTGCAGTGGGCTTTGAGCCCGGAGCAGGCTTCAATGTATTAAGATACATAATTAGATTTCCTCTACTTTGAGTAAATAAGCAACTTGATCGATCATTCCACGCATAGGTAAATTATCTTTCACCTCAACGATCTGATTTAACCGCTTTAAACCCAACGAAAGAACTGTCGCAGTATGATGAGGTAAACGACCCGAGATACTACGTATAAGAGTCAAGCGCAATTTTTTTTCTGACATATCTACTTACCTAAATTATTCGTAAATTTCTTTAATCGATTTTCCACGTTTATCTGCAATCATTTCAGGTGTAGACATACTTGACAATGCTTTTAAAGTGGCGCGCACAACATTGATTCGATTTGAAGATCCAATGATCTTTGCTATGACATTTTTAATGCCTAACACTTCAAAAATTGCGCGCATCGGTCCGCCCGCAATAATACCTGTTCCTTCAACTGCAGGAAGTATTATCACCTTAGTTGCTCCGTGACGACCTATCAACGGATGATATAAGGTATGATTATTCAATTCGATATAAAGCATATCGCGTCGAGCTTTTTCCAAGGCTTTTTGCATAGCAACAGAAACTTCTCGCGCCGGACGTTTGCTAAAACCAATACGTCCTTTGCCATCGCCAACGACAACTCCCGCAGCAAAGCTAAAAATACGCCCACCTTTGACGACCTTAGCATGACGATTAACTGCAATTAATTTTTCTTGCAAGCCATCACTTTTTGTTGATTGATCAAAACTCATCGATGAATAACCTTTTAATTAAAAGGGCAACCCGGCTTCCCGGGCTGCCTCTGCCAATGCCTTGATACAACCATGATACTTAAAACCTGAACGATCAAAAGCCACTTGATTTACTCCAACCGCTAATGCTCGCTTTGCTATAAAATCACCAACTATCGTCGCTGACTTAATATTATTTCCAGTAGTACCTAAGGTCTTGATTTCTTTATCGAGTGTAGACGCACTTGCTAATATTTTATCGCCCCGATCGGCTGATACGATAATTTGCGCATAAATATGCTTAGACGTACGTGCCACACATAAGCGTGCAACACCTAGTTGACGTATTTTAGCACGCGTCTTGGTTGCCCTACGTTTCCGTTTTAACTTCTTGTCTAACATGCCTACCTCTAATCGCTATTTTTTCTTAGTTTCTTTTAATTTAATGCGTTCATTTGCATAACGAACACCTTTACCTTTATAAGCTTCCGGTGGACGATACTGACGTATCTCCGCTGCAACCTGTCCAACTAACTGTTTATTAAACCCTTGTATAACTATTTCTGTCGGGGTTGGCGTGGTAATAGTAATTCCATCGGGTATTTCATAATCTCTAGGATGTGAAAAACCTAATGTTAGGTTAATTTTTTTACCTTGCACACTGGCTCTATAACCCACACCTACTAATTGCAGAACTTTCTTAAATCCCGTTACTACGCCCTCAACCGCATTAGCTATATTGGCACGTGTAGTCCCAGCTAAAGCATCAGCTATAGTACTTTCATCTATAGGACTAACTTGTAAAGATTTACCTTTAATTTCAATATTAACTTGTTTAGACAGCTTCAAATTCAATACAGATTTACTGCCTTTAACAACTAGTGTTTCACCATCCAGCGTGACTTGCACATCGCCGAAATTTATTGGATTTTTTGCAACTCTTGACATATCAACCTTTTTTAACGTTTATTCAACGATAGCAATAACTTCGCCGCCTTGACCCAAAGCTCGAGCCGCTCTATCAGTCATTAATCCCTTAGGAGTAGATATTATGGCTATTCCTAAGCCAGCGACTACTTTAGGTAGCTCAGTCGCTGAACGATAAATGCGTAATCCAGGACGACTCACACGTTTTAATGCTGCAATAACGGGTTTATCTAAATAATACTTTAAAAATATTGTCAACGAGGACCTACATCCTTTTTCTTCACATTGAAAATCAGAGATATATCCTTCATCTTTTAATAGCTTAGCAATAGCTAATTTAATTTTTGACGAAGGCATCGATACCATTGGCTTTTCAATCGCTTGGGCATTTTTTATTCGGCAGAGCATATCTGCGATAGGATCTTGCATACTCATATTTTTTACCTTACCAGCTTGATTTAACTAATCCTGGGAGCTCACCTTTCATAGCATAAAGCCGCAGCATATTTCGAGACAGTCCAAAGTGCCGATAAACTCCACGTGGCCGTCCTGTTAAACGACAGCGGTTACGTAATCGCACTGGAGAGGAATCACGTGGCAATAATTGAATTTTTTGTTGCGCCAACCACTTATCTTCATCAGATGCATTTATGCTGTAAATAATTTCTTTCAACTCAGCACGTTTTACCGCATATTTTTTAACGATAAGTTCGCGCTTTTTCTGGCGCATAATTACACTTTTCTTTGCCATAAATATTAATTCTCTTTAAACGGAAACTCAAATGCAACTAATAAAGCTTGTCCTTCCTTATCAGTTTTTGCGGTCGTAGTAATCGTAATATCCATACCACGTAAAGCATCAATTGTATCGTATTTAATTTCAGGAAAAACAATTTGCTCACGAATCCCTAAACTATAATTTCCACGACCATCAAAAGATCGAGGGCTAAATCCACGAAAATCTCGAATTCGCGGTATCGCTACACTAATTAAACGATCTAAAAACTCGTACATACGGTTTTTTCGTAATGTTACTTTACAGCCGATAGGCCATTCTTCTCGGATTTTAAAGCCCGCATTAGATTTCTTTGCCTTAGTAACAATTGGTTTTTGTCCAGCAATTAATGTCATATCTGATAAAGCTGCATCAATTACCTTTTTATTTGCTGCGGCTTCGCCAACACCCATGTTGAGTGTGATTTTAGTAATACGTGGAACTTCCATGACGCTATCATATGCAAATTCTTGCTTAAGCTGCGCCATAACTGTATTTAAATAATATTCTTTTAACCTTGCCATCAAATCTCACCTAATTATTAGATATCAACCAGCTCACCGTTGGATTTAAAGATACGCACCATCTTTCCATCCTCCAGTTTTTTAATGCCTACCTTATCACCTTTTTTCAAAACTGGATTATACAAAGCCAGATTCGTTAAATTAATTAAGGCTTCTTGCGATACAATTCCCCCAGCAACATTTTTTTGCGGGTTAGGTTTCACATGTTTTTTTACTAAGTTAATGCCTTCTACGCGCGCACGGTTCTTAGCTGTGCTAACACTCAATACTTTACCTTGTTTACCCTTGTCTTTACCGGCTATGGCGATGACTGTATCACCTTTTCTAATTTTACGCATATTGTGCTCTACCTTATAATACTTCAGAGGCTAAAGAGATAATCTTCATAAAGCGTTCGGTACGTAATTCTCTAGGAACAGGACCAAAAACCCGCGTACCTAATGGCTGTAATTGTGCTGTCAATAAAATAACAGCATTACTATCAAAACGTATCACACTCCCATCACCTCTACGTACTCTTTTTTTAGTACGCACAACGACAGCATGCCAAACTTCGCCTTTTTTCACCTTACCGCGCGGTACAGCATCTTTAACGCTGACTCTAATAACATCTCCAACTCCCGCGTAACGTCGCTTTGACCCACCGAGTACCTTAATACACATCACACTGCGAGCGCCGCTGTTATCTGCCACAGCCAATTCTGTTTGCATTTGTATCATAAAAAACTTCCCCTATCCCGTCGTTTCTTTAGGAACGGGTTGCTGATTTATCGACTTTACTACTACTTGCACAAGCGACCAGGCCTTACGTTTAGAAATCGGGCGTCCCTCCTGGATAATAACGATATCACCTTCTTGACATTGATTCTCAGCGTCATGAGCAAGAATTTTACTGCTACGTTTTAAATACTTTCCGTACTTAGGATGCTTCACTTTACGCTCTATCGAAACGTTAATGGTTTTATCCATCTTATTACTGATAACTCGACCTGTTAAGGTTCGATTGACTTTAATAGCTTGGCTCATACTTTTTTCTGGCCTATGTTTTCGTGTAAAATAGTTAATGTTGTTGCTAACAACCGCCGAACTGCTTTTAATCTATGTGTTGCAGCCAATTGATGTGTCGCATGCTGTGCTTCTAATTTAAACTTTTCCTGTCCTAACTTAAAACTTTCTTCCTTAAGTGATTCAATGGATAAACTTTTTAATTCAATCTTTTCTTTCTTATTCATTAAAGCACCGTCCGCGTAACAAAATTAGTTGTCATAGGCAATTTCGCTGCTGCCAATTTTAAAGCCACCCTAGCCATCTCAGCAGATATACCTTCCATTTCAAATAAAACGCGACCCGGTTGAATAACGGCTACCCAATATTCAACGCTGCCCTTACCTTTACCCTGACGCACTTCTAAAGGTTTTTTTGTAATCGGCTTGTCAGGAAATATCCTAATCCAAACCTTCCCACCTCTTTTAATGTGTCGCGTTAAGGCACGCCGCGCTGCTTCAATCTGTCTCGAAGTAATAAAGCCTGCAGCAGTTGCTTTCAAGCCAAATTGTCCAAAACTAACTTCTGTGCCTCGTGTAGCAATTCCACGATTACGCCCTTTAAACTGCTTACGATATTTTGTTCGTTTGGGTTGCAACATAATCTTTTCCCAACTATCTATTCTTCAATATTATTTTAACGCGTCGCTTCATCTACAATTTCTTTATTCACAGCATGTTTAGTGCTAGCAGCTTGACGTCTGCGACTATAATGCTTTTGATTTCGATCATCAAGAAATTGTGTTTTAGCTTCAGTAGTTTCAATATTCGAAATTTTTGAACGATCAAAAATTTCACCCTTATAAATCCAAACCTTTACACCTAATTTACCATAGGTTGTTTGCGCTTCCGCTAAACTGTAATCGATGTCCGCACGAAAAGTGTGTAACGGTACGCTTCCTTCTTGATAGCGTTCGCTACGAGCAATTTCTGCACCACCTAAACGTCCCGAAACATTAATCTTAATTCCAAGTGCGCCTAATCGTAAGGCCGTTTGCACCGCACGTTTCATAGCACGACGAAACATAACACGTCTTTCTAATTGTTGTGCAATATTTTCTGCAACTAATTTTGCATCTAATTCCGGTTTCTTCACTTCCACTACGGAAAGTCGAACGGGCACCAGCATAATTTTTTCTAATTGCTCTCTTAAACGATCGATGTATTCACCTTTTTTTCCGATCACTATGCCTGGCTTTGCAACGGAGATCGTTATTTTTGATTTTCTGGCTGCGCGTTCTATTTGTATTGAAGAAACCCCAGCTTGTAAAAGTGCCTTTTCAATAAGTTTACGAGCACATAAATCACTATAAAGATTATCCGCATAATCGCGCGACTTTTTTGCATACCATCTAGCTGTCGATGTTCGGGTAATACCTAAACGTATTCCAACAGGATTAACCTTATGGCCCATAATTAGTTTTTCTCCCCATTTTCATCTGACACTTTTACTGTAATGTGACACGTTGGTTTTAATATGCGGTTGCTTCGGCCTTTAGCACGGGCATGCATACGCTTTAAAGTTGGACCTTGATCTACAAATATAGTCGATACCTTCAGCATATCGATATCGGCTCCAGCATTATGTTCTGCATTCGCTACAGCAGATTCTAAAACTTTTTTTATCGCCTTAGCATTTTTTTTGACACTCATTGTCAAGATTTGCATTGCCTTTTCCACGGTTTGACCGCGTACTTGATTCGCTACTAACCGACATTTTTGCGGTGATAATCGTGCGTATTTTAAATGTGCTGCAACTTCCACTTTCTATTCCCCATTAACTATTTTTTTTCATCTGCGCCTTTGGCTTTCTTATCAGCTGCTCTATGGCTACGAAAAGTTCGTGTAATAGAAAACTCTCCTAATTTGTGACCTATCATATTTTCGGTAATATAAATAGGAACAAAGTCACGACCATTATGAACCGCTATAGTCAAACCTATCATTTCAGGCAAAATCATAGAGCTACGTGACCATGTTTTAATAGGTCGCTTAACACTAGCGGCTTGGGATGCCTGTACTTTTTTCGTTAAATGGCCCTGTATATATGGACCTTTTTTTACTGAGCGTGGCACTAGATCACCTCATCAAATTAAATTATTTCTTCTTACGTCGTTGCACAATCATTTTTGCATCGCGTTTATTGCGGCGCGTTTTATAACCCTTGGTTGGAAGACCCGTAGGACTCACTGGATGTCGACCACCGGAAGTTTTACCTTCACCACCACCATGCGGGTGATCAACCGGATTCATCGCCACACCTCTAACGGTAGGGCGAATTCCACGCCAACGGGATGCCCCTGCCTTCCCTAATGAACGCAGATTATGATCATTATTACTGACAACACCTATGCTTGCTTTACATTCGACAGGTACTTTTCGTAGCTCTCCCGATCGCAGCCGTATAGTAGCATAATCTCCCTCACGTGCAATGAGCTGTACATACGCGCCAGCACTACGTGCCAATTGCGCACCTTTACCGGGTTTTAGCTCGATCGCATGTAATACCGTACCGACAGGAATATTACGTAAAGGCAGTGAATTACCGGGCCGTATCAAAGCCTCTGCCCCCGCCGTTACTTGCATACCGATTTTGAGGTCATTCGGAGCCAAAATATAACGACGCTCACCATCTGGATACAGAATCAAAGCAATGTGCGCAGTACGATTTGGATCGTATTCTATCCTTTCAGCACGTCCGCTGATCCCTTCTTTATCACGCTTAAAGTCTATTAAGCGATACTGCTGCTTATGACCTCCGCCTTGATGACGTGTAGTAATTCTGCCTTGATTATTGCGCCCACCCTTTTTAGGTTTTGAAGCTAATAAACTACTATGTGGCTTACCTTTATGTAGACCTACTTTGGAGATCTCAACGACAAAGCGTCGACCTGGTGAGGTAGGATTTGCTTTTTTACTAGGCATAAAACTTAATTCTCTCTATTTTGTTCCGGTAAAATCGATGTCATAGCCTTCTTTCAAGCTTACATAAGCTTTTTTCCAGCCCTTTAACTGACCTTCAACTTGTTTAAAGCGACGACTTTTGGCTTTTACATTCAAAAGTTGAACGGCATTTACTTTAACATTAAACAATGATTCTACCGCTTGTTTAATTTCTGACTTATTTGCATTCTTTAATACTTTAAACACGAACTGCCGGTGCTTATCTGCTAGCATCGTAGATTTTTCTGATAAATGTGGCCGTTGAATAAGCTTAAATCGGCGCAACTGTTGGGTTAGGGCAATGTTCATCATGCTAAAAGTTCCTCAATTTGTTTTAAAGCAAGCGCTGTGATTAATATCTTTTCATAATGAATTAAGTTAACTGGATTAATAGCTTCCACGTCGGTTAATTCTACTTTATGTACATTTCTTGCCGCTAAATAAATATTTTCATTAACTTCTTCAAGAACAATAAGAACTTTTTGGTCGATCTTGAGATTATGTAGTTTTGCAACTAGATCACGGGTCTTAGCATTTTCGAATTCAAACGATTCTAAAACAATAAATCTTCCTTGTCGTAAAAGCTCTGAGCAAATGGATCGCATCGCTGCACGATACATTTTTTTATTTACTTTTTGTGAAAAATCTTGCGTACTTGCCGCAAAAGTAACACCACCACTACGCCAAAGCGGACTACGAATAGTACCTGCTCTTGCACGACCCATACCCTTTTGCTTCCAAGGTTTTTTTCCACCACCACTTACAGCAGCACGATTTTTCTGCGCACGCGTACCTTGCCGTCCACCTGCTAAGTAAGCAGTGACAACTTGATGGACTAAAGGCTCATTAAATCGACATCCGAAAACAGTTTCTAATAACTGCAGTTCTTGATTCGAGCCATTCTTTGTTACTAAAGCCACTTGCATAAAGCCATTCCAAAAATTTATAATACAAATTAACCTCTACTAAGAGATCAACCTTGGTTTCGTTTATTCTTTTTTCGTACCGCGGGTTTTATAATAACGTGTCCACCCGGCGCTCCCGGCACCGCTCCCTTAATATGCAGCAAATGCCTTTCAGGATCGACCTTAACTACTTCTAAAGATTGAATAGTGCAACGGTGATTTCCTAACTGTCCACACATTTTCTTCCCTTTAAACACACGACCTGGCGATTGACGCTGACCTATAGAACCGGGTGCACGATGTGAAAGCGAATTACCATGCGTTGCATCTTGCGTAGCAAAATGGTGTCGCTTAATGACACCCGAAAATCCTTTACCTTTATTAGTTCCGCTTACATCAACCCATGTGCCTAATTTAAATAATTGATCAACTGTAATCTCTTTTCCTAATGATAAATCCTTTAAAAATTCACTATCATCGCCATTTAATTGAAATTCCCAAAGACCTTTTCCAGGCTCAACGTTGACCTTAGCAAAATGACCTGCTTCAGCTTTATTTAGACGTGAAGAAGATTTTTTGTCTGTAGTTACTTGAACAGATTCATATCCATCGCGCTCTTTCGTTTTAATTTGAACGATACGATTAGGCAGTACTTCAATGAGCGTAACAGGTATTGCTGAACCGTTCTCAGCATATATCTGTGTCATACCACATTTTCGACCTATTAAACCCATTGTCATAAAAAACACCTACACTGAATTAGTACTTTTAAGGAAATTACTTATCTTTCTTTTCGCTTTTTTCTTTTTTATCACTCATAATTTTTACCTGAATCTCAACATTGGAAGGTAAAGCTTCAAGATACTTAAGTGCATCTACTGTTTTATCGGTCGAAGCATAAACGTCTATTAAACGTTTATGCGTACGTATTTCATACTGATCCCTAGCATCTTTATCGACATGGGGTGAAGTGTTAAGCGTGCACTTCTTTTTATGTGTCGGCAAAGGAAGCGGAGAGATAATAGCTCCTGTTCTTTTCAATGAATTCACAATCTCTTTTGTTGTTGCATCAATTAATCGATGGTCAAACGCAAGTAGGACAATACGCAAATCTGGGCTTTTTAAAGACATAAAATTTCCTACTGACCTTAGGCCTTTTTACCTTTTTTAATAAGTTTAGAAACAACGCCAGACCCCACAGTTTTTCCACCTTCACGAATAGCAAAACGTAAACCTTGTTCCATAGCAACACCGTACTCATTCATCAGCGTTACTGAAATCTTGACGTTATCACCTGGCATAACCATTTCTGATCCTTCAGGAAGTTTAATCGTTCCGGTTACATCAGTCGTTCTAAAATAAAATTGTGGCTTATAGTTATTCATAAATGCTGTATGACGACCACCTTCTTCCTTAGTCAACACATAAATCTCCGCCTCAAATTCTACCCAAGCTTCTACTGTACCTGGCTTAGCTAAAACTTGTCCGCGCTCTACGTCTTCACGTTTTAATCCTCTGATTAACGCACCAATGTTGTCACCCGCTTCACCTTGATCCAATAATTTACGGAACATTTCCACACCGGTAACTGCGGTATCTTGCACAGCTCGTAAGCCCACTACTTGCACTGCATCACCTACTTTTACAATTCCACGTTCCACACGACCGGTTACTACTGTTCCACGACCTGAAATGGTAAATACATCTTCGATAGGCATTAAGAATGGCTTATCGGTATCACGAACAGGCTCTGGGAAATATTCATCCATCGCTTTAACCAATGCATAAACACCACCACCTTCACAATCACCTTCTAATGCTTTCTTTGCCGATCCACGAATAACGGGAATATCATCGCCTGGAAATTCATATTTAGAGAGTAATTCTCTAATTTCCATTTCTACTAAATCTAATAATTCTGCATCATCTACCATGTCACATTTATTCATAAATACAACAATATTAGGTACGCCTACTTGTCGCGCTAATAAGATGTGCTCACGTGTTTGTGGCATAGGACCATCTGCTGCACTCACCACGAGGATTGCACCATCCATTTGTGCTGCACCAGTAATCATGTTTTTGACATAATCGGCGTGACCAGGACAGTCAACGTGGGCATAGTGACGTTTGTCACTTTCATACTCTACGTGCGAAGTGGAAATAGTGATCCCACGTGCTTTTTCTTCAGGGGCCTTATCAATTTTGTCAAACGCAATCGCTTCACCACCAAACTTTTCTGCCATGCATTTGGTAATCGCTGCCGTCAATGTTGTTTTACCATGATCAACGTGGCCTATAGTTCCCACGTTTAAGTGGGGCTTATTTCGTACAAACTTTCCAGTGGCCATAATTTTTACCTCAATAACTATTAATTATTTACTATCATCTTTTTTACGAATAATACCATCCGCAACATTAGCGGGAGCTTCGTTATATTTACCAAACTCCATCGTATAGGTAGCACGTCCTTGAGTCGCTGAACGTAAGTCAGTGGCATAACCGAACATTTCCGATAGTGGAACCTCAGCACGTATCATTTTTCCGCCGCCGGCAGGTAAATCTTCCATACCCTGTAAAATACCACGACGACGATTCAAATCACCCATGACATCACCCATATACTCTTCAGGTGTCACCACTTCAACTTTCATAATCGGCTCTAGCAAGACGGGTGAAGCTTTACGTGCCCCTTCTTTAAAAGCCATTGAACCTGCAATTTTGAAAGCCATTTCACTGGAATCGACATCATGATAAGTACCATCAAAAAGTATTACTTTAACATCTACGACCGGATAGCCCGCTATCACACCATTTTCTAATTGCTCTTTTATTCCTTTATCAACAGCTGGAATATACTCTCTAGGAATAACCCCGCCAACAATAGCATTTTCAAACTCGTAACCTTTACCCGCTTCTAATGGCTCCAGCTTAATCCATACATGACCATACTGACCACGACCACCACTTTGGCGAACAAATTTTCCTTCTTGCTCAACTGCTTTACGTATTGTTTCTCGATAAGCGACTTGTGGTTTACCTACATTGGCCTCGACACTGAATTCTCGTTTCATTCGGTCAACAATAATCTCTAAATGCAACTCACCCATACCAGAGATAATGGTTTGGCCTGATTCTTCGTCTACTCGCACACGAAAAGAAGGATCTTCTTGGGCAAGTTTACTCAAAGCAATAGACATTTTCTCTTGGTCAGCTTTAGTTTTAGGCTCTACCGCAACGGAGATAACCGGCTCAGGAAACTCCATACGCTCTAAAGTAATGATATTATTTGGGTCTGAAAGTGTATCACCCGTCGTGGTGTATTTCAGCCCGACCGCTGCAGCAATATCGCCTGCTCTAACTTCTTTAATTTCTTCACGCGTATTAGCATGCATTTGCACGATACGCCCTATACGCTCTTTTTTGCTTTTAACTGAGTTATAAACACCATCGCCACTTTTTACTACGCCTGAATAGACTCGAAAATACACTAACGAACCGACAAAAGGATCTGTAGCTATTTTAAACGCAAGAGCTGCAAAAGGAGCGTCATCAAGAGGCGGTCTTTCAGCAACCGTTTGGTTAGCATCATCGAGAACACCTTTAATCGCTGCAACATCATTAGGGGCCGGTAGATACTCAATAACAGCATCCAACATAGCTTGCACGCCTTTATTCTTAAAGGCAGAACCACACAGCACTGGAACAATCTTGTTATCTAAGGTCAATAAACGAATAGCTTTCTTGATTTCATCAATAGTAAACTTTTCACCATTGAGATACCGTTCTGTCATTTCTTCAGAGGCTTCAGCGACCGTCTCAATCAGTTTTTCATGCCATGTTTCACACTCTGCTTTTAGAGCCTCGGGAATATCTCGATACTCAAAACGCATACCCTGCGTACTTTCATCCCAGTAAATAGCCTTCATTTGCACTAAATCAACGACGCCTTCAAATTTTTCTTCTGCGCCTATCGGAATATGGATAGGAATAGGACGCCCACCTAAACGCTTGGCTATTTGCTCAACGACACGCAAGAAATTAGCGCCCGCTCTATCCATTTTATTTACAAAAGCTAAACGCGGTACTTGATATTTATTTGCTTGACGCCATACCGTTTCAGATTGCGGTTCAACACCACTCACAGCACAAAAAACGACACAAGCTCCATCCAACACGCGCAGCGAACGTTCAACCTCAATGGTAAAATCAACGTGGCCAGGTGTATCAATGATATTGATACGATGCTGGGGAAATTGATGCGCTATACCATCCCAAAAACAGGTGGTTGCAGCCGAGGTAATCGTAATACCGCGCTCTTGTTCCTGAGCCATCCAATCCATAATGGCGGTGCCCTCGTGGACCTCACCAAGCTTATGTGATACACCAGTATAAAATAAAATACGCTCTGTTGTTGTTGTCTTCCCCGCATCGATATGGGCAATAATACCGATATTTCGATAGCGTTCTATGGGTGTTTGTCGATCCACTCTCAGTACCTTTTAAATTTTTTAAAATCAGCCGAACCGGAAATGAGCAAAAGCTTGGTTAGCTTTAGCCATACGGTGCGTATCTTCTCGTTTCTTCACTGCGATGCCTTTATTGTCATAAGCATCTAAAATTTCTGCTGACAAGCGTTGTGCCATAGTCTTTTCGCTACGTTGACTTGCTGCCACCTTAAGCCAACGCATCGCTAAGGCAGTACGTCGCGATGGACGCACTTCAACCGGAATCTGATAGGTTGAGCCACCCACACGTCGGGCTCTCACCTCTACATTCGGCCGGATATTATCTAACGCCTGGTCAAAAATATCGAGTAATGCATCTGCATCAAAACCTTGTTTACCAGCACCTTCTCTGCCCGTCTCTTCATCTCTGTCTGCTTTTTTAGACTTATCTCTTAATCGGGCATCCAGTCGCTCTAAAGCGCCATAAACGATTTTTTCTGCAACAGCTTTTTTCCCATTTTTCATCACTGAATTAATGAATTTACTCAATAACTCACTTTTAAATTTAGGATCCGGGAGGATAACTCTCTTAGCAGCAACACGTCTTCTTGGCATAACTCAATTCCTAGCTATTAATTATTTATCTTTAGGCCTTTTAGTACCATATTTAGAACGCCCTTGTTTTCGGCCTGACACCCCTGAGGTATCTAAAGCACCACGCACCACGTGATACCGAACACCGGGTAAGTCTTTTACCCGTCCGCCACGCATCAGAATAACTGAGTGCTCCTGGAGATTATGGCCTTCACCGCCGATATAAGTCGTTACTTCCATCCCATTGGTTAAACGCACCCGCGCCACTTTACGTAAAGCTGAGTTCGGCTTTTTAGGTGTAACTGTATAGACACGGGTGCAAACACCGCGCTTTTGGGGACATTCCCCCAGCGCAGGCACCATTGATTTAGTGCGTCTTTGTACACGTGGTTTTCGTACTAACTGGTTAATTGTGGCCATGTAATCTCTTTACTTAAAAATGTGGCTTAAATTTAATCTGAATACTTCATTTTTTTAGTATAAATCAAACTTTTGTTCGCGTTTACACTAAATTTTCAGGCGTTACAGTAAGCTCAAAAAATACTTTCTTCATCGAACGAAGAGGGGCGAGATTGTAAAGAGACCGCTCTAAGATGTCAAGTGTCGACATCGCTTTCTCGGCTTATTTTCCAAGCTAATTCTGTATTTTTTCTTTACAAATTTAGAAAAAAATAAATTTTAATTAAAGTGAATATCGTTTGCTACTGTAATCTTTACATCTTATCCGTTGTCTTATACAAGGGTATGCTCGCTGTGAAGACTTCTCTCGTCTCGCCTAAGTAAATGATTATGCCTTCTCCTCCTCACACTACCCATTTATTAGGAAAGAAAAAACTGATCTTGCTATGATTTTTCGGACACAGAGAAGCGAGGTAAACTTAAGTTACTAAGCAAGCAGGTATAGTATGTCTAGAAAATATGATAAAGAATTTAAATTAAATGCGGTTAATTTGGTACTAGAGAAACAAATA
>DASXLX010000059.1:0-76955 GCA_036495935.1 Candidatus Aquirickettsiella sp.
GAAATTTAAACTCACTTAAACTATCTGTTTTAAAGAAAAGTAATTCAGTTTGCCTAAGTTTTTTAACCGAATTAAGATCATCTACGGATTTAAATTGCTTGATTAAGTTACTTAATGTACTCGTTCCTATATTGAGAGAGTCCAATTCATCTCTCGGGACATAGGGAGCTATCTTATCGTCAATATAGATATAAGATTTTTTGGTGGCGATCATTTGTTTTTTGTTTTCTAATGTATTTAAAAGAACTAGTAAACAGGCTTTTATTGCTTCTGTTTTATTATTATTTTCGATGGCCATATTAGTTTCCTCGGGTAGCAAATTTAGACTTTTTATAGATATATTTTCTATCTTCTGAGAGATATACGATTTCTTCTCCATCCAATAGAGGAAAAATGTTTTTAGGGAAATCACGTTTTTTTAACGTGTAAGAATTTTCTATACTTGCGGTAACCAGATAAATTTTAGTCCTTTTATTTTTACTCTCTTTGATATCAGTTAATATTTCATCCAGTTTATAAAAAATAGGATCAATATCTAAATAAATGACATGATATTTTGAAAAATGTAATTCCGTAATAAATGAATCCAGACTTTGCTGTGGTTTAACAAAAAATTTAAAATTACCCTCAGCGATAGTAATGAACTTTTTTATAAATTCTGTGCGATAAGAAAATACCAATGCTTTTTCGCGATTATCCCAAGAAGAATCTACTTTAAATTGTTTTATCGTTTTATTTTTTTCCATGATGGCACCATGATTAAGATTTTTTTATAATAGGTTCTTTGATATAGGCTGGAAGATGACCAGCACAGGTTGCTTTATAAAGAGCATGCTTAGCATTGTTGGCATTTAGCCGTTGCAAGATTTCTTTACGTATTTCTAAAACTCTATTTGCAGAAATCTTAAGATGAGCAGCTGTTTCACTAACTTCTTCGCCACAAGAGGCTCTATAAAGAACATCCATTTGACGTTTAGTTAATGGTTTTTCTAAGAGAATATATAATCCTAAATAAGTATGATTAAGATATTTTTTACATTCTAATATTTCTTCTTTTTTTGGGTTTTTAAAATCATTATTAAGCAATGTAAAATGCGCTGCGGTGGTAAAATATTCTTCTTCAAGTGAGATAAAATTACGTCGGACCTTTGTTAGAGATATTCTTTCAATAGCCATGGTCAACCCCTTTTGTTGACAGTTGTGAGCTATCTTGAATTAGTGATTTAATTCTAGAATCGCGAAGTCGTATTATTATTAAAAAGTAGTACGTCTTTTTTTCACTTAAATTTCTCTCTAGCTTAAAGAAATAATCAAACGCTTTTAAGTTGGTATAGATTGAGTTGGTGCATACAATCCCATTATAAATGGGGGATAATTTGCTTCGATCGAACGATCGGGATAAGCTGTGCGTAACCATGATTCAATTCCTCGTAGAATTGGTTGTGGCCAGGCACCGATGGAGTGTTCGACCACTCCATCGGTGTCCCCTTAACGGGGTTGGCGGTTAGGATTTAGTTTTTTATTTCGTTGTTCAATAAATTCTTGACACGCTCCTCGACATTGAGGGGCGCTGTCTCCTCATCTAAGGCAAATGCCTTGTCGATTTCCAACCATCCATCGTTGATGGAAGTGGCAATACCTTGTAACTGTTCCAAATCATTTAAACTAAAATCCTCCAGATTGTTTTTATTAAAAAATTTCAATATTTTGGTATGTCCTACACCGCGTTTTCTAAACCACTCAAACGCCATACTGCGACGATTCGGTAAAGATTTCTGATCGCCTACGGAAAACTGCACTGCTTTCTCATACACTCTGTCGATCAATGCTTTAGGAATTACTTTAAAGATCGCATTTCGTAAGGCGATAGAACTTGCGGCATTACCTGTTAAGGTTTGCATGTCACTGCTGTAGGTTGCACCTGTTGTAGTAACAATACTTCGTTTAACTTGACTGCTAATACGAACATTTCTCTCTAAATCCCAAGCGACACCTTCTGCGGTAATGGCTCTCCCATCATTTTCAACAATGCGGCTTGCGGCATGGAGATTACCCCAGCTGGCTGCTGCGATCTCAGCGAGTCGAATAGAGGCACCTTTTATTTCAGTGACCTTACCATCACGACTTTTTCTAGTTAGACAATAAAAACAGGATTGTGCGGTTTCTAGATCTTGCGTTGCCAGTTGAGTTGCTAACTGGATAAAGACATCTGGATTTCTTGGATAAGCTTTAGCGGTTGTGATCTGCATATCAAGTTCTGCACGAACTAACTTACCTTGATCACTAATTAATTCTTGATTCATTTTATTCTCCTATTTAAGAAAACACATAACGGGGAAGTGAAATTTCTTGGATGGTATAAGCGGGCCAATCATTGCTTTCTAAACAGTGTTGGTAACGCGCTAGTAGTGTTTTAAATTCTTGATAGCCCTTATCTAAGGAAGCTTCATCTAATTGATAGATTGAAATCGCATAAGGGGCTGATTTCTCAATGACTAAGAACAGAAAGTCTTTTATTAACTTTTGTTTTAATTGTTTTATCGCTTCTCTAACCATGGCTGCTTGGATGTAATAGCCATAATCGAATGCGGCATACTGAAACGATCGCGGACTTCCATTCTGAGCTGTCTTTAGATCGCAAACAAGATTACACCGTAAAATATCCGGTCTGCATTTACATAAAATACCGGTATCCGGATCAGTCCAATATAAGGATTGTTCTATCTCTGCCTTTTCAATGAGTTGACTAGCTAACTTATTCTTCTTAAGACTAGCTGCCATGTGTTGTAGGGTTTGATATTGATTGGCAGTTAAAGTTTCTTTCTTGCCTAACTCAGATTTAATCTTTAACCAACATTTTTTTCCCTCCTTGGTGACTTTATTAAACTCAGGAATGACAAAATATCGTTTTTCAAACTCATCGGGTTCTAACACATAAGTATGTAAGGCATTACCCAAGATCTGAGCCGGTGTTGCTGGCTCAGATTTATAATCAGGATTAATATACTTATACCAATGGTGATAAGGAGAACGTTTAAACTCCATTAAACCGCTACGACTAAGACCTGGACCTCGATGGTAATCTTCTATGGAGAGATCATAGAGACCTGGCTTAATGGTTTTATCAGAAGCTATGATCTTCAGCATAAAAACCTCCAATCCTTTCTTCTTCATTAGCTGCAATATAAGCTTGTTTGTCTTCTTCTTTTTCTAAAGCGCGATCAATGCAATAAGCCACATGGGCATCTTTTGAAGGTTTCGATTCAATAATGGTGGCAACCAATTCATCATAGAGTCTTCGTAAACTCTTAAAAGAGCCTCGAGTGACTAATACATCGGCAACTAATTGATTAAAATGATCATATTCTGCATCTAAGATCTCCGTTTTATTTTCACGAAGAGCAGTGACAGCTAGAGCCCATTTCATTTCTTCATTCAGATCACTATAAAGAGAGGCTTTCTGATGAACTACGGCTTGTTCAATCAAGGAATTAAAATCATCCCAAAGCGGTTTATTTTTATTATTCATATAAGGCTTAGAATCACTGGAACAAGTCATGTTGCCAAGTGCTTTATGTAGTACTAAATTAGATAGATTAGCCATTTACCACCCCCAGTTTAACTAAAGCTTTTGAATAGATCTCAAACCCCTTAAAGGATTCAAACTCTTTAGCCGCTAGTCGAAGGTGTTTAATTCCGGTTATTTGGCAAAGATTTAAATCTTCAAAGTCTTTAACGGGTATCTGTCCTTTATCAAGTAGATTATGTGAGGATTTCGTATACTCTTGAATAAGTGATAGAAGATCTTTTAATGCCTCTATTAAATCGTTTAGTTTGGAAGAAATTTCGTAAGCCTGTGATAGATAATCACAAGCGGGTTGTTTTAGATGGGCGAATTGCTCTAAACTGACGTCTGCGGTCATAATCAACTCCTTTGTAGTTGGTTGTGTTAAATGTCACTGAAGTGTTAGCGCACTTCAGTGAACGCTATAAATCCTTAATGTATGTGTCGAAGAAATCCTATTATTACTGTAGCTTGTAAGGCAGACACGCCAAGTGCCCATCTTGCTATTTGTTTATTAATAGATCCTTTAACTTTTTCTATTGAACCATGCATTCTTTCAATTGAAACTGATAAATCTTTTCTAACTTCCTCTATTTTTAGTTCTAATTCTTTTAAACTAATCTTAACGTTACCCTCTAATTCTCTAAGGTTTTGCTTAGAATTACTTTCTAATTCTTTAAGATCCTGTTTGGTGCAAATATTATCGTCAATAGCACGGAAAATAAGTTCAACTTGTACCTGCGCTTGTTTTGGAGGAACACCTGCTTCTTCTAATTTTTTTGCCCAACTTAAAGTATCAAATTTCATAAGTGCCACCATTTGTTTATCCTTTTTATTATAGTTTCTATCGATTAAAAAATTTTATAATTGCATTCTTTAAGTATATCCATTATGGATCCATTTTGCAACCAAGTAAATTTACTTTATTTCCTTTAATCTTGTTTTAATTCCATCTCGCAATAATTCCAAGCAAAGGGAATTAATTGAAAGTCCTGAACTTTCGGCTATTTTTTGAAGCTCGTAATAATAGCTTTCTGGTGCTCTAATATGTATATGTTTAATAGCTATTTTTTTCTCCTTTTTCATTTATAACCTTATAAAGTAAGTGAGTTAAAAATATATTGTATTCATAGTAGCATATTAGCTTCATAGAGCTAGCATGAACCTTTAAAATCGTTTTTCTGGAGACCGATGATGATTGATTGCTCTACACGAGCGAAATGATCTATTCTAATAGGTGCGGTCATAATCAACTCCATTCGTTGGTTGTGTTTGCCCTCAAGGTGTTCAGACCTTGGGGGACGTTTTTAATAACTCGTAAGAGCAATATAGCTCTTATTGCTCGCATAGTCAATGCTTTAACTTTTAGTTATAATGCTCTTTATAGACCTTTTTGGACATCATTTATGAATAGGGCTTCTAGAGATAGTAGTGATAAAGATAAGATAGTTAGACTATGTTTCGATACCCCTGTATCTTTGAGAAAAGCTTTGAAGTTACAAGCTGCTCGCGATGATAAGGAAATGAAAGAAGCTTTACATGAATTAATACAAGGATATGTAGATGGAAAATTTAAATTAGATTAAACTGATATATTATGAAAACCTTAAAAAAATTAATTACTATTCCAGAAAATCATCACTTAAAACTTGATGTAACTTTACCAAATTCTTTTCCAACTGGGGAAGTCGAGGTTATTTTAGTAATTGCCTCGAATTTACCGCCTAAACCTACTAATTCAAATTTGTTATCTCTTGCTGGAAAACTGAAAAAATCTATAAATTTCTCAGGTAATCCTTTAACTTTACAGAAAAAATTACGTGATGAATGGCAATCCTAGTCTATTATTGGATACTAATATTGTAATTGGTTTTTTAAATGGCGATAAGATAATTACTAGCTTTTTAACAACTCCTAACATAAATCAAAAAATATTTACTGTTAGCCAAATTACTCGAATGGAATTACTTGGCTTTCCTAATATTACTCTTGATGAAGAAATAGTTATTAAGCAATTTCTAGACCAAACAATTATACTTGCTTTGACCGATGAAATAGCTGATAAAGTTATTGAGTTAAGAAAAAAAACCCGACTTAAATTACCTGATGCTATAATTGTAGCAACAGCTCTTATACATCAACTTAAGCTAATCACTTGTGATGAGCAATTGATAAAAAGCACTCCCACATTGTTGAGTATCAATCCAAGTAATATTTGAATTACTCAACACCTTAAAGAAACATTTTGAAAAATTAATGAAGGAATAATATATAAAGAAATAATCTTTTATTCAAAATATCGATTGATTATTACCATTAAGGACATGTTGCGATAAACTTCTTTTATTAAATCACAATAAGGAAAATAAGAAGTGAAAGCTACCATCCATCAACCTCATGATAAATTTTTTAAACGAAACTTAAAAGATAAAAGAGTAGCTATTGATTTTTTAAAATCATATTTAGTCCCATCAGTTTACGACAAGATTGATATTAATTCTCTGCAATTAACAGAAAAAAGTTTTATTGTTCCGCAGCTTCGTGAAATCCATAGTGATGTTATTTATAAATGTCTTATTAATAAGACGCCTGGTTATTTATTCTTCTTGCTAGAACATCAATCTACAGATGATCCTTTAATGGCATTTCGTTTTCTTCATGCTACTGTTTCTCTAAGCTATGAGCATCTCAAACAAGGACATAACAAATTACCCATTATTTTACCCTTTTGTATGTATCATGGAGAAAAGTCTCCTTACCCTTATTCTACTTGCCTTTATGACTGCTTTGAGCAGCCAGATTTTGCAAGAGAAATAGCTTTTAAACCCTTTAAATTGATTGATTTGACTATTCTATCGGATGAAGAAATTAAATCACATGGTTTAGTAGGCCTTATGGAGATGCTTTTTAAGCACCAAAGGGATAAAAACTTCTTAAGTATTATGAGGAAACTGCTTCAAAGTCAGTTTGTCCAAAATATAATCAAACAGCTTAATATTTCCTATCTTACGGATATGTTAAACTATATTGTAAATACTAGTCAGGATGATAGCGAACCTAAGGCTGCTCAGCATTTAATTGAAGAGCTAATCAAAGCCTTTCCAGAAGAACCAGCGAGGAAAACAATTATGACTTTTGCACAGCAGTTAAAACAAGAAGGCCTAGAACAAGGCCTAGAACAAGGCCTAGAACAAGGCTTACAGCAAGGTGAGCACCGTAAAGCTTTATTAATTGCTAAAAATTTATTAAAGAAAAATGTTCCAATATCTGTAATTACCTCAGCGACTGGGCTCTCTGAGCAAGAGCTAGCATTAGAGGATGCCTAGGAAAGTATGAGTTATGTATTAAGTGCTGTCCGTGAAGAGGTCGAAAAAAATCATCAAGCATGGCTACAGCAAGGTCTAGAGCAAGGCCGACAAGAGGTTTTAGCACTCGTAAGAAATTTATTAAAGCAGAATGTTCCCTTAGCTACTATTAAATCAGCAAGTGGCCTTTCTGAACAAGAATTACTCGAGTTAGAAGAATCTTAAAGATCTATATATCTGACTTGGTTTTAACTCAACTTGAAAATAACTAATTTTCATAAGCAGCCAATCTTATGGAATTTTTTTCTTAAAATTGCCTCCAAATAGAAAGCATACATATTAATTCAAAGAATGTTTCGTGTACCAGAATTGTACCAGAGTGAGATTTTCTACATATAAATCTCCGTAGTTTTCAGTAGGTTATTAAGTTTACAAAGTATCGCAAGTGTTTGATTATTAATGTTTATTTAGGTTAAATAACTGATTACGAATCAGTTGCTCTACCGACTGAGCTACGTTGGCAATGCAATTTGAAGAGCCGAATTGTAGTCAATTTAATCAGTATTAGCAATTTGCTGAGAAATATTATTACAACTCTGCAGATAGTTCAGTCACAATATTTTTAGCTTCCAGTTCCCAAGCTTTGTAAAAATTATTTGAAAGCTTTTTATAGAGGGTACTGGTTTAAACAAGTATGGCTTGTTAAACTAGGCATATCAATTTTATAAAGGCGCAAGGTTTATGTATTTAATAAAGGGCAAGCAAAGCGGTCTTACTTTACTTGAGCTCATGATCGTTATTGCGATTATAGGTATCTTGGCTGCGATAGCCATACCTAGCTATCAAAATTACAGTAATCGAGCTAAATTTGCTGAAGTTATTCAATCCACAGCACCGTTCAAATTAGCAGTCACTACTTGTATGCATGAGCATGATAATTTAGTTGCTTGCGGTACGCCTGGCCAAAATGGAATTCCTGATAATTTTAAAGCTGAAAATCAAACTAGAGGCTATGTAACAAGTGTAGAAATAGGTAAAAATGCGCAAATTATTGCGACATCGCAACGGATTCGTATGAATAAAATTGATCATTTCACCTATGTTTTGACGCCTATTTATCAAACAGATGGTCAATTACGCTGGGATGTTAGTGGAACTTGTATACAGTCCGGTTTATGTAAAGCAGATTAATTAGAATGTAGGAAGTTTTCTTTTTGATTTTGACTATATTGCAGGTCCTTCAAGCATGTTATTCTAAGCTTATTTAAATTAAGACTAAACAAAGCCTTATTTGAGGCATAAATAACATGACTGACTATAAAAACACCTTAAATCTTCCTCACACTCAATTTCCAATGAAGGCCAATTTGCCGCAGGCAGAGCCTGCTATTTTAAAGCAATGGTCTTCTTTGTCGTTGTTTGGAAAATTACGTGAAAAAAATCAGGGTAAAGCTAAATTCATTCTTCATGATGGCCCCCCTTATGCGAATGGTCATATTCATATTGGACATGCAGTAAATAAAATTTTAAAAGATATCGTTGTGAAAGCAAAGACCTTGAGTGGCTTTGATGCTCCGTTTGTTCCAGGCTGGGATTGTCATGGCTTACCTATCGAATTAAACGTAGAAAAAAAAATCGGTAAGGTCAGTGACAAATTAACAGCCAAAGCTTTTCGACAAGCTTGTCGTGAATATGCTAGCCAACAAATCTCCATACAATGTAAGGAGTTTAAACGTTTAGGCGTGATCGGTGATTGGCAACATCCTTATCTGACTATGGATTTTCAATTTGAAGCGAATATTATTCGCGCTTTAGGTCAAATTATTAGCCGAGGACACTTGCAACAAGGATTTAAACCTGTGCACTGGTGTGTTAATTGCGAATCGGCTTTGGCTGAAGCCGAAGTTGAATATGCCGATAAAATTTCACCTGCAATTGATGTGCGGTTTAGAGTAATTGATGAGGTTGATTTTTTAAGTCGAATTCCTAGCGAAATGGGTCATGGACTTATAGTCGTACCGATATGGACCACAACGCCTTGGACTTTACCTGCTAATGAAGCGGTCGCACTCAATCCAGATATTGAATATGTGTTGGTGCAAACCGATACAGAACGTTTATTAATCGCTGAATCATTATTAGCAAGTTGTATGCAGCGTTACCAAATATCGGATTATAAACGCTTAGGTAGTGCGACAGGAAAGGTTTTTGAAGGGATTATATTGCAACATCCTTTTTATCATCGACAAGTTCCTATTATCTTAGGCGAACATGTCACCATAGATGCAGGTACAGGCGCTGTGCATACTGCGCCTGCGCATGGTATAGAAGATTATAGTGTGGCACAACATTATGGATTGCCATTAATTAATCCTGTGGGTGGCAATGGTTGTTTCTTACCGGGTACAGCACTATTTGAAGGAGAGCATGTTTTTAAAGTCAACCCTTTAGTGATCGATAAATTAAGAGAATCCAAAAATTTATTGAAAGAAGAGAATATTAAGCATAGTTACCCGCATTGTTGGCGCCATAAGACAGCTTTAATTTTTCGAGCGACACCACAATGGTTTATTAGCATGGAGCAGCAAGGCTTAAAAGAGGATAGTTTAGCAGCGATTAAAGAGGTTAATTGGATTCCGCAATGGGGAGAAGCGCGAATTGATTCCATGATTAGCAATCGACCTGACTGGTGTATTTCAAGACAGAGAAGTTGGGGAGTTCCTATTCCTTTATTTGTACATCGTTTATCTCGTGATCTGCATCCCAACAGCCTTAAATTATTAGAACAGATTGCACATCGTGTGACAGAAATAGGAATAGATGCTTGGTATGATTTAAATCCAGAAGAAATATTAGGTAAGGAAGCAGAAGATTATGAAAAATTAACTGATTGTCTGGATGTATGGTTTGATTCAGGTGTAAGTCATTATGCCGTTTTAATGAAAAATCCTGCTTTGGCTTGGCCTGCGGATCTTTATTTAGAGGGTTCGGATCAGCATCGGGGATGGTTCCAATCTTCCTTATTAACATCAGTAGCGATGAACGGCCAAGCGCCTTATAAATCTGTGTTAACACATGGATTTACTGTGGATGAAAAAGGCCACAAAATGTCTAAATCTTTGGGAAATGTGATTGCACCAGAAAAGATTATACAAAGTTTAGGGGCGGATATTTTACGCTTATGGATTTCTTCAACGGATTATCGAAGAGAAATGGCTGTTTCGGATGAAATTTTAAAACGTACGGCGGAAGCTTATCGACGAATCCGTAATACTATTCGATTTTTATTAGCCAATTTACATGATTTCGATCCATCGGAAGCTGTGCAAACTAACAAAATGTTGTCTTTAGATATTTGGATATTAGAACGGGCGAAGCTTTTACAGCATGAGATTATCGATGCTTATGAGACTTTTCAATTCCATACGATTTATCAGAAACTTCAACATTTTTGTATTAGTGATTTAGGTGGATTCTATTTAGATATTATCAAAGATCGTCAATATACCTTACAAAAAAATAGTATTGCACGACGTTCTGCGCAAACTGCACTTTTTTATATTGCTGAAGCCATGGTACGTTGGTTAGCACCTATTTTAAGTTTTACTGCAGAAGAAATTTGGCACTATCTCCCAGGAAAGCGCGAAGAGAGTGTTTTTTTAAATGAATGGTATTCTTTATCTTTTTCGTTTGTGGAAGATCCATTACAAACAATTTATCAAGAAACTGATCGGCAAACCTACTGGAGTGAACTTATACAAGTACGCAATGAAGTTAATAAAGTTATAGAAAAATTACGCATTAGTGGTGATTTAGGCTCTTCATTGGAGGCTGAGGTTGAACTATATGTTAAAGAAAATTCTCAACTTTATAAAATTCTTTTTGCTTTAAAGGGTGAACTTAGATTTGTATTAATAACTTCGGATGCAAAGCTGTTGACTACTATGCTTCCACAACAGGCTTTATTATTGAAAATTAATGGTGAAGAATTAGGAATAAATGTTATTTCTACGGTAGGAAAAAAAACAAAATGTGCGCGTTGTTGGCATCGACGTGCCGATGTAGGGCAAGACCCGGAACATCCTGAGATTTGTTTACGCTGTGTGGAAAATCTTCCCAATGGAAAAGGCGAACAACGAGTGTATGTTTAAAAACCACAATTTTTTCCAACCTATTTAAAATATGCAAGAAAGAAAAACATCTCAACTATCATGGCTTTGGTTAAGTGCATTCATTATTGTTCTCGATTATTTAAGCAAAGTATGGATGACACATTGGTTAGATCAAACTAGTATCATCCCAGTATTTCCTTGCTTAAACTTTATTTTGTCACACAATTTTGGTGCCGCGTTTAGTTTTTTAGGCCAAGCGGATGGTTGGCAACGCTGGTTTTTTGCGGCTATTAGTGCGCTTGTGAGCGTTTATTTAGTGCGTATGCTTTATCGAGGTGGATTGAACAATTGGATAGCTTGTGCCATTGCACTGATATTAGGGGGTGCTATAGGTAATTTGTATGACCGACTAAGCTTGGGTTACGTCATAGATTTTATTGATTTTTGTATTGGTTATTGGCATTTTGCTACCTTTAATTTGGCTGATACAGCCATTTCTATAGGTGCAGTTATCTGGATAATTGCTAGCTATAAATCCGGTAAAAAATAATGATAGCAGGTACTAAAAATAGGATTATCAAAAAACCACTGGGCGTATTTAGTTTAGCCATGATGAATGTCATTGCTGTTGATAGTTTGCGTTCATTACCTATCGCTGCTCAATTTGGTTATGCATTAATATTTTTTTATTTACTTGCTGCGTTGCTGTTTTTTATTCCGACTGCTTTAGTGACTGCTGAATTAGCCACCACTTGGCCGAGCACAGGCGGCGCATATATATGGATCCGTACTGCGTTTGGTGTGCGATGGGGTTGGTTTGCGATTTGGTTGCAGTGGATATACAACGTGGTTTGGTATCCAACGATATTGTCTTTTGTAATAGCTGCATTTGCCTATTTAATTGATCCACATTTGGTACAACATAAAATATATCTTTTAAGTACGATATTAATTATTTGGTGGTCAGTTACCGCTTTAAGTTGCTTAGGCTTACGAGTTTCGAGTTGGCTGAGTAGTATCGGAGCTTTAGTAGGTACTTTAATTCCTATGCTCTTTATGATCGTGTTAGCTATCATTTGGATTAAAAGCGCACGGCCTCTAGCGATACATTTTTCCTCCTATTCTTTTTTCCCCAGTCTGAATAATTTTAATAATTTGGCTTTTTTAACGACTATTATTTTTGGTCTGATGGGCTTAGAAATGTCAGCTGTACACGCTGGTGATGTACATAATCCCCAGAAAGATTTTCCACGAGCCTTATTTTGGTCGGCAAGTTTAATATTGATAAGCTTGATAATGGGTTCTTTAGCTATAGCCCTTATTATTCCAGTAAATCAGCTTAATATACTCTCGGGTTTAACCGAGGCCTATGTTGCTTTTTTTAATAGTTATCATTTGCCATTTTTTATACCGATTATTATTTCTTTAATTATTATTGGAAGTTTGTGTAGTATTTCAACCTGGGTAATAGGTCCTACGCGAGGCTTACTCATTGCTACATTCGAGAGTCAAATAACAGGGTTAAACTGGTTGCTTAAGGTCAATCGATTTGGAGCGCCGGTCAGTTTATTACTATTTCAAGGGATTCTAGTATCCCTATTAACTAGTCTTTTTATATTGATTCCTAGTGTAAATGAAACCTATTGGCTATTAAGCGTAATGACAGCCCAATTGGCCGTGTTATTTTATATTTTTTTATTTTTAACCGCATTACGGTTGCGATATAAAGAGGCCAGCAGAAATCGTGCTTATCATATTCCAGGAGGCACATGGGGGATTTGGATAGTCAGTACTGCAGGATTAATGGGTTGTTTTATTACATTTATACTCGGGTTCTTTCCTCCGCAGGGTATCGAAGTGAGTAATCTATTTAAATTTGATTTGATTTTGCTAGGCGGATTGCTGTTATTTTGCTTGCCACCTATTATCTGCGCCGGATGGGCTTTAGCTCTAAAAAAAACTGAAAATAAAAATAGTTTTAAAGAGTAGTGAAGTGTTTAGTTAGGGTGTATCTCAATATTTTTAAAGTAATGAGCTATCGGGAAAGAATCAAAAAAATGAAGCTCTCGTGCTTGATAAAGCTGATGTCCCCATATGGGTATCGAGAGATTGGCAAGTTCTAAATAATTAGAAGAGGTGACATCCTTGTCAACTGATATTTTATCGTTAAACCAAATACCTGTTGGTATTTTTGAATGTGGTGCATAATTAGTTAACATACGTGCTTGATGTATAGCACCCAGCCGATTTTGAACGACCAGTAATAGATGATCTATTGGTAAATTTAAGGCTAAATCAACAGCATCTAACCCTGTCTCATCTAAGGGAACAGCTAGCCCTCCTGCAGCTTCAAGAATACGCCAATTGGTTTTAGGTAAGCTTCTAATTTTGCAAAGAATACTTTCTAGATTCAGCTTGCAGCTGTCTTTATGCGCTGCAGAAACTGGAGCAAGAGGTTTAGTAAATGAATATAAAGTAAAAGCTTGGCATTTCTTTTGGTTGAGATGAGAACAATACTCAATAGCCGTTTCCGCATCGCCTTTTTGATTACCTGTTATGCCGGTTTCAACAATTTTGACTACTTGAACAGTTTGCTTATGTGATGCAAGATAGTTGGCTAGGGCTCGACAAACCCATGTTTTACCGATTTCTGTATCATTGCCTGATATTAATATTGTATTCATTTAAGTTTTTTTAGCATGTTTAGATCTGAATTTAAATCAGGGGCAGGAGTTGTTAAATACGCTCACCAATATAAATTATATTTGCACCACTAAAAAAGCTAGAGTTTGTGCTTCGAAAGACTTTTTATAACGACCAGCAGCCATCGCAATAATGCTTCGTGGCATTGCAATACGCTCGTAATGGCTACGATATGCACCTATTCAAAAGAATCAATAAATGATTTCTTCCCGACAGGAGTGCTTACTATGGCTATGAGGGCATTGAGTGGTATCATTTCGGGTTGAGGTGTCGTAATATCAGTTTTTCATATACCTCTGCTTAATCGTAAACCTTATTTATAGGGTTAACAATTAAGATTGGTAGTATATAGTGACCGAAAATAAAAAACAAGCTAACATGTTATGCTTCAGACGACATAGAGAATAATTAGTGAGATGGAGGCAGAGGATCCATATGATAAGCGCATTAGAAATTCATGGTGTCCCTATCGAGTGTATTAATCAAGCGGCGATAACCTATCATGTTCCAGCTACTTTAATTCTTTCAGTTTTAGCAATAGAAAATGGCGCGAACGGTTCGGCGTTGCCTAATAGAAATGGGACTTTCGATTATGGTCCAATGCAAATTAATTCAATTTGGATATCGAAAATTCGACTGTATGGTTATACTCAGCATCAATTACAATATGATCCTTGTGTCAATGTTAGGGTTGGGACTTGGATACTTAGTCAGCAGATTGCAAATGATGCAGCGAACCCTTGGCGAGGAGTAGGCAGTTATCCTTCACATTCCGGTCGTTTGAATCAGAATTATCAAATCAAAGTTTCCGAAGTATATCGATTATTAGCTAATTATTTATCTCATCCGAGTAACTCGACTTTACCTATGGCTTAAGATTTAAATTTTTAACCTTAGATTAACATCGATATGCAAAAGTTTTTTTCTCTCTGTTTTTTGTTAAATAGTCTATTTATAGAAAAGACTAAAAAAAAATAGCTAACTTAGATAATGAACGGTTAGCGATTGTTTTTATTTCCATACTAGGCTTGGGGTTATTATTTCCTTTAGTTGTTATTGCTCCAGGTCTATTTGAGTCGGAATGGTTTTTAAATTTATTAACTATCCCCGCTGAGTACGGAAGCTTCGTAGCTGATGCAGCCTATTTAGGTCGATTATGGAATTTGTTTACAGCCCGTCCTTACGAAAATGGTAAGAAGACAAAGATTAGAAACTTCCTTAGTCAAGAAATCATAATAAATCGACAAATAGGGCGTGCTGAAAAAATATTTACTCCTATTGGCATGTTGTTAGGGGTTAGTTTAGGAATTTTTTGTCTTTCTTTACATGCAGTTATTCCTTTCTGGGATGTGTTTTCCTATTTTGCGTATATTTTGTTTATTTTAGGTTATGCTTGCACTTTAGGTGGTTTATTCAATCGTCTAGCTAGCTCGTTTGATGGAACACGCTTAAAACAAGAAAAAATATCGATTTTTGTAGGGCTAGTGTTAGGTTTATTGATTGCATTAAGCTTATTTACCGTAGTAATGCTGACAGGAACTATGCCTTTTGTTGCAGTGATAGGTATTAGTAAAGCATTCATTGATCTTTTACTATTACATAAATTTCTTTTTGCGTTACCGTTCGTATTAAGTTTGACGAGTATAACGACATCTTGTTTCGACTATTTTGCAAAAGCGCATTGCTTTTTAAAATATATTTGGAATACGAAAGATGAATTTGTTAATGAGCGCATAGGATCGCATTATTATGAATATCAGAGCGCTTTTCTAGGTAATATTTTTGGTTGCTTGTTGGCTTCAGGTATCATCATAGGCTTATCCTTAGCAGGAAGTTTAGTTGCGACGCCCATAGTTATTGCGGCTACTATTTTCGCTATCATTATTATGTGTAATAACGTATTAGCAGCACTTTTTACGAGGTTGGGTCGCCTTATGGATGGAATTGTATGTATTTCTAAAACGTCAAAAGAAGAATTTTATAAACAAGAGCTCTTGCAAAATAAATTTAGCTTCATCGATGTTAGTTATTTGGCTTCAATAAGAAACGCCTCGTTAGTTTCTTTGCCCGTATCAATATCAGCTAAAGATCGAGACCTCAATGACAACGAAATTAAACTTAAATTAAAACGTACTCAAAGTAGCCCCGCTTTTTTTCATTTTTATAATTCAACCCAGGAGGTGAATGCGGATAATGAACTGTTTTTTAACAATACTTTATCTGATGTCAAATCTTTATCCGGACTATTGGCTTAAAGCTTAAGACAGCTACAAAGGTGGTTTACATTAGACAGTTAATATGGCGGTTCACATCTTGATGTCTAATGGGTATAGTTCAACTAATCATTATTCCTTATTAGTAACCTGTTATTTATGCGTGTTTTAATCATAAAAATGTCCTCAATGGGCGATATTATTCATACATTACCCGCAGTGACTGATGCGACTAAGGCTGTTTCGAATATTCAATTTGATTGGGTAGTAGAAGAAGCATTTACTGAAATTCCCAAATGGCATGAACAAGTCCAAAAAATCATTCCCATCGCTTTAAGACGCTGGCGAAAGAATATCTGTCGGACGATTCAAAATGGAGAATTAAAACAATTTTATTCACAATTGCGTGCACAAGAATATGATTTTGTTTTAGATGCACAAGGATCTATCAAAAGTGCAATTACAACCTATTTAAGTCGAGGTTGCCGCCTTGGCATGGATAAACACTCAGTGCGGGAAAGTTTAGCCTATCTTGCTTATCAGCAAACTTTTTCTGTACCTTGGCAACAACATGCTATTGAGCGTTTACGTCAATTATTCGCAAAAGCTTTAAAATACAATCTGCCCGAGACGTTACCTGAATATGGTATTAACAAAGAAAATTTAAGCCAAGCAAAAATACAACTACCAAAAGACTATCTAATTTTTATACCCAATACCAGTTGCGCAACTAAACATTGGTCAAATTATTTCTGGTCTTTACTTATAAAGGAAATGACCCACCATGGGGTAAGTGTTTTTATTCCTTGGGGGAATGAAAATGAAAGAAAAAATGCTAATCGACTAATTAATAAAAATTCTATCGCCCAGGTGTTACCTTATTTAAATCTCAATGAAATGGCAGCTGTTTTAGCAAACGCAAAAGCAGTTGTTGCTGTAGACACAGGGTTAAGTCATTTATCCGCAGCTTTGGGAATTCCTACGATTGTTCTATATAGTTCTACTAACCCTGCATTGATAGGAACAATAGGTCCTTCCCAGTTTCATATCAAAATGGGAATTAATAGGGATAGTATGCAAGATAATAATACGGTTGTATTAAAAAAAATAACCGACAATTTGCGGAGCATTTTGACACTTTAGTTGATTTACGTTACGCAATTTTTATTTTTCATGTTTATTTCCCGAGTAAAACAGAGCGAGTTTAATTTTATGTAGCCATGAGGATTGCGAGTTGAGCGATAATATAGACAAAAATTTAAATGCAAAGAATATCTTACAAATTGCCATTCCGGCTCCCTTACACCAATATTTTGAGTATTTAGCACCAACCGACTTTCCTTTAACGCAATTAAAAAAAGGTTTACGTGTATTGGTACCGTTTGGGAAGCAGAAAAAAATTGGTTTTTTAATGGAAGTAAGCGAATCATCAGTTTGGCCAAAATCTCAGCTCAAGCAGGTGTTGTCCATTCTAGATAAAACTCCGCTTTTACCGGATTCTATCCAGCAGTTACTAGAATGGACAAGCCGTTACTATCATTGTCCTATTGGCGAGGTATTCGCTAATGCTATGCCACGTGCATTACGCACGCAAAAAACTGTCAAAAAACTTAACGACTCTATTAAAAAAACTACTGAAGAAATTAATAAAGAAGAAAAACTTACTTTTGCTACTAAAGAAAAATTAAATTTATCCGAACAAATTCAATTAAATAATCATCAGCAACAGGCTATTGAGAGTATTTTTAATTCATTAGATAAATTTCAAGCTTTTCTTTTAAATGGCGTGACAGGAAGCGGAAAAACAGAAGTCTATTTGGAAGTGATACAAGCGGTGCTCGATCGGGGTAAGCAAGCATTAGTATTAGTTCCAGAAATTGGTTTAACGCCGCAAATGTTAGCGCGATTTCGAAATCGCTTTTCAGTGCCTTTGATATTATTTCATTCTAAATTAACCGATAAACAGCGTTTAGAAAATTGGTTACTTTCTAAATCAGGTAAAGCATCTGTTATCATTGGTACACGTTCCGCTTTATTTACACCTTTATTGTGTCCTGGGGTTATCATCATCGATGAAGAACATGATAGTTCTTTTAAGCAACAAACGGGTTTGCGTTATCACGCTCGAGATTTAGCGTTAGTACGAGGACGTTTAGAAAACATACCTGTTATATTGGGTTCCGCAACTGCATCTTTAGAAAGCATTTTTAATGCACAACAAAATCGTTATCAAATACTGCATTTACCTCAAAGAGCAGGATCTGCCATACAACCCACTTTTCATTTTATTGATTTACGCCATCAAAAACTTGATCAAGGTTTTTCTCCCGCATTATTACAAAGCATGGAAAATCATTTGCAAAAACAAAGCCAAGTACTTTTATTTTTAAATCGACGAGGCTTTTCTCCAGTTACCCTTTGTCATGATTGTGGTTGGACAGCAGATTGCCAATATTGTGAGCAAAAAATGAATTTTCATAAAAAGCCTGCTCATTTACAATGTCATTACTGCGGCTATCGACGTCCTTTAGATGCTCGTTGTCCTGAATGCCAAGGTCAACAATTACTTGCTTTAGGTCAAGGTACACAACGTCTAGAACAAACCTTGCAAAAATACTTTCCTGATATCGGAATAGTTCGGATTGATCGAGATAATACTCAACGTAAAGGGAGTTTAGATAAATTATTAAAAAATATACATGAAGGTGAAAGTCAGATTTTGATTGGAACACAAATGTTAGCGAAAGGACATCATTTTCCAAATGTTACCTTAGTGGGTATTTTAGAAGCAGACAGTGGGCTATTTAGTGCAGATTTTCGAGCCTTAGAACATACCGGTCAATTACTCACACAAGTAGCTGGGCGATCCGGACGGGCCGATAAACCTGGAGAGGTATGGATTCAAACCTATCATCCAGATCATCCCTTGTTAAACCATTTGTTAGAGCAAGGTTATCTCAGTTTCAGCGATATATTATTAAAAGAAAGATGCGCCTCTGCGTTACCTCCTTACAGCTATTTGGCACTTTTGCATGCCGAAGCCTTAAGTTCAGCTTATCCGATGGATTTTTTAAATGAAGTAAAAAATCAAGCTGAATTAGTTGGGGAAGAAATCAGTCTATTAGGGCCAGTTCCTTCCTTACGCCCGCGTCGGGCGGGTTATTATCGATGTCAATTACTGTTACAGGCAAAACGACGGAACGTTTTGCAAAACTTACTGGAGCAGATTATTAAACCCATCAGTCAGCTTGACAGTAGTCGACGAGTTCGTTGGTCACTGGATGTCGACCCTATCGAGCTTTTTTGACTTTAATACTTCTTTTGCCTTCATTAAAGGTCTAGAATACTAACAAATAATGAACTAAAAAGTATTTCTTTTATGACAATTAGTGTGTTTGATTTATTCTCTATTGGTATAGGTCCATCGAGCTCACATACCGTAGGTCCTATGAAAGCTGCCTGCGCTTTTGCGGAAAATCTAGCGTTAGATAATGAATTATTTAATGAGGTTGGCTGTATAAAAGTTGAGTTGTTTGGTTCACTCGCTTTAACTGGCCGGGGTCATGGTACCGATTTAGCGGTTTTAAATGGTTTAGAAGGACAGCTGCCTGAAACAGTTAATCCCCTGGAGGTTGCTTCACGCGCCAAGACAATTATTGAGAGTTGTGAACTACGGTTGGCATGGAAAAAAAAGATTTTATTTTCTGAGAAAACTGATTTAATTTTTTTACAAAAAGAATTATTGCCATTGCATACCAATGGTATACGTTTTAGTGCCTTTGATACACAAGGTCTTCTCTTAAACAGTCAAATTTACTACTCCATAGGCGGTGGTTTTATTGTCACTGAACAAGAGTTTGGTCTGCAGCATAAGGATGCTATTCCAGTGCCTTATCCTTTTTCTACTGCCACTGAGCTGTTTTATGCCTGTAAAAAAAACAACTTAAGCATTTCAGAGCTTATGTTAGCTAATGAAAGACAATTAGCACCTGATAGGGAAATTCACACGGATTTATTGAAAATAGCCGATATTATGCAAGATTGTGTGGATAGAGGTTGTCATACCCAAGGCATATTACCCGGCGAGCTTCAAGTCAAGCGCCGGGCCCCGGAACTTTTTAGCAAAATGAGTAACAAAGTAATTCCAAAATTAGCGACTTTTCCCGGCTCATTATTATGGCCAACCATTTACGCAATGGCAGTTAATGAAGAAAACGCTGCGGGAGGTCGCGTAGTGACTGCACCAACGAATGGTGCAGCAGGTATTATTCCGGCAGTATTAACCTATTATCGTCGTTTCTATGCAGATGTCAGTGAGCAATCTGTCATTGATTTTTTATTGATCGCTGGCGCTATCGCTTTACTATATAAAATGAATGCATCAATTTCTGGTGCAGAAGTAGGTTGTCAGGGTGAAGTCGGTGTGGCTTGTTCTATGGCTGCGGGAGCGCTGACTGCAGTATTAGGTGGAACATTAGAACAAATAGAAAATGCCGCAGAAATGGCAATGGAACATCATCTGGGATTGACATGCGATCCCGTAGCGGGCTTAGTTCAGATTCCTTGTATCGAACGCAATGGAGTAGCAGCAGAAAAAGCCATTAAATTAGCGTATTTAGCTTTAATGGAAGATGGGAAAAATAAAAAAGTATCCTTAGATAAAGTCATTGAAACCATGTTTGCCACCGGAAAAGATATGATGGCAATTTACAAGGAAACCTCTCTAGGTGGTTTGGCAAAGACACTCGCAGTTAATGTACCTGAGTGTTAAAGGCCACTTTTTTAATTGACAGTTTTTATTTGCTCAGACTATTAACCGCGAAATGTTTTCATTTTCTAGTTTTGCAAATATAAAAAATCGTTTGTAAATATATTAATTTATTCCCTGTAAAACTTAAATTTTTTGTTATCGAAAATTTTCTTTTCATTAGAAATCTTCCCTTTAGCTTTTAATGTTGAATTGAGTGATATTACAAATTTATCTAATTGAATTTTTATAATGAAAAAGTTTTATTAATAAAATGAGTCTGCTCTTAGAAGCCTTAAGCTTATTGATTACTTTATCCAGAAATATTCCAACCTAATGGTGAAATTTAATAATTTTAATTATGGGAAATAATTTTTTTACCTTACTGTTTGTGTTACCAGATTTTTTTAGTTTGATAGGGTTATTTAGTTCTGAACCTAAATCATGACTTCCAATAAAAATATAGTTAATATGATGCTAACCCACATTCAGTTTTTATCGCTGGTGAATTTATCTTTACGTTAAACTAATTTTGCAAATTTTTGTTGCTATGGAATTTAATACTCCGAGAAATACCATGTTATTTGTAGTTAGTATAGGAACTTTGGCTGGTTTTCTATTCGGATTCCATATGGGTGTCATATCTGGGGCGCTAATTTTTATTAATCAAATATTCAAACCGGATTTAATAGTTCAAGAAATCCTAGTAAGTAGTTTACTATTAGGCGCACTAGTTGGTTGCCCTTTAAGCGGTTGTTTAGCTGATTATTTTGGGCGACGTCGGATGCTTATCGGCACAGCCATAATTTTTCTGTTAGGGACTAGTATTTTGGTTATTGCGCCTAACGTGACATTTTTAATTATTGGTCGTCTAATTACGGGTATTGCTGTTGGTATTTCTTCTTATATTACGCCGTTATTTATTGCTGAAATGGCGCCATCTGAAAAACGTGGAGGCTTGGTATTATTAAATGCAATCGCCATTACTGGAGGTGAAACGCTTTCATTTTTGATAGATTATTTATTGGCGCCCATTAATGCTTGGCGCATCATGTTTGCAGCTGGGTTGATTCCAGCAATTTTATTGTTTGTTGGGATGTTGTTTCTTCCAGAAACACCAAGTTGGCTGGTCTTAAAAGGATCTATTAACAAGGCACGTCTTACTTTAGCTAAAATTCGTGAGCCCCATGTAATTGATTTTGAATTGGAACAGATTAAAAAAAATATTGTTTTAAAATCAAATAATTGGAAAGAATTATTATCGAAAAAAAATCGGTCAATCTTACTTATTGGAATCGGATTGGGAATATTTCAGCAATTCTTTGGTATTAATACTATTATGTATTATGGGCCTATAATTTTCAAAGCAACAGGTTTTCATAATACTGAGTCTCAAATTTTAGTGACATTAAGTACGGGGATCGTCAATACCATTGTAAGTGCAATTGCTGTAGTGATTGTTGATCGAGTTGGGCGCCGCATTTTATTACTTAGTGGTTGTGCTCTTGCTGCGATAAGTCTAGGAATAGTTGGATTAATATTTAACTGTAATACTACTTCTTCTATTTGGGGATGGTTAACTGTTATTAGCATGCTGACCTATGTGGTAGGTTATTGTATTAGTGTAGGTTCATTATTTTGGTTAATAATTGCTGAGATCTTTCCTCTCAATGTTCGGGGATTAGGGATGAGTATAGCAGCAACTATACAGTGGTCAGCAAATTTTTTAGTATCTATAACTTTTTTAAATCTTATTGCCGCGATTGGATTTGCGAATACTTTTTGGTTTTATGGGATAATGTGTTTATTATGCTTTTTGTTTGTATTTTATTTGATCCCAGAGACCAAGGGAATTTTGTTGGAAAAAATTGAATGTGAGCTAGTGAGAAATAGGGACCTTAAATCTGTGATTTAATTTCCTTTACTGAAATAGGTATTATAGAAGATGGAGTATGTAGTTGATCTAATTTAAAAATACCAAATTGCTTTAAGCTAGTGCTAGCGCGTTCATAATTACAGGAATTTACAGGGGATCTATTATTTTCTATAGAGAGTAAGTTTGTACTTTCAGTTACCAAAAGTGGATTAATATTTTTTTCTTTTTTTTCTGTTGTAGTCTCAAATACAAAGGTTTCTTCTATAATACCATCAGAGTTGTTAGCAACTTCGTTTTCTTGAGAAGCTAGATTTAAATTTTCAGTCTCTAGAGTTAAGCCATTGTTTTTTTTATTCCAAAGTATTGCCATAGCACCAGCTTGAACTAAACTACCAGCAAGATAGCCCCATTCTATTCCTAAAACTCCTAAGTCTGTGAAAAAATGAAAACTTAAGGACAGAGGTAGGATAATAGTGAGAAAAGTTAATAATGATATTAGCGCAGGTCTGGTAGAGTCTTCGGTTCCAAAAAATGTTCCTGTTAATATCTGACTGATAGAATCTACTATTAATTGTATAGCATTGATATAGAGTAAATTTTCTAGAAAGTTGAAATTTTCGTCTTTCTCAATTTTAAAAGATAATTGAATGATTCGACGAGGAATAATAAAACAGGGGAAAGCAAATGCTAAAGAAGTTCCTAGTGCACAAACCAAAGCGATTTTATAGTAATAGCTAATGGATTCGAGATCTTTTTTTCCAATCGATTGACCTATCAAGGTACAAATAGCCATGGAAATAGAATCATTAATATAGGTAGGATACCCAGTGTAAACATTAATAGCTTGCGTGGCCAGCATTGCTTTTTCGCCGTTTAAACCGATAAGTGTTTGTTTGTAAACCATAGATATTACAATGATCAAAATTTTAGCGGCAGTAAAGCTTCCTAATTTTAGAAATCTTTTTGCTAAGGATTTATAATTATGTATTCTAAAAGTAAAAAAAGGATATCCTTCACGCGAACTTATATGTTTTAAGTAAGCGGTGAACGCTATATTGGCTAATAAGCTTTGTCCAATAGTAGAGAAAATGTAACCTTTTAAGCTAAGTTGAAGTGGCCTAAGCACAAACAAAATTGTTAGACTCAAATTGCTAAGTAAATTTAAAATACTTAGGGAAAATATTGCTAATGTTTTGTTTGCACCATAAGCATAACTCGTACTGGTAAGTAATAAAGACGCAGTGGGTAAGGTAATAATACTGAAGTAAAAGCTAGATTCAGCTATTTTAATAAGGTGACTAGGTTGTCCGAGTAATTTAAGTAAAGGTTTGGCGTAGCATAGAAGGATAGCCTGAGGAATACAAAGTATCAGCCCCGCTCCCCATCCTTGTTGTAAAATAGTTGCAATAGACTGTCTGTCATTTTCACCATGAAGTGTACCAATTATTGCGGGCAATGCAGTTAATGGCGCATTAAATAATAAATTAATAGGGTCTAAGAGAGTAAAAAGTCCATAAGCAGCTAAGGTATTACTACTTGTTTTACTTAAAAGCACAATAGTGACTTGTTCTGACACGGCTTGTAAAAGGTTAGCTCCTGTATAAGGGATACTCAGTCGAATGATATCCTTAGTTTTTTCTTTCAATTTTTCATTCAAAACCCTTTCTCCTATTGATTGAATAATTTTAAATATTACTGAAATTAAAAAAGTAGACCCTAGTGGATTAAGATTATTGACAGTAAATAATAAAAGAAAAATTAAGATTTTAACTATATTCTAAAATTAATAGCATTGATACAATGGATTTTCATTATCTCTCATCTGAGAAATTACCTTTGTTAACTAACAGAGATTAATAAGAGCAAGAGAAGGGTTTCCAGATAAAAAGGAAAAGGTAAAATGCCTTACATCATAGGGAAAGAAGAAGCGGACGCTGCTCGTGAAATTCTGGAAACTGGCTGTTTAGATAGGTACATTAATAGTGAAAATGGTGCTTCAGTTCAGTTTGAAAGAAGTTTTTCTCGTAAAATGGGCTCTAAATATGCACTAGTTGTTAGTAGCGGTACAGGAGCACTTATATGCGCTTTGAAAGGTTTGGGAATAGAGCCGGGTGATGAAGTTATTATTCCTGCTTTTACTTATATAGCAACAGCGCTAGCTGTATTTGCAGTAAGAGCAGTCCCTATTATTGCTGAAATTGATTCCTCTCTGACAATCTCTCCGATTGATATAGCAAAGAAAGTTACTTCTAAGACCAAAGCTATTATTCCTGTGCATATGCATGGTTTACCTTGTAGTATGAATGAAATAATGGATCTAGCTAAACAATATAATCTTTTAGTTTTGGAAGATGTAGCACAAGCTTGCGGGGGATCTTATCAAGGCAAAAAATTAGGTAGTATAGGAGATAGTGGCGCTTTTTCTTTTAATCATTATAAGATTATTACCTGCGGGGAAGGTGGTGCTTTAATTACTAAGAATCAAAATGTTTATCAACGGGCATTGCTACAACATCATGGTGGGTGCATTTTTGAACCAAGTCTCTCTGACTTCGATATTGATTTTTTTGCCGGTTGGAATTTTCGTATATCTGAAATATTAAGTGCAATTTTACAAGTTCAACTTTCCAGGCTTGATAATATTTTGTATAGACTTCGTCAAGAAAAAAAAGAATTTATAACAAAATTAAGTAACAAATTAGATAAATTCAATTTTGCCCCTATACATGATGAAGAAGGAGATTGTGGAAGGGTTTTATTTTTAACATTTTACTCTTCTAAGGATGCACAAATTTTTATAAAACACGGTCAGCAAAATAAAATTGAGGTTTGGTCTGCAGGTACTAAAGGACACGTATATGTGGATTGGCAGCCTATTTTTTCAAGCAATAAACGAATTTCCAAACAAGAAGAATCAAACTTCATACAAAATATTTCTTCTTTAACTTCGGATGTATGTCCAATAACAATCTCACTTCTGCGCCGGACAGTAGGTATTTCAATGAGAGTGGATCGTTCTAAAATTGAATTGGATAAATTAATAGAAAATATAATTCGTATATTGGAAAGACCTAATAATGAAACTTTTGCCTTCTAGTTATAGTAATGCATCTTCTGCTTTTATAATTCCACATTATTCTGAAGATATGGACCGAATGTTTATCGGGGATACTATAAACGGATTACTAAAGCAAACTGATTCAGATTGGTTAGCAATTATCATAGATGATGCTTCAAAAAAAATTACAGTCAGAAATTATCTTAAAAAACTTAGGGAAAAATATTTTCCAAAAATACAAGTTATTTTTCTTGATAAGAATCAAGGAGCAGGGGTATGTAGAAATATTGGTGTGTCAGTTGCATTGAAGCAACGCTGCCAAATAATTCATTTCAATGATGCAGATGATATCTCGCATCCAGAACGAGTAAGAATAGTGAAAAATGTTTTTACACGATGTCCTAACATTGGTTTAGTTTATTCTTTTTTCACTGTTATTGATGAAAATAATCAGCCTATCTTAGGAAAACAAATTCCCAGCTCTATTTTAGAAATTTTAGAGTCGCTGACAAAAAGCCAGCCTGAAGGCGAAGATGTTTGGATAACAATGGGCACAGATACGGGATATATTAATAAAACGTCGGCTACATCTGTACGTACAGCATTTGCTTATCAATGTCCTTTTCCAAACGCACGCGCATCAGAAGATTTTCATACCTGGTTGCGTCTATCCGCGCAGGGTGTGTGTTTTAAGTATTTAACATCAATACCCACACAGTACCGAGTACCACGTTTTATGAAATATCAGGCTTCACGACTTAGATTGGGTTCAAATAATTTTAATAAGATAAAAGTATGCGTCGATAGTGATGGTTTCTTCAAAGCTATAGAACTCGCTGTTGCCAGAAATAAAATAAAACGGGAAGAAATTGCTGATTTGAAAGCAAGATTTTATAGGCGGCTGATTCGAACTATGGAGCGTGAGCGAGAATTAAGTTTAGTGGAGCAATTGACAAAAAAACTTAATGATATTTCAAACAAGAGTTCCTTTTGTTTGCAAAAAGAGATAATTTATTTATGACAAAACCAATTTATGTGCTTGGTACAGCACTTTCACATGATGGCTCATCTTGTATATTAAAAAACGGTAAAATCTTGGTTGCAATTGAAAAAGAAAGGCTTAGCAAAAAAAAACACGATGGATTTAATGATAATTTAACTATTCAATATTGCTTAAATGCGGCGAACATAACTTGGAAAGATATTACGTTAATTGTAGAAGAAAATACCACAAACAGTTTATTAAAACCTGAAGAAATTATTAAAAGAGGCAATAGAATTATACCTAAAGAAATTCCAATTTTAGGTATTTCTCATCATTTGGCACATGCTTATAGTGCTGTAGGCACTTCACCTTTTTCAGAAATGGGTGTAATTGTCATGGATGGGCAAGGTAGTAGTTTAGATAGTTGCATTGATGTAGCAAACATTCAGGTTTTACCTCAAAACATTAGGAGTCTAACCAAAGAAGAAAGATATCTTTATTGGGAAAAAGAAAGCTACTATATTTATAGAAATGATAAATTAACACCTGTATTTAAGGATTTTTCTAAATATATTAAATGGAATCGACATGAATACCCTATAGCACCTTTTGATATGGAGCACTCTATCGCAGAATTTTATGGTGGAGTAAGTTACTATGTATTTGATGAGGAGTTTTGTGAAGGTAAATTGATGGGGTTAGCCCCTTTTGGGCGCCCTGGTAGGTTTAACTTCGATGTTTTTCAGTATCAAAACGGACGTGTTTTTTTAAATTATGAATGGATGAAAGAAATTGATCCTCATTTAGGTGGTAAATATCAAAGTTTTTACGAATATTTCCAGTATTATGCTGATTTAGCTTATTTTTCTCAAACACAGATAGAAAAAGCTATTTTTTATTTATTTAATGCTTATCATAGTTTAGCTCCGCAGGAAAATGTAGGGTATGCGGGAGGTCTGGCATTAAACGCGGTAGCTAATGCCAAATTATTTAAAAATACTCCGTTTAAAAATTTCTATTTCCAACCTGCTGCAGGAGATAGTGGTCTGGCAATCGGCTGTGCTTATTATGGATGGCTAGAAGTATTAAAGCAGGAGAAAATTAAACACAATCAATCTACTTACTTTGGAAGAATGTATAATGACTTTGAAATCCAAACTGTATTACAGGAATTTCGAAATCATTTAACTATCGTAAGAAGTGAAAATTATATATATGATACTGCAACTTATTTGGCGGATGGTAAAGTTGTAGCATGGTATCAAAATGGTAGCGAATTTGGTCCACGAGCTTTAGGTAATAGGAGTATTCTTGCTGATCCTCGTAGAAAAGAAATAAAAAATCTTATCAATAGAAAAATAAAATTTCGCGAGGACTTTAGACCTTTTGCTCCTTCAGTTATTCAAGAGGATGTAGGTTGTTATTTTAATTGTGACTATGAAAGTCCATATATGATTTTGGTTGCACAAACTAAAACAGCTTGGAAGGATTATCTTCCAGGGATCGTACATAAAGATGGATCGGCTCGTATTCAAACAGTAAATAGAAAATTAAACCCAAAATATTATGCCTTGCTTGAAGAATTTAAAAAATTAACAAATATATCTATCTTGTTAAATACCTCACTTAATGGTCATTCCATGCCTATCATTGAAACCCCTAGAGAGGTAGTTTTGTTTTTTTTGAATGTGGCCGCATTAGACATTTTGATTATAGATCGTTATATTTTAAAGAAAAAAAAAGATTTAAATCAAGGAGGATTAAAGTGCGCAAAAGATTCTTATGTAGTTATGACAGAATAGAATTAGTGATTAGTTATATTTGTAATATGCAATGTTTGAATTGTGATGCTATGGTGCCTCAAACTTTATCTAAAGAAAGCATGACCTTAGAGCAAATTGAACGCTTTATACAAGAATCTATAGACAAACGTATTTTTTGGCAACATATTAGAGTGTTAGGAGGCGAACCCACTTTACACAAAAATATACTTGAAATACTAGCGGCGCTTATAAAATACAAAGAGTTTCATTCACCAAATACCAAAATACAGCTAGTTACTAATGGTTATGGAAAAATAGTAAAAAAAATATTGTTAAAAATTCCTAAGCAAGTTGAAATAGAAAATAGCGAAAAATCTTCAAATATACAACCGACTTTCTCACCTATCAACCAAGCCCCTATTGATATGCCAGAATACAGTAATAGCGACTTTACCAAAGCATGCTGGATTCCTGCTCTTTGTGGGATCACGTTGGATATGCATGGTTACTATCCCTGCAGTGTTGCTGCAGCAATTGACAGGGTATTTGGTTTTGATCTTGGAAAAAAAGAATTACCTACCGTACAATATGCTACGTTCGAAGAAATGTTTGCAAATTTTTGTAAATTATGCGGTCATTATTATGACAAAATAAATAATCTAGCAGTTAACGATATAAATAATAAAGAAGAGCGTAGTAAATTTGAAAATTTACATAAAGAAAAATTTTTAGAAACACAAAAAGATAGTGCTTTGCTAGAATCTATTGTGTCGCCAGTTTGGAAGAATGCTTTTAAAGCGTATAAAATTAAAAAGCCCGTATTGAGAAAATACTAAATTTTTTTGGCAGTTTCAGTATCTTATAATTTTTTAACTACTGGAATAGAAGGAATTAAATTAATTTAAGAACAAGGAGGAAAAATGGGTATATCTAAATCTACTTCAGTAGTCTGCTCTTATAATGAATGGGATCTTTTAGAAGAAGTGATAGTAGGTTCTGTGATCGGTGCAGCTCAAATGGGTTTCGAGCCGGCTATTAGTGCTTATTATTCATTAAAAAGTAAAAAAAGAAATTTTAAAGGTGCTCGTTATTCAGAAATAGAAATTGAAAAAGCTCAAAACCAGCTGGATAATTTTACAAAAATTTTAATCCGTGAAGGAGTAATTGTCAGAAGGCCAGATATACTTGATTTTTTTACGCCTATTAAAACACCCGACTTTGAAGTTTCTTGCGAGAACTGTAGCGCTTGTCCAAGGGATATCTTACTGATCATTGGTAATGAGATAATTGAAGCACCGATGGCGCAACGGGCCAGGTTTTTTGAATATCGTGCTTATCGTACACTCATTAAAGAATATTTTCACAGGGGAGCAACTTGGACGACAGCTCCTAAACCACTCATGTCAGAAAAGTTATATAAATCAAACTATACTATCGAAAATAGTGCTTTTGATGCGGATACTAATTCTAGTTTAACAAATTTTGAACCCTGTTTTGATGCTGCAAGTTTTGTTCGATTTGGTAAAGATATTTTTTATCAGCCGGATTTGGTGACAAATGATTTTGGTGCGCAATGGTTAAAAAGACATCTTGGATCAAAATTTAGATTACATCGTATTAAATTCGCTGATAAACATCCTCCCCAACACATTGATACAACTTTAGTCCCTATAAGGCCTGGAGTTATTTTGATTAATCCTGAAAGACCTTGTCTCGGTGATACGCTCGATTTGTTTTTAAAAAATGGTTGGAAAATTATTGAAGCAGTACCCTCTGTATATGGCGTGGGTTTCCATTCACCCGAAATTAGTAATTGGATATCAATGAATATTTTGTTACTAGATGAACAAAGAGTGATTGTTGACGAAAAAGAAGAACCTATGATTAAGTTATTAGAGTCTTTGGGTTGCAAAGTTATTACTTGTCCCTTCAATGAAGTATATAAATTTGGTGGTAGTTTTCATTGCTGCACATCAGATATTAGACGACGTGGTACGTTGCAGTCATATTTTCCTACTCTGGACAAGCAGACTTCAGATATGAGCATGAGTTGTAATTAACTACTCGAGGTAATTGAAGAAATGGCTAACATTTTAGGATTAGGAGGTTCAATACACGACTATGCTGCCTGCCTCTTAGAAAATGAAAAGATAATTGCTATCGAAGATGAAAGGCTTACTCGTGTACGATATGCATTTGGCTCAGCCAACCCTTGCCAAGTTTCTTTAAATTACTGTTTGAAATATTCTGGCTTAACGATTCAAGAAATAGACACATTAATCATCAATGATGATCTTAAATCAATAATAAATGCAACAAACTTTACTAATCAAGAAATTATTAATCACCATTTGACGCACGCCTATAGTACTTTTTTTACAAGTCCCTTCGAAGAGTCAGCTATTTTGATTATTGATGGGGCAGGTAGCAAGAAATTTATAAATGAGGATAATGAGGAGCGAGAAACAACAACATATGCCTATGGAAATAAAAATTCTGTAAAAACTATCAAAAAAATATATGGTGATTTAACCGGATATAATCCTGCTACAAAATCACAGACTGTGATGTCAAATTCATTAGGAGAGTTTTATCGTGTCATAGCTGAAACCTTGCAGTTAGGCTGGTTAGTGGGACCAGGTAAAGTAATGGGTTTATCTTCTTATGGTGCGTACCAGCAAGATGATAGGTTTGTTAATGAAATAATGGATTATGTGGCGTTGTTATCAGAGGGTCAGTTTACTGTAAAAATTAATGGAAAAGATGGTTTAATCGATAAGCTTTTTTTACTCAGACAGAAATATCATAAAAAGGAGGACAGTTTCAAGATTGATGCTGCAATTGCATACAGTGGTCAGATTGTATTTGAAAAAATACTTTCCCATTTATTGGATTATTTATGGACAAAGACCCGTTCTCATAATCTTTGTTTAGCAGGAGGAGCTGCGCTAAATTCCATAGCAAATGGAAAGATTGCACGTATTAGTGCATTTAAAAATGTTCATGTGTTTTTTTCTCCCGGAGATAGTGGAACAGCTGTGGGGGCAGCAATTTATGGCTATGTTAATGAAAAAATAAAGATACAAACTTCACATTCTATACGTTTAAATTTAGCTCCTTTCTTAGGGCGTACTTATTCTATAGAAGAATCTGAAAAAGCATTAAAAAAATATGGTTTAATTTACACAATACCTGATAATTTACAAATGCAAGTGGCTGTTTTGTTATCTCAAGGTAATGTTATTGCTTGGTATCAAGGGGGTAGTGAGTTTGGCCCGCGAGCTTTAGGCAATCGGAGTATTCTTGCCGATCCATGTAATCCGGGAATGCGCGATCATATCAATTTGCATATCAAACAACGAGAGTGGTTCAGACCACTTGCTCCTGTAATTCTTGATTTTGCTATGTCCGATTATTTTGAATCACCTGCTTTTTCTCCATGGATGCAATTTGTTTGGCCTATAAAAAGTAATTTTAAAGCTATATTGCCTAGTATTACACACATTGATGGTAGTGCACGAGTACAAACCATTACGAAAAAAGACAATCCATTATTTTATTCGTTAATAGAAAATTTTTATAAACTTACTAATATACCTATTTTACTTAATACTTCTTTAAATATTAAAGGTCAACCCATTGTAGAAACCCCAGAGGAGGCTATTCAGGCTTTTTTAGAATCAGATATCGATAGTTTAGTAATAAATCATTTTCTTGTTATGAAGAATCGAAACATATCGATTATTAGATTTTAAAAAATGTTTTTAAGCTATGTCAACAGAAAATTTATTTGAATCAATAGAGTCCGCTACTAATTTAATTGCTGAATCACGTAATAATTTTTTTTTAGAAGCTAAAGTGCTTATAAAACTTTTTTTACCGTTATTACTTTCTCAGATCACTTATGCTATTAGTCTTTTTGCTGCTATTTTAATGGTTGGACATTTGGGTAAAGATGCTTTAGCAGCCTTAGCCTTGGTTTCTAGTATATATAGCGCTTTATGCGCATTTTTTTATGGAATTTTTGTCAGTATTAGTGTATTGGTTTCGCAAAATTTTGGAGCTAAAAATGATAAAAATATACAGTTAGTCGTATCTCAAGGTTTTGTTTTAGCAGTGATTTGTAGTATCCCCTTTATAATAATAATGTGGCATGTGCCTTTTATATTGTCTTGGACCGGTCAAGATCCAAAAGCGATTCTATTATCTATTCCCTATTTACATGCATTATCTTTTAGTATTTTTCCTTGGTTAATTCAAGTGGTTATGGAACAATTTTTGATTGGTTTATCATTAACACGGATAGTTTTTCTGATTAGTTTAATACAAGTTCCTGCAGAGATTTTAGTTACCTATGTATTTATATTTGGTAAATTTGGTTTTCCAGCAATTGGTATTTCTGGAATAGGTTATGGTTTTACGTTAATTCTTTTAATTGCGATTATTCTTATCGCTGTTTTTATAACGCGATTAAATGCCACTAAAAAATACTCTATATTTAGTTATTTGGGAAGAATAAACAAGCAATTTTTATTACGTTTATTCCAATTAGGTGTGCCAATAGGTGCAACAAACCTTATCGAATATTTATTATTTCCTACACTCGTATTGCTTATTGGACGCTTTGGTGCTGATGCACTAGCGGCGCATCAAATTACACGGCAATATTTTGATTTAGCTATTACTATTGGGCTTGCATTAGCACAAGCTACAGTTGTACGTGTGGGACAAGCTGTCGGCTCTAAAAATGCTTCAGCAGTGCAACTTTCTGCTTATGTAAGTCTTATCACAGGGGTTGGTTTAATGTTAATTATTGCTCTGCTCTATAGTATATTTGCAAAAAATTTAATTGCTTTTGATATTGATATTACACAAATTCAAAATAACCATGTGATTTTTTTAGCAAAAAATCTTTTAATTATCGTGGCTATATTCCAAATATTTGATTGTATTCGTTTAATAGCTATGGCTTCTTTACGAGGAATGGAAGACACGAAAATTCCTATGTATATCACGCTATTTATTTATTGGTTGATAGGCTTAACACTGTCATATTTTTTAGGTTTTGTTTTAGATTTAGAAGTAATTGGTGTTTGGTACGGCATGTTAGCGGCAATGATCATAGGTAGTTTAGCCATTTTATTTCGCCTCAGATTATTTTTACAGAAAGTATAATGCCATACGAAAAAAAACTAAAGTTGGCCATTCTTGGCTGTGGAATGGTAGCCGACTATCATATTAAAGGAGTATTTGCAACAGGGGATGCTGAAATAGTTGCTTTATGTGATAGTTCCTCAAATGTATTAGCAAGAATGCTCAACAAGTATAATATAGGAAGAGGTGAAACGGATTATACGCGTATATTAGCTGATGAAAATATTAATGCTGTAATAATTTGTACTCCACCACATAGTCATTATCAGCTTGCGATGGAAGTCATAAATGCACACAAACATGTCCTGATTGAAAAACCATTCGTTATCACCAAATCTGAAATGTATAGTTTGCAGCATAAAGCGGCTGATAATCCCCATCTTGTTGTGATGGAATCTTCTGCTAGACATTCCCGTTTACAACCAAAATTTAACTATATTAAAAATTTAATTTCCTCAGGTGACTTAGGGGATATTTATGCTATACATCATAATGCAGTTTTTAGGAAGTCCAGGCCAGGTATTGAATATCATGCCGATGCCACATGGTTTTATGACAAAAAGCTGGCTGGTGGCGGACCTCTAATTGACTGGGGTGTCTATGATTTATCATTTCATTTAGGTATTTTAAATGATAACGTTAATTTAAAATATCTAAAATCTTTCCATGTAAATGGACTGGATCAGAAAAGTGCTAATAATAAATTTAGTGTTGAAGAGCATGGGATTGTGATGATGGAGTTTGATAATAAACTTATCTATTATTGGGAACGAGCAAGTAATGCACACAATGAAGTTTTAAATGAAACTAGAATTTATGGTAGTAAAGGAGGGTTAAAATTTAATTATCTAACTTGGGGTTCAAGTAAAATTATTTATTATCGGTTAACTCGAAAGGGAATGTCAAAAAAAAACCTGATTCCTCTAGAGATGGGTAAACACAAGTCTCACCTTGAAGATTTTTATGCTTTAGACGCACATTTTGTTCAATGTATCTTAGGAAAACAAAAACCTATTTTACCACTGTCATTATCAGTTAAACATTTAGAGATTATTTTTCAAGCATTAAAAACTATATAGATTTTTGTAATAAATAAAGAAGGCTAGCATGGACGATAAATATTGTGTAAAAAAAAAGCCAGTTTCTATCCCAATTTTTTACAAGCGCTTTCTTTATCCTTGTTATTATTTTATGGATTTTCTGTCGTTATTTTTTCGTTACATTTACTTTTAAAAATTTATATTAGTAAATATATTTTAGTCATTTCGTTTATATTAGCCGCTTTTACATCTCATCGACAACTTAAAGTTAGTTTTTTCCTATTAATTTTAGTTAATATTATTATTATTGGTTTAAGCGTTTGTTTAGCACGCTTTTTCTTTGATACCTCATGGGATGGAACTTCCTATCATATGGATGCAATTTTTGCATTAAAGGATGGATGGAATCCTATTTATCAGTATCTTCATGTTTTTAAAAATCCGGATAATACCGATTTATGGACTAATTATTTTGCTAAATCTTCTTGGTACTTCAGCAGCTTAATGCTTAAATTTTTTCAAAATATTAATATAATCAAAAGCGGTCATTTTATATTAAGTTGTTCGGCTGGTTTTTATGCATTTAGTTGGTTACATCGATACAATGTAAAGAATCTACCCTCTTTCCTAATAAGTATTTTAATTATTTTTAATCCAGTATTTTTAACACAATGGGCAAGCAACTATGTTGATAGCGCTATATATAGCTTATTTTTAATTGCATTATTATCCTCTAGTGAGGTGAAGAAGCCACAACAGTACGCGGATAAAATTTGTTTCATATTTGCAACTGCGTTATTAGCAACGATGAAAGCTTCGGGAATAGTATTTGGAATAGTAATCGGGTTTGTTGCAATTTGGGGGTCTTTTTGTCGGAAAAAAGAATTCAAACAATGGATTAAATCTGTAATTGCAATTATTTGTCTAGTAATTGTTATGGGAGCTTCACCCTATATTACTAACCTTTTGCAAGGTAGAAGCCCTTTATTTCCACTATTGGGCATTGGTTCTGTAGATATTTTGACAGACCAAACCAATAAATTAAATATAAGCGGGTTTAACAAATTAACACAACTTGTTATTTCTTTAACGTCGGTACCCGCTAATCAAATTATCCCACCTAATTATCCGCCAGCAAAAACTTTTTTGTTTCCTACTGGCCTGCCAATATTTTCCACTACGGACGTTCGTCTTTCTGGGTGGGGCCCAATTTTTATGGAGATTTTTTTCTTCGGTTTGCCGCTAATTATATTTGGATTAAATCAAAAAAATTTACGGCGCCTATTCGTAGCTTTATTTTTAATGATATTAATATTTCCTGCACCTTGGTGGGCGCGTTACTCACCGATGATTTATTTTTTGCCTTTGATGGGCGTCGCAGTGGTATTTATTCAAAAACATAAATTATTGAGCTATTTGGCCTATTTTATTCTGTTTTTATTATTTATCAATAATATATTAGTTGGAAAAGTCTATTTTGAAGAAAACTGGCGTTTAACTACACTAATTAAAAAAGTACTTGCTCCATTAAAAGCAAAACAAGTTGATATTTGTAGAGATTCTAGATTTCATACGGATACTTATTTGTCTAGCCAAGAAGTAGCAGTGCATTCGATATTTATCGATTCTAGGCAATGTTTAAATTCAGATCCGCTTTGGCAAGATTTAACACCTAGTTTAAAGATAGATAATTTTCGTGATAGAAATTCAGCCTGGTCAGATATACTAGCGTATTTTAAAGTTAAAATAACAGATAGTACGGCTAATACAAACAAATTAACCAAATTTTATTCATTTTCTGAATTTCAAGGACTTGGACACCTTTATAAGTTTGGATTTGCAGGTGATGCTGCTAAATTTCTTATGTCGGGATGGTCCAATGACAGAAAATCATTTGCTCGAACAAAAGGTCAGTCTTCTCAATTATTATTAATTGGTGCTCCCAGTGGGCTTAATGTACATTTAACGGTAGTGATGAGCGCGGATAGACTTTTAAACGATGAGTTAATGAAAGCAGTGCTGGTTAGTGTGAATGGTATCCCGCTCGCAACCTGGAATTTGAGTAAAGAAGCAAAACATTATTTCTTAGTGATTCCAAATGAGGTGTTAGCTAAAAAAGATTTAGCTGTCATTTCATTCAATATTGTAAAATCGTCTAATAAAGAAATTAAAAAAGACTCACAAAAATCTCAATTAAGGATTTATTCGCTTATGGTAGACAATCCATCGCCAGAGTACTAAAAAATAAACCAATCACTAAAAAAAGGGTTAAGAATCATTTTTTTGCGATTATTTAGCCATTGATCAGTTCTCTCACCTCCTGGAGCAATAGGATGATGCCAATTATTTTTTGTCCATAGATACAACTCTAAATTCTTCATGCGAATAAACCAGGGAATTTGATTAAATTGTTTGATCTCAATTGGCAATATTGAGCGATATCCTTCAAGATACCAGAGTAACTTTTTTCTCCAGGTAAAAACAGGGAATTCACATAACTCTAGAAAAGGTCTGGAAATATCAGCAATAAACCAGTGGTAAACTGGCTCGTCAAAATCAATTAGATAAACATTTTTATCGTTATAAATTACATTCCCAATACGATGATCTCCATGATTTAGACCAAAATTGTTTTCATCGTAATCTAAGTGATTAAACCAATCGGTAATAAGAGAATATTCATTTTTTATTTTAGGTTCTTCCAGCTGGACATAACCATAAACCTCATTCCATATTTCTTTCCAGTTTAGAAATTTAAATTGTTTATTAGGCTGATAAATTTTAGCTGTTTTGTGCAACTTTGCTAGAGCAGTTCCCCAATTCTTATAAATATTTTTATCGTCATTCTCAAACTGTAGTATTTGACCAAGTATTTCTTCACTTACCCGTGCAAAAAATATCTCAGATTTATAATTTATTTCTTCAATATAACGATGTTGTAGCGATTTTATGGGTTGATCGATAGGCACTTTATTTTCGAATAGGTATCTTTGATAATCGACTGCTGAAGTAAGTTCTTTATAATTTCGATTGGATTGACAGGAAAGTTTCAGTATTTTTCCTTTGCCATTTATTTCAAAACGATAAACAAAATTGATACCTTCATTGATTAATTTCAGCGAACCTATCTCATTGCTCCATAATGCAGTTATTTTCTCTAAAAGGTTTAAATTCATTTTTAAATGATCTATTTTCAAGGATTATCCATATCTTATTATATACAATATTAAAGAAATGAACCCATAATTGATATTTTATGAACGAGGAAAGTGTTTTCAACTATTTTATCGATATGCTTTTAAGATAGGATGTCGATAGTTATTAGATTTAGTCTTAGAAAAAGCAGCATGCTCATTCAAACAATATAAAAAAATCGAGCAAAAATTAGTTTATGCAGTCTATAGAGTCACATTTATAGTGCTTTTTATGTTTTCAAGGTACAGTTTTTCTGAATCTTTATGACAAAATATATGTCTACAAATCCTAGCTATTTTTTTCGTAAAGCTCGCTTTTTGTGCAAGCTATACAGTGTCAAAATGGGTCCGGAAAGGGCATAACAGAAAAAGATCAAAAATAATATTTTAGGTGGATCAAGGGAAATACCAACAAAAGCTAATACCACCAATAAAATAGCCACAAAAGGGACCCGGCCTTTGAGGTCAATTTCTTTAAAAGAGTAATAACGGACATTACTTACCATTAAAATAGCAATGATGATCGCTAATACAGCAGTCATCATACTAACAACATCACCAAGAATTTCTGAATCCACGCACAACCATACCATACTGGCTAAAACACCTGCTGCTGCAGGAATAGGTAATCCTTGAAAATAACGTTTATCAGCAACCAACACTTGAGTATTAAAACGTGCCAAACGTAATGCCCCCGCTGCAGCAAATATAAACGCTGCTAACCAGCCTAATTTACCTAAGCCTTCCAAAGACCAACTATAAATAACTAAGGCGGGTGCAACACCAAAAGAAACCATATCTGATAAACTATCTAATTCTGCACCAAAAGCGCTTTGCGTATTGGTTAGGCGTGCAACACGACCGTCAAAAAAATCCATAATCATAGCAACAAAAATAGCAACCGCCGCATAGTTAAAGTAACCTTCCATTGCAGTGACGATGGCATAAAAACCCGCGAATAAACCGGCGATGGTAAACAAGTTTGGCAATAGGTAAATCCCACGGCGGCGGTAAGCTAATCTTTCCCCCTCTTCATGATCACCCTTGTTAATACCTTTATGCTCAGAAGCAGCTAACTTTTCTTCAGTTGGCTGGGATAAAAATTTTTCATCATTTGGGTTATTCATACAGGAATTCCTTGCAAGGATTTTAATCGATAAATGATCTCAAGTGCTTCTTTTGGCGCTAATTGATCGGGGTCCACTTGCTCTAATAAGGTCATAATCCCAGGGTTAACAGAAATTTTTGGTGCAGTTGAGGGTGGATTTCTTTTGTTAGGGTTAGTTTGCGCAGATTTACCCTCAAGCTCAGTAAGCTTTTCTTTAGCGCGTCGAATAACTGGTTTAGGAACACCAGCTAACTGCGCTACTTGTAAGCCATAACTTTGATTCGCTGGCCCGTCCTTGACGGTATATAGAAATATAATGCTATCATCATGTTCTTTTGCATCGACATGACAATTGCTTATTATCGTGTTTTCTTCAGATAAGCCGGTCAATTCAAAATAATGAGTAGCAAATAAGGTGTATGCTTTAACCTGTTTTGCTAAATATTCAGCACAAGAAAAAGCTAAAGCAAGTCCGTCAAAAGTACTGGTACCGCGTCCAATCTCATCCATAATAACTAAGCTTTGTTCAGTTGCATTATGTAAAATTGAGGCGGTTTCTGTCATTTCTACCATAAAGGTTGAACGACCACTAGCAAGATCATCAGCTGCTCCGATCCGGGTGAAAATACGATCAATGGGACCTATCGTAGCGCTTTTTGCAGGAACAAAACAACCTATCATTGCTAATAAACAAATTAAAGCAGTTTGACGCATGTAGGTTGATTTTCCACCCATGTTCGGACCAGTGATAATTAACAAACGCTTTTCAGGAATCAAATGACAATTATTTGCTATAAAAGGAGTATCTAAAGTTTGTTCGACTACTAAATGTCGGCCTCCTTCTATAAGGATGCCTGAAGTGTTGTTTAATTCAGGGCAGGTTAAATTGAGTGTTGTTGCACGTTCTGCAAAGCAGACTAGCACATCTAGCTGGGCGATCGCATTAACAGTTTTTTGTAAGTCGGTTAAATAAATAGCTAATTTATCGAGTAATTCATCATAAAGTTTTTTTTCCAAGCTTAAAGCTTTAGATCGAGCGCTTAAGGCTTTATCCTCGAATTCTTTTAATTCAGGAGTAATAAAACGTTCGGCATTAGTCAACGTTTGTCGACGAATATAATGTGAGGGTACATGTTTGGTTTGTCCGCGACTTATTTCGATGTGATAACCATGCACGCGATTGAAGCCAACCTTTAGCGTACTAATGCCTGTAAGTTCTCGTTCACGTATTTCTAAATCAAGCAGATATTGTCCAGCATGATTACTTAGTTTTTGTAATTCATCAAGTTCAGCATGGTAGCCCTTAGCGATCATACCTCCTTCACGAATAACGGCTGGAGGATTTTCGATAATAGCTTGTTGTAGTAAACAAAATAATTGTGGGAAGCTTTTTATCTGCTGACTTAATAAAATAAGCAATTCTGATTTTTCGACAGTTTGAATGTTTAAATAAGGGTCAAGTTTGTTGTGAATATCTGGCAGAATTGCTAAGCCAAGACGTAATTGACTTAAATCGCGTGGCCTCGCCGATTTTAATCCAACGCGTGTAATAATACGTTCGAGATCTCCTAATGGCTTTAACAGAATGTGTAAACCTGTGAAGGATTGCGTAACTAACAATTGTTTGATGGCTATTTGTCGTGCTTCTAAGTTAAGTATTGTACGTAATGGTCGATGCAGCCATCGATTGAGTAAGCGACTCCCCATCGGCGTTGCTGTTTTATCTAAAATAGACATTAAAGTATTATTTTTTTCGCCTTGTAAATTAAGCGTTAACTCTAAATTACGCCGGGTTGTGGCGTCTAATATAATACTTTCTTCACGTCTTTCTATACAAATCGGCTGAACATGTTGTAATTGACCACGTTGCATGTCTTTAACATAATTTAATAAACAACCTGTCGCTTGTATCGCTAAGGGTAAATCATGACAGCCAAAACCACTGAGGTCACGAGTTTGAAATTGTTGTGTTAATAAATGAGTTGCGGTATTGAAATCAAATTCCCAAGGCGGGCGCCGTCGAATTGTTTTATAAGGAATTAATAGTCGTTCTCCTTTATATTCTTCACTGATTAAAAGTTCGCTGGGGTTGAGTCGTGCTAATTCACTGGCAAGAGCATCTTCACCGATAACCTGTAAAATATGAATTTGACCGCTTCCCATATCAAAATAAGAAAGTCCAAATTGATCATTGTGACTATACAGGGCCAATAAGAGGCTTTGATCATTTTCTAGTAATGCTTCATCGCTAAGTGTTCCTGGCGTAATGATACGTATTACCTGTCTTTCCATAGGACCTTTGCATAGATTCGCATCCCCTATTTGTTCGCAAATAGCAATCGATTCACCGAGTTTTACCAATTTGGCTAAATAGCTTTCTACGCTATGAAAGGGTACACCTGCCATGGGAATGTCTTGACTAGCCGATTGACCTCTTTTAGTTAAGGTAATGTTTAATAATTTTGCAGCTTTAATGGCGTCTTCATAAAACAACTCGTAAAAATCACCCATACGATAAAATAATAATTTATCCTTATGCTGAGCTTTTAGTTGTAGATATTGACGAATCATCGGTGTGTGTTGAGTTAAATCGATGTTATTCTTCATAAGACCTCTTGCAATACCCTTGCTTCTTATTAGATGGTTCCATTAATTTTAACTTACGCAATATTTAAGTTTTCGGAAAATAAAGCTTTTAAAAGCTTTATTAATATTTTGAGAAATTTCACTTTTTGCTTAATTAATAAGATAGTGTAACTAAAATAAAAATTTAATTATACTCTCAGCACTTCTTTTTTTGCCTATATTGCTAATCACTAATTGAAAAACTAGATTGCTCAACTTTAGTTAATTGAGGATTTTTAGTGATACATAAGAAAATATTAATTTTATTATGTATTATTTTAGATAGTTTCTTTTTAAGGAACTGATAGAGCTGATAAGTTAAGGCTTCGATAAGTTTAAAGCAATGCTTATCACAGAATTGCTGCAATTCATTCGCTAGAATGACGTAGCAGATTGTATCATTTAATTGATCATTGATACAGGCGGTGGGTAGGCTGCTAAAATTAAACTTTATTTGCACTGAAACCCATTGAGGTAAGCTGCGTTCTTCGATCGAGTTGCCTAATTTAACCAGTAAATTAAGTTTTTCTAGTATTAATTGAGAGTTCATGTGCAAAAAACATAGCAAACAAACGATAATTTGGCTACTATAGCTACATTCTTACTCATAGTAAATGAGTATTAAATAAAATAATAATAAGAGGCCATATGGGTTATATCAATAAAACGCTCTTGCCAGGTGAAAAAATTATCTATCTCAGCCATCCACATTGGATTGTTGTTTTTAGATCGTTGACGGTTTTAATTTTAATAGCGGCTTTTTTGTTGATCAGAGGTCCCTATTCGCTATTGTTCATCAGTTTTTTTTCTTTATTAGGCTTAGTTGCTTGCTTACCCGGGCTGATTGTTTATTCTTCTTCTGAGTTTGGAATTACTGATAAACGGGTTATTATGAAATCAGGGTTTATTAGCCGATATGCTTTTGAAAATTCCTTGGATCGTATTGAAGGGGTAGAGATTAGTCAAAGTATTATGGGCCGAATTTTTGATTATGGATCAATTCGTATTCGTGGTGTCAGTGGAACCAATGAATTATTTTCTGCTGTACGCCATCCATTTAGATTTCGGTATAAAGTATTAGAAGAAATTGAACGACAAAAAAAGGCTAAATAATTTACTTAAAATTATTTTTCCATTGTCGAAGATAAGCGAATATTTCGATGGGGTTAACAAGTTTTTTCCCCGTTCTTTTTTCTACGCACATCTTTATTTGGGGGTTATCACAACGTAAAAAAGGATTGCTCAAGCGCTCTTCAGATAAATGGCTTGGGACACTGGCTAAGTTTTTTTGACGCAATTCTCTAGTTTTTTCTAATCGTTCTTTAATATGGGTATTATTAGGCTCTACTGTCTGAGCAAAATGTAAGTTAGCCAGTGTATATTCATGGCCACAATAAATCTGGGTTTCGTCAGGAAGCTGCATCAGTTTATTCAAAGAATTCAACATTTGATCAGCTGTCCCTTCAAATAATCGACCGCAACCTGCTGTAAATAAAGTATCTCCACAGAATAAAAGATGGTTTCCATAATAAGCAATATGTCCCAATGTATGGCCAGGAATAGCAAGCACTTCAAAAGTAGGCCAATTGGGCAATTCAATTTTATCACCTTCATTAACTGGATTACTTACTCCAGCTATTTTTTCTTTTGCAGGTCCGAATACAGGAACATGATGAAGTGTTAAAATAGAACGAATACCGTTCGTATGATCCCAATGATGGTGTGTGATTAATATTGCATCGAGTTTAAGATTTAACTGTTTTAATTGCGCCAAAACAGGTTTTGCTTCACCTGGATCGACAATAATACAATGTTTTGTTTCTTCATTGATAAGACACCAAATATAATTATCCTTAAACGCCAAAATAGGTAATATTTGTATCGTCATAGTTTCTCCACAAAGTTCTTTTGTTTTTGTAACCATCCTTGAAACCGTTCAGCACAAAGTCAGTTCGAGAGGATTTAAATTAATGATTTAGTTTTTATTTATCAGTGCGTTTTCGTGAAGCTTGATGTCGCTGTTCACGTCGCTTGCCTGCTTCTTCATAACGTCTTATTTCATCATTCGTTTCGGGAATAACCTTAGGAACATGTGCAGGACGACCATACTCATCAGTACCTACAAAAGTAAAATAAGCAGACACTATATGGCGCCGTATACCGGTACGATAATCTTCTGCAAGAACACGTACACCGATTTCCATTGAACTGGTCCAGCTTCGATTAATAGCGGCTTGGAAAATTAAAATATCTCCCCGAGTTGCTGGCTGCAAAAAATGCATAGCATCTACAGAAGCAGTCACACAGGGTCTTTGACTATGCCTTTCTGCAACGACAGAAGCGACTCTATCAAGTGTAGACATAACTAAACCACCAAACACGGTTTCAGTTGAGTTTAAATCATTAGGAAATATTTTATAAGTATGATCATGTACAGCTGACGCTGAAACGGTTTTTTCTTGTGGTATAGACATTAGACACCCAGTCTTTTATCATCGAAAATCTATTATAACTTAATATCTATAAACACACCTCATATTGTCTGGGCAATACATTCTCCAAATTTCACCTTTTTTTCAGATAATTCAGCCAACCACTTTATACGATTGGGTGTGAATAAAATAATAACCGTGGAACCTAATTGAAATTGTCCAAGTTCTTCTCCTTTGCGTAATGAAACTTTGTTATCTAGGTAATGCCAATGATAAATATGTCGATTGGGAGCAGGCGCGATAATTCCTTCCCATGGGGTATTGATGCTTCCAACAAGCATTGCGCCCACTAAAATGACCGCCATTGGGCCTATAGGTGTAGAAAATAAGGTAATAACACGTTCATTTCGAACAAATAAATTTGGAAGTTCAGTGGTAGTTTGAGCATTTACAGAAAATAAACGCCCTGGAACATAAAGCATTTCTTTCAATTCGCCACTGTATGGAATATGTACGCGATGATAATCTTGCGGAGCTAGATAAAAAGTTGCGAATTGCCCTCCTTGAAACTGCGCAGCTAATTTAGCAGAACCGCCTAATAAAGCTTGTAGATTATAATTTATTTTTTTGGCTTGGATGAGTTGATTTTCTTTGATATCGCCAATTTGACTAATAATGCCATCAACAGGGGATATGACGTCCCTAGCATTAGTGGAAATTGGGCGCTTTTCAGGTTTTAAAGATCGTGTAAAAAAATGATTAAAATTAATATAATGTTCAGGATTTTCTTCCAATGCTAACGTCATATCGACATTATAATGACGTATAAATCCAAAGATTAATCTATTTTTAATCCAAGTTTGTTTGCAGTTAGCTATCCACCCGGCAAAGCGGGATAAACTATGTTGGGGTAGTAACGATTGATAACGGATGTGCAATTAATTCTCCTTAAGAATTTAAGCAAGCGAAATATTTGACCATTATAGCGCGGTCATTTTACTTCGTGAAAGTCTGAACTATAGTTTTTTTATGGATACTAGAACCAAGGGTACAGAAATATTGATTATTGGAGCAGGGCCTACGGGTCTGATATTGGCCTGTCATTTGTTGCGTTATGGCATTAAGTTTAGAATTCTTGATAAACAAAAGGATAGGGTACATGAATCGCGAGCTTTTGCGATTCAAGCGAAATCGATGGAAATATTTCAGAATTTAGGTATTGTTGAAGAATTTCTTAAGTTAGCACGTTCTAATATGGATTTTACTTTTTTTATTAATGGAAAGAAGCAAATTGAAATAAAATTTAAGCATTTTAAACATCAAGATACGCCCTTTGCTTCGGTTTATTTTCTTCCACAAACAGAAACAGAACGTATCTTTATTGAATTTTTAGAAAAGCAAGGTGTTTATATTGAACGGCAAAAAGAATTAATTACTTTTTCTCAAGATATGAACGGCGTGCAAGCAATTATTAAAAACAATATCACCGAAAGCTCCGAAAAAATCATATGTGACTATATCATAGGCTGTGATGGAGCTCACAGTAACATTCGGCATATGCTTAATCTTACGTTTGAAGGAAATGCTTATCCACAAATCTTTAATTTGGTCGATGCAAGTATTGAATGGCCTTACTCGCGAAATAAATTCCTTTTTTTTCTGGGAAAAGATGGCGTATTCGTGCATATTCCGCTCACAGAGAAAATTAGTCGAGTTATGTTAGCAAAGCGTTCGAGTGACTCAGAAGAAAAAAAATCAACACCGAGCTTAACTGAGCTAGAAAATTTAGCGAGTTTGCTGACCCATGTTTCTGTGAAATTTATTAATCCTATTTGGATGTCAACGTTTCGTTTACATCATCGAGGTGTAAACAAATATTATCAAAATCGAGCCTTTCTTGCCGGAGATGCTGCCCACATTCATAGTCCGGTAGGTGGTCAGGGCATGAATACTGGAATACAAGATTCTACTAATCTTGCTTGGAAACTTGCTCTGGTATTAAAAAAAGGAACTAACGTAAAATTATTAGATACTTATGAGACAGAACGGCATCCGGTGGGAAAAATATTATTAAAAACGACGGATCAGTTTTTTTCCTTGCTCACAGAAAAAGGTTTTTTCATTTCCAAACTACGAAATTGGTTATTACCTTTGGTTATATCTTTTCTTTTTTCCAAGAAAAATATAGAAAAGCGTCTTTTTTGGTTTATGTCTCAGTTAAATATTCACTATCCTAAAAATCAATTTAACTATGAAACCATAGAGAATTCTTATCAAGGATTTAAAGGAGGCCCATGCCCAGGATATCGTGCGCCTAATGCTCCTGTTAACGCATCCAGTCTATTTATATTGCTAGCTCAGAAGCCTATTAATATACTTTACTTTAATGCTAAAAAGGAACAACCAGATAATTTTATTGAAAAAATAAATGTCTACTTAGAAAACTATAAAGATTGGCTGGAAATTCACAGCTTTGTTTTATCTCCAGTCAATAAAATACTTTTTAAACGATACGGTGTAATTTCCTCTGCAATCTATGTCATCAGGCCGGATGGTTATGTAGGATTTAGAATTAATTCAGATAATCACTTATTATTAATAAAATATCTAAAGAATTTTTTCGAATAAAAGTCAAAGGACATAACCTCTTGCTAATAGAAAGCTTATAATGTTGTAAATATTTTGACCATCTTTTTACTACATTATATAATTAGCGCAGTTAAACCTCCTACTTGGAATTTTAAACGATGTTTAAAAAATTCTGTCCCATTTTTCTAGGCTTATTGTTAACTACTGGATTAGTATCCGCTAAAGAAAGTGTTACCTTAAAAACTAAAACCGGTGAATTTATTATTAATCCTGCAAATTTGGCTATCTCTGTTTCACCAAGTGACGATTCAGCAGCGATTAATTTGACACAAGAAGGATCTTGGTTTGATGAAGTAAAAGATCTAAAAGTTAATAATAAAACAGCAGAATGGTTCTATCCTCATCTCAAAATGCAAGTGAAAGTAATTGTAGATGATCAAGGTTTAAAATTTTCTTTTAATACCAACAAAGAGCAAACATTTCAATGGCCTGTTGCTGGTTTGGCGCTAGATGCAAAAGCATTAGTTCTTCCAGATGGCGAGGGTTTATATATTCCAAATCATGATGCTTTCTGGCGTAAAGAGTTTAATAAATATCCAAATTTATCCTTGAGTATTCCTTTCTGGGCAATAGAATACGCAGATGAAAATTTTGTCAGTTATATTTGGAGCAACCATGATGTTGACACCGATGCGCATGTACATGAAAAGCAAACTCAGCTTTATGTGATAAATGAGCATCATTTTTTAAAACGATCACATTTTAAAGAATATACGTTGCTAATTCATCTAGCAGGGAATTCACCAATAAGTCCCGCACTGGACTATCGTAATTTATTAATCAATGAGAATAAATTTGTTTCACTCAAACAAAAAATACTAGAAAATGCCAATGTGAATAAATTATTAGGTGCTTTCCATATTTGGGTTTGGGGTGATGGTAAAAATCTGGTTATGTTGAATGAGCTGGAAAAATTAGGCATTAAACATGCTTTAATAAATTATGATGCTAGCCCAGTTCTCCACAGGGAAAATATCGAAAAGGACTATGTTCGTAAGGCTATAAGTTTGAGTTATTTAATAGGACCTTATGATAGTTTTGATAATGCGCAAAACCCAAAAACTTCAGATAGCATGACCTCAACTTGGTCTAATCATTTATGGCCAGAAGCTTGCATTCGAAACCCTAATGGATCGCTTGTAATTGGCTTTGCAAACCGAGGTTGTTATTTAAGTTCAGAAGCGCTCCGATTAAGAGAATCTAGGCAGAAAAATATCGCAAACCAAATCGAAAAAATGTTGAATAACGGAGACAATACTCTTTTTCTTGATTGTGATGCAGCTTATCCACTTCATGATGATTATTCAAAACATCATCCCATGACCCGCGAACAAGATTTAAATAATCGTTTAGAGCGGATGCGATTTATTGGTAGCGCGCAGAAGATAGTATTAGGTTCTGAAACTGGATTAGCATGGGCTAACCCGATTATCGCCTATAATAACGGCGCCTTTTTGGCATTTCCAGCAGCTTTTTGCCCTGCTTTACAAGACAAGAAACATTTTGGTGTTTGGTGGCCTAACTCTGCACCAAAAGTACTATTCCAAGCTTATGATGCACCCGCTGAATTTATCAATGCCTCTTATAATCCACGCTACAGACTGCCACTTTATGAAGCGGTATTTCATGACTCAGTGATTAGTACTGATCGTTGGGAGTTGAATGAATTAAAGATTCCCGCTATTAGAAAAGCCAAAGCTTTATTGCAAAATCTTTATAATGTTCCACCGATTTGGGTGTTAGACCAAAAAACTTTACAAAAAAATAAAAAATATTTTGTTGATTACTATAATTTTTTCTCACCCTTGCACCAAATGACAGGTATAGAAGCATTAACTACATTTGATTGGCTAACGGATGATCATTTAGTGCAACAAACCCAATTTGGAAACCGGCTTATCTTAACGGCTAATTTTTCTGATAGATCCTATGAAGATATAGGGCCACATTGCATACGAGCGGAATGGAAAGAAGATGGTAGCACCTCTTTATTTTGTCCAAAGAGATAATAATTTTTGTACTAGATTTTTTCAAACATCTAATTTAATCTAAGACACTTCAATTATTACTAAAAATAATAAAAAAATACTGAGTGGCTTTTCTTAAAAAACTTATTTCAATTTGGAATGAAATAAAGAAATTTCCTAGTTTTATGGGTAAGACAATCGCAGTGGATCATTTAAATGATACCACCGCGTTTCCTTGGTTTTTAAATTTCTCCAAAAATTTTTCAGCAGATTATAGAAAATGTAAAAGTAATCGATGGGATTATTTAATTTCTATTCACGATTTCGAAAATTCCAATGAGTGTGATATTTCAGTTGAAAACGATCTGGTTTATAAAAGATTTTCTTTAATAAACAAGTATAATGAACGATTATTTTTTTACTCCAAAGATAAAGATAACCCATGGGTTATTGACGATAGAGATGAAACCTATGTAGTCCTGCATAAAAAAAATTATTTTGAATTTAAAAATAAATTAGCATTTATAATTGATGAAGAAATAGAAAAGAAAATTGCTAGTAAAACCATAGCAGAAAAATATATTCAATTAGAAAAAAAACGTCTTTCACAATTAGCAAAGCTAGCCTTGTTAAAAACAGTCAAAGAAGAATGTTTAGAAGAAACCTCATCAGCGATAAGTTGTTTGGACAGTCAAGTAGCGATTGATCAATTTAGAAATCTTATTGCTCAAGAAATGAACTCTACTTCCATTCAAAATGAAATAAAAAAACTTCAAGAAAAATTAAATAAAGAATTACATGTTCATTTTTTAAAAGAAACAGAAACCCTTCGAATTTACTCAATTATTTCTATTTGGGAGAAAATAAACAAGTTTGTTAGTAAAAACAAACCCATGCAGTTCTTTTCGGTGCTTTGGTATGGATTGAGTAGCCACGCCAATTTATTAAGTTGGATTAGTTTTTTATTGCTTTTTTTTTCTTTTTCATTGTATAGCTTTCCAATTATTTTCTTAATGTTGGGTATATCCTTAACAAGTTATTTAATCTTACGTTTTTTTTATTTAGTTAAAAAAAATTCTGCCATCTTTCCAAATTTATCTACCAAAGAAGCTGAAGAAATTCTAGAAGTTTTAAAAATTGAAATATTCAACGAAGAAAAAAACAAGAATGAATTTAAATTAATTCAAGAAATAGTTTTTGATTTATCAAAAAAAAAACTAAATATAAATGATTTTCTAAACTCAATTTCAAGCATTCAAAAAAATTTATATTCTATTCATTTGTCATCCTTAAATATACAAGAATCAAAACTTTATCAATATTTAACAGAGGTTTACCCTAAGACACAGTTTATAGCTTCATTAACCATTAATTTAACCAGCATAGTACTTTATACTTATTTGTTAACTTGGGCTATACATAGTGTTTTATTGTTTATTGGTATGCTTAGTTTGGCGACGATTATCGCTTCATCTTTAGCAGTAGGCATCTTAATTTTAATTGCAGCAACTTTTTTTTTAACAAGTCACCTTTGTGAATTTCGTGCTAGAGAAGATTTTTATGAGCGTACTATTCTAAATCGAATTAACGAAAAATGTGAATATTATTTTAAAGATAATAATGGTAGACAACAAATTATTCAAATAGAGAAATGGAAAAAATTTGAATATTTACAAAATAATATTGAATTTTTGGAATGTAAATTCAAGATTTTTTTTGAGAAAAACAAACCAGATAATTTAGATAAAAAATTTTATAGTTTGTTTAATAGCTATGTGCTTAAAAAAAATGTTTATACTTCTTGTGATCAAGATAAAGTATTAGGCGATTCGACTGCACGTTTTAAAAAGTTTAAAAAATTTTTGAATCGATCTTTTGCTTTCTTTGGGGGTGGTTTTTATGGATATAATTTAACACAACAAATCGTATGGAAAAGCAATCTAGGGATACATACTCTGGTTAAGACACTCACTTTATCAATAGCGTTAATTTTTATTCCTTTGATTATTATAAATGGTATTGCTAATTTCATTACTTATCATTTGCATAGTCGACAACGAAGTCGTTTTGAAATGGTAAAAAATTTAGATAGTAGACTAGGAGTTTTAGAACAAACGAACAAAAAGCTTTTATTTTTAACAACTCTTTTAAGTTTAGAGCTTAAACATTCATCTGACCAGACTGTGTACCTAAATACTCATCCAGCGCAATCAGATTTATTATTGTTCACTAAAAGTGTTTCTTTCAAACAAACTGATCATTTTTCTTTTTTCAAAAAGAACCATCAAGAAATAGATGCCATTGAAAATGAGAATAAATCAACTTCTATGGTAAATATTTTTAAGACTTAAATTTAAAAATAAAAAATTTTAATATTTTTTTAAGCAATGCTTGCCTTATATAAAACTTAATAATTTTATTAAATAAATATAAAAAGGAGATTTTAAATGCCTGCAGATCCAACTATTATTCCACCTGGAAATAATATTATTCAATCAGTTCTTGGTCTTAGATAACTAAAGCAAATTGCGAAACTATTGAAAGAACGCATATCCATACACTATTTTCCGCAGATGGAAAAATTCACCTTTATTTAATAATCAAGGCGGTTTATTACCAAACATAGAAGGAACAAATTCACTAACGAATTCATAGTAAATTGATTCATGATCAAACTTGCTTCATGTAATTTTGGTATAAGTTTATTTTATCTATTTTATAGTGTTTATGCCTAATATTTTCTTTTAATCACATAAAATCATCGATAAATTTGGCAAATTTGATAATTTAGTTTATAACTTTCTTTAAGCTTTATGGGCATAAAAGTTATAAATTGAAGGATTTGCTTTGGAAATTTATTTAGTCGGTGGTGCGGTACGTGATCAATTATTGGGTTATCCAGTAAAAGAACGTGATTTTGTCGTCGTAGGCACAAATCCTAAGGAAATGCTAAAGCAAGGATTCCGCTTAATCGGTAAAGATTTTCCAGTATTTCTTCATCCTAAAACTCATGAAGAATATGCTTTAGCCCGTACAGAACGCAAAATAGGTCCTGGATATAAAGGGTTTGCTTGCTATGCAGCGCCTGATGTGTCACTCAAGGATGATTTAAAACGTAGGGATCTGACCATTAATGCGATGGCACAAAATAATAGCGGCGATATTATTGATCCTTTTCAAGGACAAAAAGATATAGAAAATAAGTTATTACGCCATGTTTCTTCAGCCTTTAGTGAAGATCCAGTCCGAATTTTAAGAGTTGCACGTTTTATGGCGCGATTTGCTCCATTAGGCTTTCGAGTGGCTAAAGAAACAATGGAATTAATGAAAGCTATGGTATCTGTTGGTGAAGTGCTAGCGCTGGTGCCTGAGAGAGTTTGGCAAGAATTTTCAACTGCGCTCAACGAACCTGCACCACAAGCTTTTATTAAAACCTTATATGATTGTGGTGCATTAGCAAATTTGTTTCCTGAACTACAAGAATTATTTACGAAATACGAACGGATAACCGACCGACGTTCGCTAGGCCAACATAACTATTTATCTGTTTTAGAAAAAGCAGTGGCGCTGACTGATGATCCACAAGTACGATTTGCAGCAATATTTTGTGATTTTGGGAAGGGCGTAGCAAAAGAAGAAACACAAACAGGAGTTCATAAGATAAAAGCTTTGTGTCAGCGTTATCGCATACCTCATGCCTATGTATCTCTTGCCGTCACAGCAGCGGCTTATCATCTGCTTTGTCATCGTGCATTAGAATTAGATGCACAATCTCTGTATATTTTACTAGAAAAAACTGATGCATTTAGACAATCCTCACGTTTAGATCAGTTTTTATTAGTTTGTGAGGCGGATTTTCAAGCTTATTCTGGATTGGGAAAAACAATTTATTTGCAAAAAGATAGAATATTATCAGCTTTTGGCGCTGCTAAAAAAATATCTGCTAATAAGATAAAAAAATTGGGTGTTAGTGGAGTAGCCTTAGGAAAAAAACTAGTTGAACATCGTATTAAAGCGATATCTGATTTTTTACAAAAAACCTAAACCATTTCCTACTAAATAGGTCAGGCAATAGACCCCTCCTTTTTTTACGAATCAAGTCATTGCAAGCAATAGCAGAGTCTCTTAGAATGTGCACTCACCTGTGAGTGCTTTCATTTGCGATGGATTCAGTATTACTTAAAGAATAGGTTGATATTTTAAGGACCCAACATTTTTTATGTTAAGTGATGAACTACTAAGCTATGCAAAAAAACTTGGTTTTGGTGAACTTTTTTTTAAAATTGATCAGATTAACCAACTTTGTGCCATTGTAGCGATACACAGCACACGCTTAGGTCCCGCCTTAGGCGGATGTCGTTTTATCGAATATGATTCGATCGATCATGCTATTCATGATGCTTTGCGTTTAGCACAAGGAATGAGTTACAAAGCAGCATTAGCTAATTTACCTTTAGGCGGGGGTAAAACTGTGTTAATGCGCCCTAAAGAATTGTCAGATCGTAGTGCTTACTTTCGCGCGCTGGGACGTTTTGTGAATGAATTTAAGGGGCGTTATATTATTGCGATGGATAGTGGCGTGGTGATCGAAGATATGGATAGCATTGCACTTGAAACGCCTTATGTCGTTACTACTTCTAAACATAAAGGTAATCCTGCACCTTATACTGCTTTAAGTGTGTTATATGGTATTGAAGCAGCGGTTAAATTTAAATTGCATCTTGATCATTTAGAAGGTGTTCACGTTGCCATCCAAGGTATGGGACATGTAGGTTTTGCTTTAGCGAATGCATTGCAAAAAAAAGGTGCTCGTTTAACGGTTTGCGACAATAACACCGAGCTAATGCAACGATATATAAAAGATTTACAGGTTAAAATTGTCGAACCTGAGGAAATTTATGCAGTGGAATGCGATGTTTTTTCCCCGTGCGCTTTAGGAGCTGTTCTGAATGATGAATCAATTTCACAATTGCATACAGCGATTGTGGCGGGTTCAGCTAATAATCAATTAGCCGAACCACGACATGCAGAAGTATTGCATCAAAAAGGGATTTTATATGCTCCGGATTTTGTAATTAATGCTGGGGGCTTGATTTATGCTTATGCTGAATACCAAAATCGATTGAATCGAGAACATGTAGTGCAACATATATCAACAATTTATAGTACACTTTTAAAAATATTTAAGAGTGCACATGAGGAAAATAAACCTCCTAGTATAATTGCTGATAGTTTGGCTGAATCACGATTAAATAATATTTAATAAAAATCTATATTCACAGCATGGGATTTTTGGCAAGATGTTGGATAATGAAGCAACCGGAGTGTAATTAAGATACATGAGGATTGCGAATCCAGCGGTAATGCTGACAAAAATTCAATTGCAAAGATTATTCAGATAGCACTTTTTAAAAGAGGTTAATATGAGCGAGGTTGCGAGATTCTCTATTGAGTATACTCGTTTTCTGGATTCTAAGGGCGCAGCTCAACAAGATTTGCCAGTATTTGCGCACAATGTTCATGAATTATTAAAATTGTATCAGCAAATGATGCTCACGCGTCTTTTTGATTACAAAGCGGTGGCTTTACAAAGAACGGGTATGCTCAATACTTATGCTTCTATACTTGGACAAGAAGCTATTTCTGTTGGGATAGGTGCGAGTATGCAAAGAGAGGATGTCTTTTGTCCTTTCTATCGTGATTATGCCGCGCAACTAATGCGTGGTGTAAAAATGAGTGAGATTCTTAGCTTTTGGAAAGGGAATGAATGGGGCAATCATTTTAGTGAGTGTCCCCTAGATTTTCCTATTTGTGTGCCGATTGCAACACAGCTTTTACATGCAGCAGGTGTTGCGACGGTCTTTAAACTTCGTAAACAAGCAAGGGTGGTTGTATCAACTTGCGGTGATGGAGCTACATCTGAAGGTGATTTCTATGAAGCCTTAAATATCGCGGGCGTTTGGCAACTACCGATTGTGTTTGTTATTGATAATAATCAATGGGCAATTTCTGTACCTCGTAAACATCAATCTCATGCACAAACTTTAGCGCAAAAGGCCATTGCTGCAGGAATTCATGGAGAACAGGTTGATGGAAATGATGTTATTGCCATGAAATTTGTGATGGATAAAGCGATTGCCAAAGCACGTGACGGGCATGGCCCTAGTCTCATAGAAGCTTTAAGCTACCGATTATGTGATCATACCACTGCCGATGATGCGAGCCGCTATCGTCGTGAGGAAGAATTGCAACAAGCCTGGCAAGAAGAACCCTTAAGACGTTTGAAAAATTATTTAATTAATCAAAAAAGCTGGTCGAATGAGGAAGAGGAAAATTTTAAAAAAGATTGTGAAAAAAAGATAGAAATGGCTGTGACTGAATATCTTTCCTTAGCTAAACCTGCAGTGACTGACATATTTGATTATCATTTTGCAAAATTACCTCATGATTTAATTGAACAACGTATCGAAGCTGAAGCAATGTTTATGTTAAGTAAGGACCTTGGCAATGGCTGAAATAACATTGATAGAAGCAATTACGCAAGCATTAGCCTATGAAATGGCTGTTGATGAAGAAGTAATTTTACTGGGTGAAGATATTGGTATTAATGGGGGGGTATTCCGAGCAACATCTGAATTATTCAAAAAATTTGGTGCTGATCGAGTATTAGATACACCGTTAGCAGAATCTATGATAGCCGGCCTTACGATCGGTATGGCTACACAAGGCTTAAAACCGGTTGCTGAATTTCAATTTATGGGGTTTAGTTATCCAGCATTAGATCAAATTATCAATCATGCGGCGCGTTTTCGTAATCGTACTCGTGGACGTTTACATTGTCCTTTAGTGTTTCGCATGCCATATGGAGCAGGAATTCATGCCCCTGAGCATCATTCTGAAAGCACTGAAACTCTTTTTGCACATATCCCAGGTTTACGTGTGGTGATTCCTTCATCACCGGCTCGAGCTTATGGTTTATTGCTGGCTTCGATCCGTAATCCTGATCCCGTTATTTTTTTAGAGCCCACACGTCTTTATCGTTTAAATAAGCAAAAAGTAGTAGATACCGGTGACGCATTACCTTTAGATCAAAGTTTTATTTTAAGAGAAGGTATCGATATCACTTTGATTAGCTGGGGTTCGATGTTGTATGAAACTTTATTAGCAGCGGATAAATTGTTACAAGAAAAAGGAAGGTATGCTGAAGTAATTGATGTTGCCACGATTAAACCTTTAGATATTAATACGCTTTTAAGCTCCGTAGAAAAAACAGGTCGATGCGTCATTATTCATGAGGCAGCTCGTTATTGTGGTGTTGGCGCAGAAATTGTAGCTCAATTAAGTGAAAAGGCATTTCTGTTTTTACAAGCACCACTACAGCGTGTTACTGGATATGATGTTACGGTTCCTTATGCGCAATTAGAAAAACAATATTTACCCAGTGTTACTAGGATTTACAATGTGATTGAGCAAACATTGGAGTTTACATGACGACATTTAACTTACCTGATTTAGGTGAAGGCTTGCCAGATGCTGAAATTCGAGAATGGTATGTCCAGGTAAATGATGTTATTAAAGTGGATCAGCCTATGGTTGCTATGGAAACCGCAAAAGCATTGGTAGATATTCCTGCACCTTTCAGCGGTAAAATAACTAAACTTTATGGTAAATCGGGTGATATCATTAAAACCGGACAAGCTTTAATTGATATTGAAGAGGAAGTTTCAACTAAAAAAAACATTGATCAAGCGACTGTCGTTGGAAATTTACAATTAGGGAATAGAATTATTGATGAATCTCCGCTAGGAATCCAACAAAAGCAAGCATCAACGCCGCATCAAAATAGAATTAAAGCTACACCGGCAATTCGAGCATTAGCAAAAAAATTCCAAATTAACTTAAACGACTGTAAAGGAACAGGTCCTGATGGACAAATTCTCACTGCTGATATCGAAAAAATGATACAGCAAAAATCCAGCAAAGAAACTGGACCTATACCAAATTCCTTATCTTCACTTGCATCAGGTTATGAACCATTACGCGGCGTTCGCCGTGTAATGGCAAGCACAATGAAACAAACACAATTATCCATAGTCCCAGTTACTTTGGTTGATGATGCGGATATCCATGCTTGGCCAGAAAAAACAGATATTACCTTACGCCTTATTCGTGCGGTTATGTCTGCTTGTCAGCGTGAACCACGACTTAATGCATGGTTTGATGAATCAACGTTAGCTTTATGTAAGCATAGTCAGATTGATTTAGGTTTAGCGATGGATGCTCCCGAAGGCTTATTTGTTCCCGTCTTAAAAAATGTTGCTCAAGAAAGCGCTGTTAATTTAAGAAAAGCAATCGAGAAGTTTAAACTAGAGGTAAAAAGTCGAAGTATTTCACCTGATGATTTATTAGGAGCCACTTTTGTATTATCCAATATAGGGGTTTTTGCTGGTCGTTATGCAACACCTATCATTGTTCCACCTATGGTTGCAATTTTAGCAGTTGGACGGATTAATGAGAAAGTTGTTATCGAGGAAGGAAAAATAAATGTACATAAGCAATTACCTTTATCTTTAACTGTGGATCATCGGGTTATTACCGGTGGCGAAGCGGCGCGATTTTTATCCGCTTTAATTATTGATTTACAAGCAGCGTGAAAATAAATAATGTTACCCATTCCGGCACGTAAACGCTTCGGTCAACATTTTCTGCATGAAAGCTTTGTTATCGATAAAATGGTACAAGCCATCGCACCTCAAAAAACCGATCATATGATTGAGATTGGTCCGGGTTTGGGGGCGCTAACTGAGCGATTGTTACCGTATCTTAAAAGCTTAACTGTAATAGAGCTAGATAAAGATCTCATTCCCCTATTACAAAAAAAATGTGCTGTGCTAGGAGGATTAATTATTTACCAAGGAGATATTTTAAAAATTGATTTTCATACCCTGAATAAGACTGAACAAGTTTGGCGTTTAGTGGGAAATCTTCCTTATAATATTTCGACCCCTTTATTATTCCATTGTCTTGAGCAAGCTAATATCATTCAAGATATGCATTTTATGTTGCAGAAGGAAGTAGTCGATAGAATAACTTCATACCCAGGGCAAGCCAGTTACGGTCGTTTAAGTGTGATGATTCAGTATTATTGTCAGGTAGAAAAACTATTTAATGTGAAATCAGGTGCTTTCCAGCCACCTCCAAAAGTAGATTCGGCAGTGATCCGGCTTAATCCTTATAGAGAATTACCTTATAAAGCCAATGATTGCGTCCTTTTTGCTCAAATAGTTCGAAATGCATTTAATCATCGACGTAAAATGCTACGTAACAATTTGGCTAATTACTTACAAGAACATGAATTCGAACAATTAAAAATTAATTCGACACTGCGACCTGAACAATTGACTATTAGTGATTATGTTAAATTAGCCAATTTTGTTGCTAAAAGAAATGAGTTAAAAAAAGTTTAGTTTTTTAACAAGCAAAGATTAACCAATCCCACCCCAATAAATTGATGTGGGATGATTAAAAATGAATTTATAGATTTAAAATTTTAATGATGGTCTTTATGTTTATTAAAAAACTCATGGAGATCTTTTTGAGCTTGTTCCTTGCTAATACCGTATCGTTCTTGAATTTTTCCAATTAATTTTTCTTTATCGCCATGTAACTGTTCCCAATCATCATCGGTCAATTTTCCCCATTTTTCCCGTAGTTTGCCCTTAATTTGTTGCCATTTTCCTTTTAGTTCTTCCGGATTCATAATGCTTTCCTCCTTGAAGATATGAAACAGATTAAAAAATTTATTTCCGTTAATTTTTATCTCAATCAGTATAGCTTAAGTTTAAGGACATTCAAGCTGACGAAGTTGGTTCATTTTTTTAAATCCATCGTACAAACAGCTTGCTGAATTCTTATCAATACGATGGATTTAGATTAAATTTATGCGCTTTTCTTTACTTCAATAAGATGAATAGTAAATACGAGTGTTTGATTAGGTCCAATCGCTTTATCAACCCCATGCTCACCATAAGCCAATTGAGGTGGAATTACGACTTGATAGGTTGCACCTGGTTTCATGATCTTTAGAACTTCTATCCAACCAGGAATCACATTATTTAGAGGAAAAGTTACAGGTTCTTTTGATTTCTCAAAAACAGTGCCATTAGTATAACTTCCGGTATATTCAACTTTAACCATGGAAGTGTTTGTTGGGCTTTCGCCATTGCCGGCACTTATTACTTTATACTGAATTCCACTTTTAGTAGTTATAACGCCTGGTTTTGTTTTATTATCAGCTAAGAAAGAATCGCCTTGTTTTTTATTTTTAAGACTAATATCTTTAAATTCAGCTTGTTTTTTGTTAATCAATTCTTGTTGAAAGTTTTTCAAAATATCCGCCATTTGTGCTTGGGTTAATAATGTTTTTCCGTGAGAACCATCAGCCAATCCTTTTCCTAAAGCAACTGGATCGATATCGATGCCTTGTTCTTTAAAATTTTCAGCTAAATCGGCACCAATACTATAGCTTATTTGACCTTTGGTAGTCTTAAGAACAGGGGAATTACTGACTATTTTTGGAAAAGTAGCTGTGGTTTTGAGTTGATTAACCGTAACTGGAGAGGTACTCTGTGCAGCCAGTATGTTTGAACTGATGAGTAAGCTAGCCAGGGCAGTCAATACAGGTAATCTTATCATTGGATTTCCTCTTGAGAGACGGTATTAAAAACCGATATATTGCCCTAACTTTCGTTAGAAAACTATAGTTAATTAATAAAAATTTAAAATTATGCCATTTTTAACAGAATATGATGTCATTATTGTCGGCGGAGGTCATGCTGGCACAGAAGCGGCGTTGGCAGCAGCGCGATTAGGCGCGTCTACTTTATTGTTAACACATAATATTGAAACTCTAGGGCAATTATCTTGTAATCCCTCCATAGGAGGAATTGGAAAAAGTCATTTAGTAAAAGAGGTTGACGCTTTAGGTGGCATCATGGCTCATGCTGCTGATCTGGCAGGAATACAATGGCGTACATTGAATGCCAGTAAAGGGCCGGCAGTGCGTGCAACAAGAGCGCAAATGGATCGTAGTTTATATAAACATGCAATTCGTAAGACTCTAGAAAATCAAGCTAATTTATTTATTTTTCAACAAGGTGTCGATGATGTAATCCTGCAGTCTAATCGTATTGTAGGTGTGGTAACGCAAATGGGATTACGTTTCTATGCAAAAGCAGTGGTATTGACTGCGGGTACTTTTTTAGCAGGAAAAATTCATATAGGTCTGCAACAAGCACAAGGAGGACGTGCAGGGGATCCGGCGGCTAATTTCTTAGCTGAAAAGTTGCGTCAATTACCGCTGCGGATTAAACGTTTAAAAACTGGAACACCTCCGCGTTTAGATGGCCGTAGCATCAATTATGAAGTTTTATTAGAGCAACCCAGTGATAATCCTTTGCCGGTATTTTCGTATTTAGGAAAGATAGAGCAACATCCTACACAAACAAGTTGTTTTATTACTTATACTAATGAAAAAACTCATGCGATTATTCGTTCAGGATTAGATCGTTCGCCTATTTATAGTGGTGTCATAGATGGAATAGGCCCTCGTTATTGTCCTTCTATTGAAGATAAAGTAGTGCGCTTTGCGGATAAATTATCCCACCAGATTTTTCTTGAACCTGAAGGACTCAATACTCATGAAGTTTATCCTAATGGCATTTCAACAAGCCTGCCTTTCGATATACAGTGTGATCTGATTCATAGTATTAAAGGTTTAGAACAAGCGCATATTACACGTCCGGGTTATGCAATCGAATATGATTTTTTTGATCCACGCGATCTTTTTCCGTCTTTAGAATCGAGATTGCTAGAAAATTTATTTCTTGCGGGACAGATAAATGGTACAACAGGGTATGAGGAAGCGGCTGCACAAGGAATTATTGCAGGTTTAAATGCCGCTTTAAAAGCGCAAGAAAAATCAGCGTGGTGTCCACGTCGTGATGAGGCTTATATTGGTGTATTAATTGATGATCTGATTACGCAGGGTACGCTCGAGCCTTATCGGATGTTTACTAGCCGTGCTGAATATCGTTTGCTATTGCGTGAAGATAATGCGGATCTACGTTTAAGTGAATCGGCGTATCGATTAGGACTCATCAATGAAGCTCGTTGGCAAAGTGTCAATGCTAAGCGCTACACCTTAGAACAAGAACAACAACGTTTAAAGCAACTTTCAATTAAACCTAATACGTCTTTAAGTACAGCTATAGAAGCTCATCTAGGACAAGCTTTAACGCGAGATTATCGAGTTTCTGAATTATTGACTCGACCAGAGTTAAATTACAAGAGTTTAATGAAAATCGAAGATTTAGGACCAGGAGTTGACGATTTTGCGGTTGCAGAGCAAATCGAAATTCAAGCTAAATATCAAGGATATATTGATCGACAAAGAGTGGAAATTCAACGACAAGCGCGATATGAAAATATTACGCTACCACTGAATTTAGACTATAACGTAGTGAAAGGCCTTTCTAATGAAGTGAAAGAAAAGTTGATTCAACATAAACCACTAACTTTAGGCCAGGCTTCACGTATTCCTGGCATTACACCCGCAGCAATTTCCTTGTTGTTGGTCTCTATAAAAAAGTAAAATAAACTAAGCACTTATGCCTATTACTGACTTTTTAAATTTATCCATTCCCACAATAGCAGGGCAGTGTTTACGTTTAAGCAGCCTACAACAAGATAGCCTTGCATTAGCTTTAAACCAGCTAGCGAATAGCTATGAAGGCGCAATTTTAGTGGTTACGCCAGATAATCTAATGGCAAATCGACTAGAAGCTGCGTTAAAGTTTTTTTCACCACATTTAACCACCATGAATTTCCCTGACTGGGAAACGTTACCTTATGATCATTTCTCGCCGCATCAGGATATAATTTCGCAACGACTTTCGACCTTGGCTCAATTACATCAAATAAAGCAGGGTTTATTGTTGGTTCCCATCACCACCTTATTGCAACGTATTGCTCCACTTAGTTACATACTAGCAACCAGCCTGAATATTTCGAGTGGTGAAAAAAGATCTATCGAGGTTATAAGAAAAAATTTACAGTTAGGTGGTTACCATTGCGTATCACAAGTTTTAACGCGTGGTGAATTTGCTTTGCGGGGATCCATTTTAGATGTTTTTCCTATGGGCAGCGATTTACCTTTTCGTGTGGACTTTGCTGATGATGAAATTGATAGTATTCGCTATTTTGATCCTGATACACAGCGCTCTATAGAAAAAATAGAAAAAATAAATTTGCTTCCGGCACGTGAGTTTCCTTTATCCGAATCTGCAATCAATTTTTTTCGTCAACAATGGCGCGAAAATTTTGTCGGTAATCCTTTAAACTGCCCCCTATATGAAGCAGTGAGTGAAGGGCGCGCGCCAGCCGGAATAGAATATTATCTACCGTTATTTTTTCCACAAACACAATTATTGATTGATTACCTTCCAAAAAAAACGTTAATTTTGCAAGTTAATAATGTCCGATTAGCGGCAGAAAATTTTTGGAAGGAAGTTAATGAGCGCTATGAACAACTTAGATATGATATAGAACGACCAATATTAGCGCCTAAACAATTATATCTAGACGTGGATACATTATTTACGCGTTTAAAAGAATTTCCGAGGATTTTGCTACAACAAGCTTCAGCAGCATCTGATGATACTTATCATTCTCGCGTTAAAAACTTTCCTAATTTATCGGTTGATCATAAGCTTGAATACCCTTTACAACATTTAAGTGTCTTTTTAAATGAATTTCTAAAAGATCCACAAGCTCGTGTTTTATTTTGCGTGGAAAGCGCAGGTCGCAGAGAAGTATTGTTTGATTTACTCAATAAATTTTCTATTCAAGTCCATCGTTGCGAAACTTGGCAAGAATTTCTGCATGCTTCTGAACGTATTTATATCATTATTGCCCCATTAGAAGAAGGATTTTATTTAGAAAAACCGCCTTTGGTATTAATTGGCGAAGCCCAATTATTTGGTAATCAGATTATCCAAAAACGGCAAATTAAAACTAAAGGTTTAGATGCTCGTACGATTATTCGAAATTTAGCGGAGTTAGCCGAGGGTAATTCAGTCGTGCATGTTGATCATGGTGTAGGACGTTATCGAGGGTTACAACATTTAAAAATAGATGGTCAAGGAAATGAATTTTTGATAGTAGAATATGCTGCTAAAGCAAAATTATATGTTCCTGTATCGTCGCTTAATTTGATTAGTCGGTACGGTGGAAATGATAGTGAGCATGCTCCTTTGCATCCATTAGGTTCTGATCAATGGGAAAAAGCAAAACGTAAAGCTGCTGAACAAATGCGCGACGTTGCTGCTGAATTACTCGATATCTATGCCCATCGCGCTGCGCATAAGGGTTATGCTTTTCATCTGCCAGAGCATGATTATCAAGCATTTACTGCTCAATTTCCTTTTACTGAAACACAGGATCAGGAGCAAGCTATTCAACAAGTTATCAATGATATGACTTCAGAACGTACTATGGATAGATTAATTTGCGGTGATGTCGGTTTTGGCAAAACAGAAGTTGCGATGCGTGCTGCATTTTTAGCGGTGCAATCCAATAAGCAGGTCGCCATACTGGTTCCGACCACATTATTAGCCCAACAACACTATCAAAATTTTAGCGATCGTTTTGCTGAATGGCCAGTACAGATCGAAATGATTTCACGTTTTCGTAGTGCTACGTTACAGAAAAAAATTCTAGAACGTTTGCAGATGGGAAAAATTGATATTTTGATAGGCACACACAAATTATTAAGCAAAGAATTACAGTTTCCGCGATTGGGTTTATTGATCATCGATGAAGAACATCGTTTTGGTGTGCAACAAAAAGAACGTTTAAAAGCCTTACGCGCAGAAGTAGATATTTTAAGTTTAACTGCAACACCTATCCCGCGTACTTTAAATATGGCTTTATCCGGTTTGCGAGAGTTATCAATTATTGCTACGCCGCCAGCGCGACGTTTGTCGATTAAAACCTTTGTACAGATGCGTAATACCAGTTTGATCCGTGAAGCCATATTGCGGGAATTACTTCGAGGAGGCCAAGTTTATTTTTTACATAACCAAGTCGACAGTATTGAAAAAATAGCCAGAGAATTAGAAGCATTAGTCCCAGAAGCACGCATTCAAGTGGCACATGGTCAATTACGTGAAACTCAACTTGAGCGTGTGATGGCCGATTTTTATCATCAACGTTTTAATGTATTGGTTTGCACAACAATCATCGAAACAGGAATTGATGTTCCTTCTGCTAATACCATTATCATTGATCGTGCAGATAAATTTGGCTTAGCGCAACTTCATCAATTACGTGGTCGTGTAGGTCGTTCTCATCATCAAGCCTATGCTTATTTAATGACACCACCTAAAGAAATGATGACAGCCGATGCGATGAAACGTTTAGAAGCCTTTACCTCTTTAGAAGATCTTGGCGCTGGCTTTACTTTAGCCATGCATGATTTAGAAATTCGAGGTGCAGGTGAAGTTTTAGGGGAACAGCAAAGTGGAAATATGCAATCCATAGGTTTTTCACTGTATATGGAATTACTCGAACAAACAGTAGCTGCACTAAAATCAGGTAAAGAGCCTGCACTAAAACCAGCTAATCATGCAGTAGAAATTGATTTACAAATTTCCGCATTAATCCCAGAAAACTATCTGCCGGACGTACATACGCGTCTAGTGCTCTATAAACGTATTGCTCATGCAAAGAATGTACAAGAATTAGAGCAGCTCCAAGTCGAAATGATTGATCGCTTTGGTTTATTACCACAAGCGTTGAAAAATCTATTTCAACTAAGCGAATTGAAATTAATTGCCAACGAAATTGGCATTAAAAAGATTGTGTCCGGACCTCAGGGAGGCCGCATCGAATTCAATGAAAAATCTAATATCAATCCCCAAGATATCATCCAGTTAATTCAAAACTATCCAACCTTATATAAACTGGATGGACCCACGCACTTACGTTTTTATTTCGAGCAATCCATACCTGAATTAAGAATAAAAAATCTTCACAATTTATTAAAAAAATTTATGTAAATATTTTTTATTAGGTTAAATTTCCATGACTTTTTTGAGCCTATTATTTACAACTATTATACAAAGAATTTATGGATACACTTGTAGAAGGGGGGCCTCACCTGCCAATTTCACCTTACACCGCGTTACCAATAATTACACTATAGCGATTTACATAATTTTCACATAAGATTGGTTACGTATTTGATGTAACCAATTTTTTAAGGCTTGTTGAAATTTACGTTGATAAACTAACTGTGCAGCTTGCTCACGTGAAACGTTTTGTGATGTTTGTAATTTTTGCGCTCTACCTAATACTTGTACGATATGCCAACCAAACTGTGTTTGAAAAGGTAAACTAATCTGATTGATAGCCAGTTTTTTGATTTGTGCTTCAAAAGTAGGATCGAATAGACCAGGTAAAGTCCAACCTAGATCACCACCTTTATAAGCAGATCCTGGATCTTGAGAGTATTTTTTTGCCAGCTCAGCAAAACTACCACCGCGCAAAATGTCTGCACGAATTTCTTTAAGGCGTAATTCTGCTTGCTGATTGTTAAGTAAGGGAGAGGTTTTAATTAAAATATGTCGAGAATGTGTGGAAGTCACATAATGGGGAGTTGAATTATCGCCCCGCATTTCTAATAGACGAACGAGATGAAAGCCATTGTCAGCTTGAATGGGGTCAGTTATTTCGCCAGGTTTAAGTTTTTGCACAGCTGTTTGAAAAATATCAGGTAAATCATTAAGCGGGCGCCAACCTAAATCCCCCCCGGTTAATGGAGGATTAAATTGCTTAACTTTTTCTATCAATTCTTGAAAGGAAGTTCCAGTTTTTGCTTGTTGCAGTAGAAATAAAGCACTTGCTTTTATGCGAGCTATTTCAGCGGCCGATGGCTTGGAGGGAAATGGAATAAGCAAATCTTCAACATGATAAGCTGCTTTTTGCGGAGTTGATTTTGGCATATGCATTAACATATCTTTGGTTTCTTGATCCGTAACGGTAATCTTTGCAGCGACTTCATCTTGCTGTAGCCGACTAATAATAAGTTGTTGACGGATTTGTTGTCGGTATTTTGCATAGGGTATATTTTCTTGTTGCAACTTCTGACGTAATTGCTCTAACGTAAAACCATTGCGTTGAGCGATGCTCATAATGGTTTTATCTAAAGCAGCTTCGTTAATTTTCAATCCTGCAGTAGCGGCTAATTGCAGTTGCAATTCATTATCTATCATTTCATTCAGTACTTGCTTGCGAAAAGTCGCTGCATCTGGAATAGGTTTGTTTTCAGCTAACGATTGTTGACGCGATATTTCAATATGTTCGCTTAGCTGTTGCTGCGTGATGACACTGTTGTTAACAACTGCAGCGATACGATCTAAGGTTTCAATAGCATATAAAGACTTAGGAAAAAATAAATTACTGAATAATATAATGAATGGAAAAATTTTTTTAAGAAAGCCCATAATCGCTCGTTACTAAAAGTGGGTTGCACTAGACTGAAAATTATCAGTATAGCCGGGGATATTACTAGTTAAAAAGCTGGTTATATCACTGATGCCTACGGTACTCAAGCCTTTGAGCTGAAATTGGAAATAAACAACATTATTAAATATTGGACTGCTATTTTGATTTAGGGCAAAAAAAGTTCGGCCAGCGACAATTCGAAATGCCCAACAACAACTATCATATTGTAATCCATAGAAAAAGCTTTGCGAATATTTATGACTAAAATTATAGTTCCACCCGCCGACCGTACTCCATTGACGTTTAAGTGGTGTTGAGAAAGAAAAGCCTAATCGATTAAAATCATTTTGATGACTATTCGGGGGTGTTGGAGGTGTAGTGACAAACAAATCGCCATAACGGATACGCCCATAATTAATATTAAATAACTGATTAGGACGAGGATGATACTGTACGTTAGCGGCAGCATTAATAATGTCATGACTGGTTGGATCCCAGGCAATATTGGCGGTAGTGCTCCATTGTGGATTGACATTGTAATTGATCTGACCTGCAATAGGAGAAAATTTTTCGGTAGGTGAAGTGGAGCCTGGAACTGCAATAGGGTTAGCACATAAAGTTCCAGGTACGCTTAATTGTCTTTCTAAGGGACTACATAAAAAAACGCGCCTGTCTTTAAAATAATATATTTGACCGATACTGGCTCTTAGTTTTTCTTCTCCCGTGTATTGATCCAATAATCGAGTAGTAAGTGCATAACTAATTTGGTTAGCATCTCCGATACGATCATAACCACTGAAACGATTTGTCATGAAAAGGCTGTCATAACTAAATGGAATAAGTGCACTATCAAAAATAGGAATATTATTTTGATCACGATAAGGAACATTTAGATAAAAAAGACGAGGTTCTAATGTTTGTAAATAAGAATGTTCGCCCCAATGAGTCTTGCGATCAAAATACAAACCACTATCTACACTAAATAGAGGCGTTGTGCGTTGGATTTCGCTTTTATAGCCTGCAACTTGATCTATTATATTATAGTGAGTCAGACTCAATTGCACGCGTGGAATAAGATAAGCGTCTTTACTTCGCATTGGATAACTGATGGAAGGAAAAAGATTAAGACGGAGTGCTTGCGGCGGTTTAACTAACTCACCTGGATCATTTAAACGTTGAAAATAAGTAAGTTGATTGCTAATTTGAACATTAAACCCATGAAAATTTTGCGTGATACTATTTAAATCGATCTCAGGTAAACTATTATAAGGGTTGTTAACGGGCGATTGATTTAAAGGGTGTAACGTTTGATAACGGTTAATACTCGTCGTAAAATTCCAAATATCGCCGGTATAGTTTAATTGTGCCTGTTGTGCAAGTTGATTAATAGCGATACTCGGTGGCTGGTTAAAGTCCTCTAAATAATAATCATCCCCGACCCAATTAAAGTTTACCGTACTTGTCCAACGGGGCGCCCATAGACGTTGCTCTTGCCATGTAAAAGACTTTCTAGCGGTACTTGGATAAATCAGTGGGTTGGTGTTGGGATAAAGTAACGGAATCTGGTCAGCAAGCCGAGCCGCAGCTCGGTCATAGGGAAGATAATTGGCAATGATATTCCCGCGACTATTATGAGTCAGATAACGAAATTGACCGGCTAATTGTACTCCTCGCTTGCTTAAAACAGTGGGTGTAAATAAAAAGTCATAATTACTTGCCATATTCCAATAATAAGGGAAACCAACACCTATCCCTGATTGCGAAGAAGTTCCAAAATTTGGAAATAAGAAGCCAGATTCACGTCTGTCATCAATTGGAAAAGCAAGATAGGGACTATATAAAATAGGCGTCCCGCGAAAATCCAACCAGGTATTATAAGCTTTGCCGCGACCAGAATCACGATTCAATATTATTTTTTTAGCAGACAGTTTCCAAGTTGGATTGATGGGCGAACAAGTTGAATAAGTACTATTATGTAAGATTATTAATCCTGGAGAGGTTTGCTCCACGCTACTTGCCGAACCCCAAGCATTAATCGGCATACCTTCGTTGGTGCCCATTAATATAGTGGTATTTCTTAATAAAATTCGATAAATAATATCAGTAAGATAACCACTTTGGTTATTTAAATTTAAATGGGCTTTTTTAGCTTTGATTAAAAGATTAGGTTCTTGAAGTTTAATTTCACCGAGTAGATCCATATTCGTAATCTTCCCTGTTTTTGGATCACGATAAAAATAAACTTGATCGGCATATAACAAACGGCCTGGTTGCGTGATAATAACATTCCCACTTAAAGTAGAAGTTCCTTCAAATGAAAAATGGGATTGTGCAGCATCAATATGCGTAAGAGCTTGCTGGACTTTACTTAAAGGTGTTTTCGCATAAGCTTGTAAGGGATCTAAGTATTGCCCTTTGCAAATACCTAGTTTACTAGGTATCCAACCTAGTTGTTGTGCCATAGTCAATTCTGCTGTCAAACCAGGTGAAGCAAAACAAAAAAAAGCAAAATAAAATAGCCATTGAAGGATTATGGAGTCTTCTTTTTGAGGAGTCAGCTTTCTTTTTTTCCTAATGTTCATTTATTTTTTTTAGCTCCCTGGTTCGATCTTAGCCGAGAGTTTTAAGGGAGAAAATTGCTTGAGACACAATTATCTCCTTTAAAACTTATATGGATAATACGGCCGTCAGGGGTTGTTTCAAATGAAGTTCGACAAGAGCGAACGATCGTTTGGTGCGTATTCCAAGGCTCATCATAGCTAGAGAAAAGGTTTCCATTATTGGTACGCAAAGGAGAGCGTTTAGGATCAGGGATAGAATACATTGTTTTTTGGGTGTACTGATAGATTTTATGACCATTTGGTAATTGGACTCCTGCATCAGGCTCACCCCATTTGGACATAAGGTTTTGAATATTTTTCCCTTGCCATTTATCGATTTGCTTTTGATAGTTTGCTGTACTAGCACAAGCACTTAACAAAAAAAAGAGTACACAAGAGGCTAAGAAGTAACGCATATTATTTTTCCTTATAAATTCAATTCTGATCGTAGTTCAGTTAAGGTGAAGATATAATTTTCAGTATTAAAAATACCAGAGCCTAAAATAAAAGTATCTGCACCGGCTTTGGCGATTTCAGCAATATTATTTTTTTTAATCCCTCCATCCACACCTAAACGAATAGTAGGTTTGTGAGTTGAAATTAATTGTTTGGCAGATGAAATTTTGTTTAAAACTTCTGGAATAAAATGTTGTTCAGCGAAGCCAGGATTAACAGACATCATTAATATCGAATCTAAATTTTCCCATTTATCATCTAAACAATTTAATGATGTTTGTGGATTAATAGCTAAACCAGCTTTACAACCTAAGCGACAAATTTGTTTCAAGTTTTTGACGATATCGGTACTGGCTTCAGGATGAAAAATAATTTGATTAGCACCGGCTGCAGCAAAAGCGTTAATTAAATGATCGACCGGATTTACCATTAAATGCACATCTAGAAAAGCCTGAGGGAGATGTTTGCGTAAAGCGCTACAAACTAATGGACCGAAGGTTAAATTGGGTACAAAATGATTATCCATAACATCGATATGCAAACTATTTGCACCTGCTTGCAATACCGCAACCGATTCCTTTACTAAGCACCCCATATCTGCAGATAAAATAGAGGCGGAAATAGTTAAATCGCGCATTATATCCCCTTAGCAGCACAGATACGATCGTAAGCAGCCTTGATATTTTGCGTTTTCTCAGTCGCTATTTTTATCATTTCTTCAGGTAAACCCTTAGCTAATAATTTATCAGGATGATGTTGACTCATTTGTTTTCGATAGGCTTTTTTAATTTCGGCCGGTGATGCTTGTTCAGAGATACCTAAGATAGCATAGGCGTCTCTTAGATTCAGCTGATGAGAAGAATGTGAGGATTGATAATAGCCTTGTTGCCTCTGACCAGAAGATTGCTGGCGGAAAGCTTGCTCAAAATTAAATAGATGTTCAAAAAAGCTGAAATTGAGTGGCGCAAAACCTAAATATTGACAGATTTTCTGCAATACTCTTTGCTTATCCGCTGTGAGATGACCTTCAGCCAAGGCGGTTTGCATTTGTATTTCTACGAAAAGCTTAAGTAAGACCTTATTGCGATGGCAAGCTTGGACCAGTTTTTTTAAGGTTTCTTCTAAATTAAAAGAAGCTTGTTTACCCTGATTAAAAAGGTTGATAGCCTTTTGGCGCATGGTTTCAGTAAGACCTAGGCGGCTCATTATGGCCCTGGCAGCTTGAATTTCTGCCTCCGAAACTCGGCCATCTAATTTTGCGATATGCCCCATCACTAAGAACGTGCTATCAAAAAAAACTTGTTGTGCTACGCTTGGATTGACAGAAGAGAAAGTCCAACCCTGGTTTTGATTAAGGCCACGATCAAAGAGATGCCCAATAATGACGCCCAATATAAGCCCAAATGGTCCTCCAAGAAGGAAACCAAAAAACCCGCCAATGAGTTTGCCCCATATATTCATGCTAAAACCTAAATTCATAAAATTTTGCGTACAAGATTAACAGGATATTATCTTGTCTTAAAGTTGAATAAACGATAAGCTCGCCGTGAGAATATTTAATTATAATTTTATTAAGTCATGCGATTCTTATATACAATAATTTTTTATTTATTGTTGCCATTTATTTTATTGCGTTTATGGATAAAAAATCGTCCAATTCCCAATGGTTTGCAATTTTGGCATGAACGCCTAGGGTTCGGTTTACGTCCTTTCTTACCAGGTGGGATTTGGGTACATGCCGTTTCAGTAGGTGAATCCATGGCTGCAATACCACTAATCAAGCTTTTACAGCAACGTTATCCAGTCACTCCTATTACTGTGACTAATGAAACTAAAACTGGGGCTGAACGTATCCGCGCTGAATTAGGCGATAGCGTCACGCAACTTTATTTTCCTTATGATTTACCCCTGGTCTTAAGGAGATTCTTTAAGGCCCTGCAACCAAAATTGCTGATTTTGATAGAAACAGAACTTTGGCCTAACCTTCTAGTAAGCTGCCAGTTGTACCAAGTGCCTGTAGTCCTTGTCAATGCTCGATTATCTGAGCGTTCCGCTAAATCCTATCGACGTATTTTACCGCTCATGCGTAAGATGTTAAACAGCATCAATGCCATCGCTGCACAGTTTCAAGCAGATGCCGATCGCTTTATCGCTTTAGGTTTTCCAGCTGAAAAGATGCGGGTTACGGGGAGTCTTAAATTTGATGTGATCCTTCCCCTACACCTGACTGAACAGGCCCAGCACTGGCGGAAAATCTGGGGAGAAAACCGGCCAGTTTGGATTGCTGCCAGCACTCATCCTGGTGAGGAGGAGCTTATTCTTCAAGCTTTTACCGAAGCGCGTCGTTTTTATCCTGATTTACTATTAGTTTCTATACCACGACATGTGGATCGTGTTCCTCAATTAGAACAGCTATATAATAGCCAAACTTATAAGATTATCAAACGCAGTGATCAGAATCAGTCTAAGATGATTGATGCCGATATTTTTATCGGCGATACCATGGGAGAATTACTTATTTTTTATGCAGCAGCCGATCTTGTTTTTGTAGGTGGAAGTTTAGTGGAAAAGGGCGGACAAAACCCTCTTGAACCTGCTGCCATTGGCTTACCTATATTAACTGGCCCTTATACTTTTAATTTTGCAACGATTACTGAACAGCTAAAACAGCGACATGTGGAAATTCAGGTGACTAATGCTAAAGAGTTGGCAGAGCAAGTTATTGCTTTATTATCTGATCCAGAGCGACGCCTGCAAATGTCTCATGAAGCTAAAAAGTTTGTGGCAGAGAATAAAGGTTCTGTGTTAAAGCAAATGCAATTAATTGAAAATTTATTGATTTAAGTTGATTTTTTTATGTACTCTGGAATTACACAAGGTTTATTTGTTGTTAAATCACTTATCAAGCGACCTGGATTATTCCATTATAGTGCCGCTTTAAATGAAGAGTTGGCAAAAGATTTAAAAATAGGTTCTAGTGTCTCTATTGATGGTGTTTGTCAAACCGTAGTTGCGATACGTGGATATGAAGTCAGCTTTGATGCGATGCAAGAAACTTTAGCTAAAACCACTTTGAATAAACTTTTTATTGGAAGAAAAGTCAGTGTGGAAAGAAGCATAGGTTTTGGAGATGAAATAGGAGGACATGAACTGAGCGGCCATATTTTTGAGACAGGGACGATAATCGATAAAAAAATCAATGGTGAGAATGTATGTTTATCTATTCAAACTTCTGAAACGTGTTTTGCCTTTATCAAGCCAAAAGCTTATATAGCAGTAGATGGTTCCAGTTTAACCATAGGTTTGACGGATAAAAAACAACGTAGTTTTGAAGTGTATTTGATTCCCGAAACCTTACGTAAGACCAATTTTGGCAACAAAGATATTGATGATAAAGTTAACATCGAACCGGATATGAAAACTATGTTGCTGGTTGAAACCGTGCAAAATTATTTTTCCAACATTGATGATCGATTAACAGCAATAGAAAAAAAGTTACAATATTTCTTAACAAGCGCGCATTAAGTTTAAAATAAAATAGCCAAAATATCAGCTAATTGTTTAATCGTATACGTTGGATGTAGTGTTAGACAAGCTTTCTCATCTCCATATCCATATTCCGCCCAACACGAGTCTGCTCTAATATTTTGCGCAAATAGTAAATCAGCTGGTGTATCGCCTATCATTAAGATCTGTTTCGGGCTTATATCATTATATTTGGGTTTAATAAAATCGATATAAGCCATAGGATCGGGTTTTTTTCTCAGTGTTTTAGTGTCGCCTATGACCATCGCAATATATTGTTTTAACTGAAAACGTTCTAATGCCGTGTTCACTGCAGCAACTGCTTTGTTGCTGACCACAATTAGAATGTAACCCGTTGCAAAAAGTTTTGCTAATACTTCGGCGGCTTTAGGAAATGGCGCACTTTTTTCTTCACCTTCAGCTAAATAAATGGCTTCGTATGTACTTAATAAGTGATGGATTTGTTGCTGGGTAAGATCGGGGCTAAGAATCTCTAAGCTTTTTTCCATGCCTAAGCCTGCACGGATGGTTTCATCGATGAAATCATGATTTGGTATCGTCATATGTAATGTTTCATATGTACGCTTAATGCAGAAAAGTATGGCATCGTGTGTAGCGCAAAGTGTGCCATCAAAATCAAGAATAAGTAATTTATAGTTATTCATAAAGCTTTACTTATGTGAGAAGATCAAAATTCACAGCTCCTTATTAAAAAGTGTAGCTTCTTAGGTTTAATTGGTAAAGAAAAATTAATTAATAAAAATTAGTTGGTGATTTGCAAGGATTTTTAATAGGGTTTTTTAAAATCTAATAGATGGTTAAATAATTTATCGTGACTGATGTGAAAAGTTCTCTTCAGAGGATTGTTGTTGCTTTGGAAGCATTTTTCTTAAATCTTCGATAGTACGCTCTGAATGAGTTTTAAATTTAAAGAAAGTATTAATAAAAAAACTCAAGCGATCTCTATGTTCTGAAAGGATTTTTTTTACACTATCGCTGTCCTCTTTATCTAAAAAATTTCTTATTTGTTTCAAGCTGTTTTTTTCACTGATTTTTCTAGAAATTGCTATAAATGCTTCAATTTTTTTCTTGGCAGACTCTCTTGTGTCTTGCTCAAGTCGAATTATTTCTTCTGAAATAATAGTCTGAAGATTGATTCGGAATTGAATATCGTAATTATATAATTCATTTTTACTATAGAGAGCAATATTTCTAACATAAGGGATATTTAAATTTTTTAGTTTATCTAAATTAACCGAGGCGCTATTTAAAAGATTCCTTACATCATCTAAGGATGATTTTGTAGGAAATAAATAGATTTTCTCTGTTAATTTCTCGCCAGATAAGATTGAAATGCTGCATAATGGCGTATTTTTTTCGAGATCCTTAGGTAATTCGTAACCCAGATAAAATTTTTTACGCTTATTTTGAAGACTATCTGTAATAAATAAAGTCGATGAATTTTTATCAAAATCTTGAATTACTTTAGAACATTCTTCATTAAGCTTAAAATAATGTTCTTTATTATGCTTAAGCTCAACAAGCTTAGTGGATTTTTCGTCAAATTTAAGCGAAGTAGTTAAAAAAGATAAAAAACCAAATTTACCATTAAAAATTTGGTTTTCAGCTGTTTTAATGATAGAAATTGAATCTCTTAGCTTTTCTTCTAAATTTTTTAAATTTATCTCTCGATTGTTATTTATAATTGATACGATTTGATAATGAAAGTTAGAATATTTCTTGCTATCTATATTTATTATAAAAAAAATTTGGTTATCTGTTAATTTGTATTTTTTATAAGACAAAGATATATCTATTTTAATATCGGTATTTGTAGGCATAATCTATTTATTCAAAATTATATAATACACTATAACATTAATTTACTGACTTACAAATTGATATTTAAGCAATATTTCCAAGAATATAAATTGATAAAAATTCTCAATTAATAGGAAATATCATGAAAGTCTAGTTTGGTTTCGTGAATATCTACGCTTGCACGATAATATAGCGTATCATGCTACACGGCAATATGAAGAGATATTATTGGTGTTTACATATTGTCCCAATTTTTGGAAAAAACATCACCTGTACCTTATTTTCGAATCTTTAATCCGTTATGACAAAGCGAACGTTTTGATCCACAAGGAGATTTTATTCGTCAGTATGTCCTGAATTGTGTTCATTTGATGCAACCAGCGTGCACCGGTATTAGCTTTAAAAAGTGGCTACTCCCAAGCTAATCATTGGCTTTAAAAATTCACGCATGGCTACCATTAAAGCTTTTAAATCCACTTTAATATTAACTGGAAATTTTAAGAATTGTCGACTATTTTTAAAATTTCTCATTTGAGGAACATTATGCAAGCAAAAAGCAAAGTTAGAATGATCCATATGTCAGCTTCATTCTTATTGCTGATAGGCATGTTTCATAATTGCTTAGCACTCCCTAATGTAATGAATGTTGCTATACAAGGTGTGGAAGCTAAAAAATTATTTGCTTATCTGAAGGGTCCTAAAGTACATTCTGATGCAGGAATGAGCAAACAGTATTTACAAGGAATCAATGTGATCTGCCAATATGTAACAGCACCTATCTCACATAATGGCGTAAATGTACCTATGGGTGATCCCTCTCGGTATTCCTGCACCATGAACTTTGACTACAATGGTTTAGCTGGATCCACTACGCTCCCTTAGTAGTTTGTCTTGTAGGGTTATGTGCGCAGATCAGAAAAATTTACAGTTTGGCTATGATCTTTTTTTGTTTAAAAAAAACCACTTGTCTTTTGAGGAGAAAATAGATGATGAAGTTTAAGTTTTGATTTTTTAATTTCCCTTTTGTTGCTTTGATGTCTGCTTGAAATTCGTGAATAAAGGAACTTTGCATTCTGCATACAAACGTTGATCATCCGCCAATTAACTTAAAGACTTCATTGCTATTATTTCCTTTGTTAGAATTTCTAAAGCAAATTTTAAAAAAGTACTTTCCGCTATTGGAGGCGCAATGAAATTAAAGACTCTGATTTTTTTAGCAGTCAGCATAGGATTAACAACATCTGTTTTGTCTTTGACCCATGCTGGCGAGCTCCCAGCTGCTCCACATCTAAGTACGATAGGCACTGCCAGTATTGATGCAACTCCAGATATTGCAACGATAACAATTGAAGTAAACTACACATCTAAACGTGCAGTTGATGCCAAGCAGAAGGTTGATAAACGTGTCATGCAATATTTTGATTTTTTGCGTAAAAATGGGATTGAACAAAAAGATATTAATGCAGCCAATTTAAGTACACAAGCAGAATATGATTATCAGAATGGTTCATCCGAACTAAAAGGATTTCGGGCAGTACGTCAGGTTCAAGTTACTGTGCGTGAGATCGGGAAACTTAATCAACTATTGGATGGAGCCCTCAAGTTAGGTTTAAATGAGATTCAAGCGATAAAATTAGGCGTAGCAAAACCTAGTAACTATCGTGATCAAGTACGTAAAAAAGCCATTCAAAATGCAGTCTTACTAGCTACGTCCTTAGCGGAGGGGTTTAAAGTTAAACTGGGACCCATTTATAGCATTCAATATCAAGGAGATAATGACCAATCGCCATTACCAGTTATGTTTCTACGTGCTGAAAACGCATCTACAAGCACCCCATCACAAACTTACCAACAGCAAAGCATCCATTTTAAGGATCAAGTTGAAGTGGTTTTTAGCTTGGAAAACCTTATGGGCAAAACAAGATAACAAACTATTGCGATTTTTATGGTATGCCCAAAACCCGAACCAAAATCCTTGGTGTATCGATCGCCCAGCAACGAGCGAAGAAATAGCGTTAGAAAATCCAACAAGTTGTGATAGTACTGAAGATTGCAGCGAATTAATCTGCAAGGATCCTAAAACAGAAGCCACCTATCAGCAAGTAGGTTATAAAGTAGATGGATCGGGTACCATCTTTCGTATACTTCAGCGCGTGTCGCAAAAGCTGGTTACAATATTTACGAAAAATCTGAAACAAAACCTAAGTTATCTGCTTATACCACTGATTGGTGTCAATATGATGCAAGATTGCAAAATGAAATGGATTCTACTCAAGCTGGATGTGGTTTTGACCTAAATAAAATCGACTCGAATGAATTTAACAGGAGTTTCGCGTCAACTTAGAAAAGGCAAAACTGATCTTGCTATGATTTTTCGGACACAGAGAAGCGAGGTAAACTTAAGTTACTAAGCAAGCAGGTATAGTATGTCTAGAAAATATGATAAAGAATTTAAATTAAATGCGGTTAATTTGGTACTAGAGAAACAAATA